>NZ_JBEPNA010000006.1:0-141094 GCF_040546025.1 Marisediminicola sp. UYEF4 | reverse complement strand
ATCAACAACAGCTACTGGCTCCAACCACCAAAAAACATCGACCCCACCCAAACCCTCATCCTGCTCCCCAGCAGAACACCCACCATCGCCACCATTACGGCCGCCGCCAAGAACGCGGTCGCGAGGAAAGAGAAAGCGAGCTGACCGTGAAAGACACAATCGAACTCCAAGGACACAAGGCGGACATGCTCTGCAGCAGCCGCCTCATCGTGCGCAGCAGAAGGGGGGCAAATCGTCGCGATGGGCCGGACGTGAGACAGGAATGTCGAGCAGTCAGAATGCCACGCCCGCACTAGACCACAACTGCTCGCCGGGGGTGGGGCAGGGGTCAAGCGATCCTCGCGGGCCGTGCCGGGACGGATGCGGCCACGAGTCGATCCGTCCCGGCCGGTCTAGACGCAACGGACCGCAGTCGACCCAGCCCGCCGTAGTCGACCCAGCCCGCCGTAGTCGACCCAGCCCGCCGCAGTCGACCCAGCCCGCCGCAGTCGACCCAGCCCGCCGTAGTCGACCCAGCCCGCCGTAGTCGACCCAGCCCGCCGCAGTCGACCCAGCCCGCCGCAGTCGACCCAGCCCGCCCCGCGACCAGCCACCATCCCCGCCGAATCAAAATCGTGGTCCACCCCGCCGCAGGAGAGTGCCAGCGAGCGAGCGTAGACTTCCCCGGTGATTCTTCAGGGCTTAATTCCGGCGCTTTCGCGCGCCCAGACGTTCGATGCTGCCCTGAAATATGCGCGCAGAAGTGCCGATTTCTCTCTCGTCGACGGACTCCGGGCCCCTCTCGTCGCCGGACTGCTCGATGCCCGCGAAGGCCCCAAGTCTCTCTTCGCGATCGTGGCAACCGGGCGCGACTCCGAGTCGCTCCGATCGGCTCTCCCGAGCGTCATGCCGGATGCCGAGATCATCGAGTTCCCCGCGTGGGAGACCCTCCCTCACGAACGGCTCAGCCCCAGCGCGGAAACGGTCGGCAAACGCATCCATGCGCTCCGCCGCCTCCAGGCCTGGCAAGCGCAGGTCGACGCGGGCACGCCGGCTCGCGACATCGTCGTTGTCGCGAGTGTGCGTGCGGCTCTCCAGCCCCTCTCCGATAACCTCACGAGTCTCGACCCGCTGCGCCTCGTCGCCGGTGGACGCGGCTACAACCTCGCGACACTGTCCTCCCAGCTCGTCGACCTCGCCTATTCGCGGGTCGACATGGTCACCCGGCGCGGAGAGTTCGCCGTGCGCGGCGGCATCCTCGACGTCTTCGCCCCCGACGCCGAGCACCCGGTGCGCGCCGAGTTCTTCGGCGACGAGATCGAGCACATCCGTCCGTTCTCGGTCGCGGACCAGCGGTCGCTGTCCGAGCAGCTCGCCGAGACGGAACTGCCCGCGAGCCGCGAGATGCTTCTCGGCCCCGAGGTGCGCCAGCGCGCGCGAGAGATGCAGCACGAGTTCCCGAGCCTCGCTCAGATGCTCGCCAAGATCGCCGAAGGCATCCCCGTCGACGGCATGGAGTCGCTCGCGCCCGCCCTCGTCGACCGGCTCGTGCCGATCACCCACTACCTGCCCGCGAGCACCGCGATCGCGGTGCTCGCCCCTGAGCGAGTCGCCTCCCGTGCCGTGAGCCTCGTCGAGACCAACCGCGAGTTCCTCAGTGCCGCCTGGAATGCGGCCACGGCCGGCGCCGAGGCGCCCATCGACCTCGACTCGGGCGATTTCCTCACCCTCCCCGCACTGAGGGATGCGGCCGGCGCACGCTCCTGGTGGACCTTCAGCGGATTCAACACCGGCGCAGCTGAGCCCGTCGCACCGGTGGTCCGAAGCGCGGTCCGGGGTGGCGCGGTAGCAGGTGGCGCGACAGCAGGTGGCACCGCGGTCGACGGAACCGTTTCAGGCACCCCGTCCGCGGTCGACACCGCAGCATCCGCCGCCATCAGCGCCCTGGTCGAGGACGCCGGCGAGTATGTGCGCATCGCCGCCGACAGCGTGCCGAGCTTCGCCGGCCGGGTCGACGGAGCGATCGACCACCTCGGCGCACGATTGGCCGAGGGCTGGACAGTGCTCGTTGTCGCGCAGGGGTCCGGACTCGTCGAGCGCGCCGCCGAAGCCCTCGGCGAACACGGCCTCGCCGGTCGAATCGTCGACGACTTCCCCGTGGATGCCGAACCCGGTGTCGCCTATCTCGTGAAGGCGTCCGTCGAGCACGGTTTCGAACTGCCCGAGTCCAAACTCGCAGTTGTGAGCGAGAGCGAGTTCTACGGGCGCAGCGCCGGATTCGACTCCCGGCAGGTCAAGAAGCTCGCCAGCCGGCGCAAGAACGTCGTCGACCCGCTGCAGCTCAAGACCGGCGACATCGTCGTGCACAACACGCACGGTATCGGCCGGTTCCTCGAACTGGTGCAACGCGAGGTCTCCACCGGTGGCCGCAACCCGGTGAAGAACAGTCGCGAGTACCTCGCGATCGAGTACGCACCCTCGAAGCGCGGCTACCCGGGCGACAAGCTCTACGTGCCCACCGACCAGCTCGACCTTCTCACCCGCTACGTCGGGGGAGAGGCGCCCAGCCTCAGCAAGATGGGCGGCAGCGACTGGTCCGCGGCCAAGGGCAAGGCACGCAAGGCCGTACGCGACATCGCCGTCGAACTCGTCAAGCTCTACTCCGCCCGGATGGCGAGCAAGGGCCACGCGTTCCCGCCCGACACCCCCTGGCAGCGCGAGCTCGAGGAGGCGTTCCCCTTCGCCGAGACGCCCGACCAGCTCACGACAATCGACGAGGTCAAGGCCGACATGGAGCGGCCCATCCCGATGGACCGCCTCATCTCGGGCGACGTCGGCTACGGCAAGACCGAGATCGCGATCCGCGCGGCGTTCAAGGCCGTGCAAGACGGCAAGCAGGCCATCATGCTCGTTCCGACGACGCTGCTGGTGCGACAGCACATGGAGACCTTCGCCGAGCGATTCGCGGGATTCCCCGTGCATCTGCGCGCGCTCAGCCGGTTTCAGACCGAGAAGGAGTCGAAGGAGGCCATCGACGGGCTTGCCGACGGCACCGTCGACATCGTCATCGGCACCCACCGCCTGCTGTCGAAGGGGATCGTGATCAAAGACCTGGGCCTCGTCATCATCGACGAGGAGCAGCGGTTCGGCGTCGAGCACAAGGATGCCCTCAAGAAGCTGAAGACCAACGTCGACATCCTCGCGATGAGCGCCACGCCGATCCCGCGGACCCTCGAGATGGCGGTGACCGGCATCCGCGAGATGTCCACCCTGGCGACCCCGCCCGAGGACCGGCATCCGATCCTCACGTTCGTCGGCCCCTACAGCGAGAAGCAGGTGAGCGCCGCGATCCGCCGCGAGCTGCTGCGCGAGGGACAGGTGTTCTTCGTGCACAACCGCGTGTCGAGCATCAACCGGATCGCCTCCCAACTGGCCGAGCTCGTGCCGGAGGCGCGCATCGCCGTGGCCCACGGGCAGCTGCCCGAGCACGTGCTCGAGCAGGTCATGGTCGACTTCTGGGAACGCAAGTTCGACGTGCTCGTGTCGACGACGATCATCGAGACCGGCCTCGATATCGCCAACGCCAACACCCTCATCATCGACCGGGCCGACAAGTACGGGCTCAGCCAGCTGCACCAGCTGCGCGGACGAGTCGGCCGCGGCCGGGAGCGCGCCTACGCCTACTTCCTCTATGACGCAGACAAACCCCTCGGCGAAGTCGCCCACGACCGCCTGTCGACGATCGCCGCGAACAACGACCTCGGCGCCGGAATGCAGATCGCGCTCAAGGACCTCGAGATCCGCGGCGCCGGAAACCTCCTCGGCGGGGAGCAGTCCGGACACATCGCCGGTGTCGGATTCGACCTCTACCTGCGGATGATCGGCGAAGCGGTGAGCGCTTTTCGCGGCGACGTCGCCGAGGGCCAGACCGAGCTGCGGCTCGAGCTGCCCGTCGACGCCCATGTGCCGGAGGAATACGTGGAGAGCGAGCGGCTGCGCCTCGAGGCCTACCAGAAGCTCTCGGCCGCGAGCGGACTCACGTCGGCCGACGGCGCGATCGACCAGGTGCTTGACGAGCTCACCGACCGCTACGGCGAGCCGCCGCAGCAGGTGCACAACCTCATCGCCGTCTCGCGACTGCGCCGGATGGCGCAGAAGGTGGGCCTGAGCGAGGTCGTCACGATGGGTGGCAACCTGCGCGTCGCGAGCGCCGAACTCGCCGACTCGATCCAGGTTCGCCTGCAGCGGCTCTACCCGGGCGCGCGCTACTTCGCGCAGACGAAGTCGGTCTCGGTACCGCTGCCCCGCATCGACGGGCAGGGCCCCGACGATGCGACCCTCATCGCGTGGACGAGCGGACTGCTCGTGGCGATCTTCGGGGCCGAGCTCAGCTCGGCGGCAGCGACAGACCGGGAGAGCTCGGCGGGGTAGGAGATCTCCGCCTGACCGTCTTCTTGTGCACCTTGTACACGACAACCGGGATGAGCACGAGCGAACGCAGGTCGATCAGGGCGTGCACCGTCATCGCGACGAGGATGCTGCCGGTCACGAGGTAGACCAACATCAGCAGCCCACCGACGATCGTCGACCCGATCACCCCGGCGGCACCCTGGTAGACGTGCAGCGCTCCGAACAGCGCGAGGCTGCCGAGGATCGCCGCGACGGCGCTGCCGGTCACTCCGTAGATGAGGGCGGGCAGGGCGAGGCGGAACAGCAGCTCCTCCACCACCCCCGCGTTGATCGACAGGAGCGCGCCATAGCGGAGCTCGGTGCGGTTGCGGGGCAGCAACGCCTGGATATCGCCGATCGCGGGCACCTCGTCGATGTGCCGGGCGGCGTAGATCGCGAGCACCATCCCGCCGACGAGGAGCACGAGGATGCCGGTGACCACGGCGATCGCGATTCCCGACTGGGAGAAGGCGGTGCGGGCCGCGGCGACCCAGCCGATGCTGTTGATGTCGGCGAGCAGCAGCGGCACCTGGTTCCCGGCGAGCAGCAGCACGACGATTCCCGTCCCGCCGAAGGTGCGGAAGGAGTCGATGAGCCACTTGCGGTACATCCCCTGCCGCTTCAGCGTGCCTCGGAAGCGCTTGAACTGCTGGTACTCGCGGCGGTCCTTGCGCAGTGCCCTGATGGTGAGGAGGGCGACGAGCGCAATGAGGGCCACACCGAGCAGGATCGGGGTGCTCGGCGACGACGGTGAGAGCACGCCTCAGTCTCCCGTCTCGACAGCATCCATGTGTCCATAGTGTCAGGCCACGCCGAGTGCACGGCGCGTGTAACGGAAAGGTAACGGACTGCAATATAATGAGCTAACCGCACTGCTGCGGGCCACCCGAAGACCCGAACAGAACGGATTGTCAATGGCGACAATGCGCCCTCGATTTCGCGCACCCCGCGCGATCCTCGACGATCCCCGCGCGGGACGGATGCTGCCGGCGGCGAGCGTCGCTCTCGTGCTGGCCCTGGTGCTCGTGATCATCCTCGACCCGGGGCGATCGGCCGTGCAGGCGTCGAGCGTGTTCGGCGGTCTGCGCGCTGCGGGGGAGCCCGCATTCATCGCCGGCCACCGGGGCGATCGCGCGGGAGCGCCGGAGAACACGCTCCCGGCGCTGCAGGCCGCGCTCGACAGCTCGATGGACTTCGTCGAGACCGACCTCCAGCTCTCCGCCGACGGTGTACCGGTGCTCATCCACGACGTGACGGTCGACCGCACGACCGATGGCTCCGGGGCGGTCGCCGACCACACCCTCGCGCAGCTTCAGGCGCTCGACGCCGGATCCTGGTACTCGACCGCCTTCGCCGACGCGCGCGTCCCGACCCTCGCCGCGTTCCTCGAGATTCTCGCCGAGTCCGACAAGAAGGCGCTGCTCGAACTCAAGGGCTTCTGGACCGCCGACGAGGTGCGGCTGGTCACCGACCTCGTGCACGACTACTGGGTGCAGGATCGAGTCACCTTCGCGAGCGTCGACTTCACGACCCTCGACAACATCGGCGAGGTCGGCCCCGGCTTCGGGCGTGCGATCATCTGCAGAGACCTCCCGAAGGACCCGGTCGGGCTCGCGACCCACTTCGGCGCGATCGCGATCATCACGACCCCGAGGTCGCTCGAGGAGAATCCGGATGCCGTCGAGGAGATGCACCGCTCCGGCCTGGGGCTCATCGTCTACACGCTCAACAGCGAACGCCGCTGGTCCGATGCCGTGGCGCTGGGGGTGGACGGCATCGTGACCGATCGCCCCAGCCTGCTCGACGAGTGGCTCGCCGAGACCGCTCCCGAGACGTAGGAGGAGTATGGCCGGTCGGCGTTGCCGGTCAGGCGAGCTGGCGCCGGATGAAAGCGCTCACGTCGCCGAGTTCGGCGGCGGACACGCCGTGGGCGAGATCCTCGTAGATTCGCTCGGTGAGGGTCGAGTGCGACGGCAGCCACCGTTGGGTGTGGGCGATCAACGCGACGGGGATGACGTGGTCGGCGGTGCCGCGTCCCCAGAACACGGGCGGACTCGCCGCGGCGAGGTCAGCGTCTACCCGACCCTCATCGATCGCGAACCCGGCCAGCATCACCGCGTACGCGAAACGGGTCGGCGCGTGACGCAGGAGCTGAAGCGCCATCGCGCCTCCCTGCGAGAAGCCAAGCAGGCCGATCGACGTCGACGTAGTCGTGTCGAGCCACTCGAGGAGGGCGCGCGCGGTGTCGTCGGCGATGCCCGGGACCGGTGCCTCCTCGCCCGAGAACGGGAACCAGGCGTAGCCCGCGCCCGCGCGCAGCGGCGCCCGCACCGAGGCGATGACCGGCTGCAGCGGCAACTGGGGAGACAGTCCGAACAGGTCGCCCTCGTGGGAGCCGTAGCCGTGCAGCAGCACGAGCAACGGACGCCCGGCCCGCTCGCGCTCCGGAGCGGACCACAGCACGTCATCCGGATCGATTCTCATTGCCTGCATTGCCCGTCTCCGTTTTCTCGCCGCCTGGCGCACAACGTTATCAAGGCGGTCCGCACGCCCCCGCACCCGGGTGGGAGGATGAGGGCATGACCGGTGCCCCGCATCCGAAACTCGACGAACTCATCTCAGTGCTCGCGCGGCTGCGCGCGCCGGGCGGCTGCGCCTGGGATTTCGAGCAGACCCACGAGTCGCTCGTGCGGCACCTGATCGAGGAATCGTACGAGCTCGTCGACGCGATCGAATCGGGCAGCCGTGACGAGCTCATCGAGGAACTCGGCGACGTGCTCTACCAGGTGATCTTCCATGCCGACATCGCTGCCCACCGCAGCGAGGGCAGCTTCGACATCGATGATGTGGCGGCGCGCATGACGCAGAAGATGATCGGGCGGCATCCGCACGTCTTCGCGGACGCGACCGCAGAGACCGCCGTCGACGTCATCGCGGTGTGGGACGACCTCAAGGCGGTCGAGAAGCCCGGTCGCACGAGCGTGCTCGACGGCATCCCGCAGGCGATGCCGTCGCTGCTCCTTGCCGAGAAGCTGCTCGGGCGGGCCCAGCGCGTCGGAATGCAGCCAGCCCGGCACGATTCTGCTCCGGCGAGCGAAGAGGAACTGGGAGAGACGCTGCTCGCTCTTGTGGCATCGGCCACGGCGAACGGCCTCGACGCCGAGCGTGCGCTGCGCGGCGCACTGCGGGGGCTTCAGTCCGACATTCGGGTCGCGGAGAACACCGGGAAAGAGTAGGGGACGCCCTCCCGAAGGGGGGTGGGGGAGGGCGTCCGGGCAGTCAGGTCTCGAGATCCAGCAACGAGGGGGCTGTGCTGCCGAGGTCGGCACGATTACCCGAAAGCGCCGACCCAGTAAAAGGCAACCCGAATGCCTTTCGGTTGACAGGGTATATGCAGAACCGGTGATCTCCTAACCTATTCAGCACGTGTTGATGCGGTGTGTCGTGGCCGCCCGCGTCATCTAGGCTGCGGCGGCCTCGAGGCTTCGTAGGGCGCGGGTGAGGCGTGCCTCGGCGTCGTCGGCGACCTCGGCGACGGCGGGGTTGCCGGTCAGCTGCACCATCGTTTGGGGGGCGATCGCCTGCACGACGGTCGCGTCGGCATCCGGTCCGCGTCGAACCACGACGTTGCAGGGCAGAAGCAGGCCGAGGTCCGGCTCGGCCCGCAGCGCGTGGCTTGCGAGGTCGGGATTGCAGGCTCCGAGGATGACGAGATCGCCGAGCTCGTCCGCGCGCTCCTGGCCGAGCTTGGCGGTGAACGTGGCGCGCACGTCGATCTCGGAGAGAATGCCGAAGCCCTGCTCCGCGAGCGCCTCCTTCGTGCGGCGGAGGGCCTCGTCCCAGGCGAGGGGAACGGTGATGGTGATGGCGTAGGTCATGTGTGTGTCCTTTGCTTTGATGTGGGTGGTGTGGTGGTCTGGGAGGTCACTCGGTGTCGATGATGCCCATCATTCCGAGGTCCTCGTGGTCGAGGATGTGGCAGTGATAGACGCTCGGCCCCCTGAAGTCCTCGAACGCGATGCGCACCCGAACCCGCGACCTGGCCGGCAGATTGACGACATCTCGCCAGACCGGTCGGTCGATCGATGCGCCGGGAAATTCGACGACCTGCATCGGCCAGACGTGCAGGTGGAACGGGTGATCCATCGGACTCGCGTTCACGAGGGTCCACTCCTCGACGGCGCCCAGCTCGACTTGCGTGTCCACCCGCTCGCGGTTGAACTTGCGGCCGTCGATCGTGAAGGTCATCCCGCCCGGCCCCATCATGCCGCCCATGCCCATCGCGAGGGTGATCTCCCGCCGGCCGGTGACCTCCTCGTCGCGCAGATCGCGCGGGGCGCTCTGGCGCGGCACCGGCGGTGGCGCATCGACCGGGCCTCCCGCGACCTCGAACACCGCGAGATCGGCGCCGGTGGCAGCCGAGCCGCCCATCATGCCCTGCATCGACCCACGGTCGACGGGAGACGTGCGGAGGATCGAGGTGCCGGATGCCGCGTCGACGAGCAGGTCCGCCCGGTTGCCAGGCGCGAGTCGCACCTCTTCGACGGATTCGGGTTCAGCGTCCCGGCCGGAGTCCATCCCGAGCAACTGCAGGTTCTGGCCGTCGAGTCGCAGTGACAGGTATCTCGACACGCAGGCGTTGACCACACGCCACCGTTCCCGCTCGCCCGGCCGCGCGGACAGCGTCGGTGCCAGCTGGCCATTGACGAGCACGAGTTCGCCCTCCCGGCCGAACATCTGGTCCTCGTCGGATGCCGGTGCGACGCGCCCCGCCGCGTCGAGGGTCAGGTCGGAGATGATGAGCACCCGCTCGCGGGTTACCGGGATGGGCTCGGGGTCCTCGACGATGATCGTGCCGTACAGGCCCGCTGAGACCTGCTCGGCGACGTTGCCGTGGTGGTGGGGGTGGTACCAGTAGACCCCCGGCGGATGGTCGGCGGGCAGGTCGTAGGCGTAGTCGAAGGTGTCGCCCGGGTCGATCGCCAGGAGCACGTTGTCGCCGTTGCCGCGGGGGGTCACGTGCAGGCCGTGCACGTGCAGGTTGGTGGCGGCGTCGAGGCCGTTCTCGAGCGCGACCTCGAGCCGGTCGCCGGGGCGGAGCACGAGGGTGGGCCCTGGGAGGGAGCCGTTGTAGGCGAGTACCGTCGCCTCGCGGCCGCCGATCCGCACGGCCGCCTTGGCGGAGGACAGGCGCACCCGGAGCAGACCGGCGTCGCTGCGCAGGACCTCGGGTTGGAGCAGATCGTCGAGGCCGCCCAGGCTGCCGGTGCCGCCGGGGAGCGAGGGCTCGGTGCTGCCCCAGAGCAGTCCGGTGCCGCCGACGAGCGCGGCGAGTCCGCCGACGCCGCCGACGATCAGGATCGTGCGGCGGCTGACTTCGGGCATCAGGCGCTTCTGCCGGAGCGCCGGCCCGTGTGGCGACTGCGCTCCAGCATCACGGACCCTCGCTGAGCGCGTCCCGTCGGTCGCGGTACTCCTGGGCGTCGATCTCACCTCGGGCGTAGCGCTCGTCGAGGATCTGCTTGGCCTTGCTCGATCCGAGCCCCTGGGGCTGGCCCGCGCGGTCGGCCCCGGATGCGGCTTGGCCGCTACTGCGGTTGCCGTTCGCTATGGCCCACACGATCGCCCCGATCACGAGGATCAGTCCGAGGAAGACCATTATTCCGAACAGCCACATCCAGCCCGATCCGTATCCGTTTCCCCACATCATGGTGCGTCTCCTTGCATCTCGTTGGTGCTGTTCTACGAAGTTGTCAGCTTTAATCATCCGCGGTCAGGCGAGGGAGAGGAAGAGCTTCTCCAACTCGGCCTGGTCGACGCTCGGATCCTCCTGCGCCATGCACTGCTGCAGCGCCGTCGCGATAATCGAGAAGCCCGCCTTGTCGAGCGCACTCGAGACGGCGGCGAGCTGGGTCACGACGCTCTTGCAGTCCTTGCCCTCCTCGATCATGCGCGTCACCGCGGCGAGCTGGCCCTGCGCGCGGCGCAGACGGTTGATCACCGGCTTCATGTCGGTGGGATCGAGGTCCATCTGTGCCTCCTGGCGATAGTTGATGACACTCAAATACTATACCCTGCTGGGTATTTTGCATACCCCTAGGGGTATGTGTACTATGGGGCCATGACCATGATCCTGAAGCAGTACTACCTCGGGTGCCTCTCGCACGGCTCCTACCTGATCGCTGACGAATCCACGGGCCAGGCGGTCGTCGTGGATCCCCGCCGCGACATCAAGGGATACCTCGATGACGCCGCGGCATCCGGACTTCGCATCGTCGGGGTCATCAACACTCACTTCCACGCCGACTTCGTCGCCGGGCACCTCGAGCTCGCCGCCGCGACCGGCGCCTGGATCGGCTACGGCGCGGCTGCTTCGGCAGACTACGAGATCCGCTCCCTCGGGCACGGCGAGCGCATCCCGCTCGGCGACGTCGAGCTCGAGATCCTCGAGACCCCCGGCCACACCTGGGAGTCCATCTCGATCCTCGTGCGCGAGCACGCCGGTGACGAGGTGCCCCACGCGGTGCTCACCGGCGACGCCCTGTTCATCGGCGACGTCGGCCGGCCCGACCTCGCGGCATCCGTCGGCGCCTCGCCGATCGAGCTCGCCCACGCGCTGTACCACTCCATCCACGACGTCCTGATGGTGCTCCCGGATGCCGTTCGCCTGCTCCCCGCGCACGGCGCCGGGTCCGCGTGCGGCAAGAACCTCTCCGAGGAACTCGAGTCGACGATCGGAGCCCAGCGCTTCATGAACCCGTCGGTCTCGCCCATGGACGAGGACGACTTCGTCGCATTGATCACGAGCGGCCAGCCCGCGATTCCGCAGTACTTCGTCACCGACGCGCTGCTCAACCGGCGCGCCCACGCCCTCATGGGGCGCGAGACGCTCGCGTCACCGCTCGCGGTGGACGCCGTGCGCGACCTCATCACGGCCGGCGTCAAGATCGTCGACGCGAGGACCCCGGACGAGTACGCGGCGGGACACCTCGTCGGGTCGGTCAACGTCGGCATTGACGGACGCTTCGCCGAGACCGCCGGAATGGTGCTCGCCGAGGGCGATGATGTGCTTATCGTCGCGAACCCGGGCAGCGAGGACGACGTCGCCCTGCGCCTCGGCCGCATCGGCTACGACCGAGCCGTCGGCTTCCTGCCGGAGCCGGAGCGCGCCTTCGAGCAGCTCTCGTCCTTCGTGCGCACCGCCGACCGGATCAACGCCTCCGAGCTCGACGAGGTCGCCGAGCGGACGGGGGCGATCGTTCTCGACGTGCGCAACCCGGGAGAGCGCGAGGCGGGATTCATCCCCGGCTCCGAGTTCATCCCGCTGGCCGAGCTGCCGCAGCGGCTCGACGAGCTGCCTGCCGGGCGCCCCGTCATCGTGCACTGCGCGAGCGGCTGGCGCTCGAGCGTCGCGGCGAGCGTGCTCCGTGCCGCGGGCCGGGACGAGGTCACCGACGTCGTCGGCGGCTACACCGAGTGGGCCGCCCTGCACGTGCCCGTTTCCGCATAACCTTCCGCAGAACCGACGGAGTCGCCGATGAGAGAAATTACCTGCACCGAGGTGCTCAACGCCGATGCGTCGGCCCAGCTGATCGATGTGCGCGAGGCGAACGAACTGCACGCCGGCATGGTCGCCGCCGCCGCGCACCTGCCGATGAGCGAGCTCACGGCCCGGCTGGGTGAACTCGACCCGAGCCGGCGCGTGATCGCCGTGTGTCGCAGTGGCGCGCGAAGCGCGAGCGTCGCGGAGGCGCTCACGGCTGCAGGGTTCGAGTGCGACACCATGGGCGGCGGCATGATCGAGTGGTCCGCCCAGGGCCTCCCGGTCCGCTTCCTCTGATGCCGCTGCTGATCGCTGTCCCGCTCGGGCTGCTCGTCGGTGCCATCCTCGGCCTCGTCGGCGCCGGTGGCTCGATCATCGCGGTGCCCGCCCTCGTCTACGGCACCGGGCTGAGCCCGCGGGAGGCGATCCCGGCGTCGCTCATCATCGTGGGGCTGTCCTCGATCGTGGCCGTGCTGCCGCGGCTGCGCCGGGGCGTCGACTGGACCGCCGCGGCGACCGTCGGCGCCGCGGGCATTCCCGCGGCCTGGCTCGGTGCCGCGGTCGGCCGCCTGCTCGACGCCGACGCGCTCCTGCTCGCCTTCGCCGTGCTCATGGTCGCCGCGGGCGTGCGAATGCTTGTCGGCGGACGCCGCCCCGTCGCGCCGCGCACGCCGGCACTCCTCGGCATCCGCATCGTGAGGGGCATCGCGGTCGGACTCGGGGTCGGCTTCCTCACCGGGATGCTCGGCATCGGCGGCGGATTCATCATCATTCCCGCGCTGACACTGCTGCTCGGTCTCGGCATGGCGACAGCCGTCGGCACCTCGCTCGTCATCATCGTCGTCAATGCGCTCGCGGGACTCTCCGCGACCGCGGGGTCGCTCGGCGACAACTGGCCGGTGGTGGCGGTGTTCGCGGCGGCCGCGATCATCGCGTCGTTCGTCGCCGCGCGGTTCGCCGGGCGACTGCCGGATAACCTGGTGAAGACCGTCTTCGCGATTCTCACCCTGCTCGTGGCCGTATTCACCGGGGTCTCGAGCGCGTACGCACTGCTCGCCCGGTAGCTTCCGGCCGGGCATGTGCCGCAGGTCGAATCCGGCGCGGTGCACGGCGCGGCGGAGGGAGCCGCGGCGGTGCGAGAGAATCGACGCATGGCTTCTCCTGTCAATCCTCCGCGCGGAATGCGCGACTTCCTCCCCGCCGACAAGGCGCACCGTGAGCGCGTGCTCGGCATCATCCGCGGCGTCTACGCGGCGCACGGCTTTGACGAGATCGAGACGCCCGTCATGGAGGACAGCTCCCGGCTGCACGCCGGGCTCGGCGGGGACAACGAGAAGCTCGCCTTCGGGGTGCTCAAGCGTGGGCTCACGCCGGAGGACTTCGCGGCCGCGACCGACGCGCTCGATCTCGCCGACCTCGGGCTGCGCTTCGACCTGACGGTGCCGCTCGCCCGGTTCTACGCGAGCCACCGCTCCGAGCTCCCCTCGGTGTTCCGGGCCATCCAGATCGCTCCGGTCTGGCGGGCCGAGCGTCCGCAGAAGGGCCGCTACCGCCAGTTCGTGCAGTGCGACATCGACATCATCGGGGAGGCTGGGCCGCTCGCCGAGGTCGAGCTGATCACCGCGACGGCGGCGACGCTGCGCGCGCTCGGACTCGACGGCTGCAGCATCCGCATCAACGACCGCCGAATCCTCACCGGCATGCTCACCGCCCTCGGCTTCGCGGCCGCCGACCACGACGCGGTCGTCATCACGATCGACAAGCTCGACAAGGTCGGGCGGGCCGGCGTCGTCGCCGAACTGCGTGACCGCGGCTTCGGCGCGGAGGCCATCGACGCGCTGCACGACTTCTTCGCCAGGCCCGTGCTGAGCGAGTCGCTGCCATTCGGGCACGCCGCGATCACGCACGCGGTCCCCGCGGGAGTGGATGCCGGGCTGGTCGCCGAGCTCGCCGCGCTCGGTGACGCCGTACTGGCCGCGGGCCCCGGCGTGGGCCTCGAGTTCGACCCGTTCCTCGTGCGCGGCATGGGCTACTACACGGGCACGATCTTCGAGATCGCACACCCCGACTTCGCCTCCTCCCTGGGCGGCGGCGGCCGCTACGACGGCATGATCGGCCGCTTCCTCGGGGTCGACGTGCCCGCGGCGGGCTTCTCGATCGGCTTCGAGCGCATCGTAGACCTCGTGCGTGTGCCGACCGGCGACCCCGGCGACTCGGTCGCCCTGCTGCACGAGGCGGATGTTGCCCCGGCCACGCTCGTCGCGCTCAAGACCGCGCTCATCGCACAGGGCCGCCGGGTGCGGCTCGAGCGCAAGCCCCGCAACCTCAAGCCGCTGTTCGCGCAGCTCGCCGCATCCGGATTCACGAGCTTCGCCACCGTCGGGACGTCAACCACGAGCATCGACGAGCTGGCCTTCCGCCCTCTCGCCTGACCACCCCTGTCATTATTCAGGAGGGAAGAAACCGGTGGTGGCGGTTTCGTGCATTCCAACCCTGCCGACACAGGAATGTATAGCGTTCAGGCTGCTATCCGCTGGATAACTGCGTGAGCGCCCGCAGCTCCTGAATACTGCCACCACAACTCCTGAATTATGAAAGGGACGGTTGACTCGGGACGGGTCATATTGTTAAGTAGTTAACAATATGAATGGCTCACCGCTTCTCGACAGCACCGCCTTCAAACTCAATCGCGCTGCCGGGCTCATCGAGCGCATCGCCGACGACTATCTGAGGCAGAGCCACGGAATCCGGTATGCACCGTTTCTCGTGCTCATGATGGCTCGCCTGCTCGGGCCGACGAGCCAGCAGGCGATCGCCGCCAATCTCAACGTCTCGCGCGCCTCCGTGACCCAGCGGGTCGCGGCGCTCGTCGCCGACGGACACCTGGTTGTGACGACCGACCCCCGGGACGCGCGCGCCAACCTCGTGACCCTCACCCCGTCAGGAGCCGAACTGTTCGACCGCGCCTGGGACGGCCTCGAATCACGCGACGACGGCCTCGAGACGGGAATCGACGAGCGAGCCCTCGCGAGCGCGCTCGACCGGCTCATCGCCAACGCCGTCGCCGCGCTGGGGGAGGGGTCGTGAAGCTCCACGAGTCCCACCGCGACGCTCGCGAGAGCGTCGTGTTCTTGCACGGCGGCAACGTCGCGGGCTGGATGTGGGGCGAACAGCTCCCGGCATTCTCGCGCGTACACACGCTCGTGCCCGACCTGCCGGGTTTCGGCGAGAGCCACGCGGAGGAGTGGACCTCGGTGGCGGATGCTGCGGATCGCGTCGCCGGAATGATCGCGGACCGCGCCCACGATGGGCGGGCGCACATCGTGGGGCTGTCCCTCGGGTCGAGCGTGGCGCTCGCGCTCGCCGCGAGGCATCCGCCGGCCGTGACGAGCCTCTTCCTCGCGAGCCCGACCGTGACGCCGGTACCGTCCGGCCAGCGACTGGCCGGCTCCCTGATGATCCGCGCGTGGAATCACCGCTGGTTCTGGGAAGGACTCGCCCGCTCCTACCGGCTGCCGGCCGACTCGCGCGACCTGTTCGTCGACACCGGCCTCGGCATCCGACAGGAGACCGCGCGGCTGATCCTCGACGAGGTCGGAGGGGGAATCCCGGGTGAGATGCTCGCCGCGGTGCGCGCTCCGACGCTCGCGGTCGCGGGGGAGCGCGATGCCGCGTTCGTCAGGTCGCACTCGCTGCGCCGCATCGCCGAGTCGATTCCCGGTGCCCGCACCGCGATCGCGCCCGGGATGCACCACCAGTGGAACATTGAGAACGTCGACCTGTTCAACACCGCCGCGCTCGCGTGGATCGAGCGTCGCGAGGTGTCTGACACGCTCGCAGCCGGGCCGACCGGCAGCATCCGGACGCGCTGATCACACAGCCCGGCAGACGCCCGTGCCCCCGCGCCGGCGCCTCACGGCCCGTTTGCGGCGCGCGAGTAGGATATCCAGCGCACGCGAATGAGGCGCCTGGAGCGCCGCCCCCACCATCCACGCACAAAAAAGGAGATCACTGGTGTCAGCGATCGAGGTAGTACGAGCCCGCGAGATTCTCGACTCGAGGGGCAACCCGACCGTCGAAGTCGAGGTCATGCTCGAAGACGGAACCGTCTCACGCGCTGCAGTGCCCTCCGGCGCATCCACCGGCGCCTTCGAGGCCTACGAGCTGCGCGACGGCGACAAGAAGCGCTACCTGGGCAAGGGAGTGCTCAAGGCCGTCGACGCCATCAACGAGGAGATCTCGCTGCAGATCGAGGGCCTCGACGCCACCGACCAGCGCCTGCTCGACGCCGAGCTCATCGAGCTCGACGGCACCGAGAACAAGAGCCGCCTCGGCGCGAACGCGATCCTCGGCGTCTCGCTCGCCGTCGCAAAGGCTGCGGCCGACTCCTCCGACCTGCCGCTGTTCCGCTACCTCGGTGGCCCGAACGCGCACACCCTGCCGGTGCCGATGCTCAACGTCATCAACGGCGGATCGCACGCCGACAGCAACGTCGACATCCAGGAGTTCATGATCCTGCCGCTCGGCGCCGCGACCTTCTCCGAGGGACTCCGCTGGGGCGTCGAGACGTACCACGCGCTCAAGAGCATCCTGCACGGCAAGGACCTCAGCACCGGCCTCGGCGACGAGGGCGGCTTCGCCCCCAACCTCGACAGCAACCGCGCCGCACTCGACCTGCTCATGGAGGCCATCGCCTCGGCCGGCTTCACCCCCGGCAAGGACATCGCGCTGGGACTGGATGTCGCCGCGACCGAGTTCTTCGAGAACGACGCCTACCTGTTCGAGGGCAAGAAGATCTCCGCCGGCGACCTCGGCTCCTACTATGCCGAGCTCGTCGCCGCGTACCCGCTCGTCACGATCGAGGACCCGCTGTCCGAGGACGACTGGGAGGGCTGGGCCCAGCTCAACGCCCAGATCGGCGACAAGGTGCAGATCGTCGGCGACGACCTGTTCGTCACCAACCCGAAGCGCCTCGCCAAGGGCATCGAGCTGAAGACCGCGAACTCGATCCTCGTCAAGGTCAACCAGATCGGCACGCTCACCGAGACGCTCGACGCGGTCAGCCTCGCGCAGCGAAGCGGCTACACCGCCGTTCTTTCGCACCGCTCCGGAGAAACAGAGGACACCACGATCGCCGACCTCGCCGTCGCGACCGACTGCGGCCAGATCAAGACCGGCGCCCCGGCGCGTTCCGAGCGGGTTGCCAAGTACAACCAGCTGCTGCGCATCGAAGAGGAACTCGGCGACGCGGCGGTCTACGCCGGACGCAGCGCGTTCCCCCGCTTCACGGCCTGAGCCCGCTTAGTCTGTAAGGCATGACGAGTCGGCAACGCACCAGGAAGATCTCTGTTGCGTTGCCGACCCTCGACACGGGCGCCGCGACCTGGCTCCGCAGCATCCGCCTGTCCGGGTTCACCATCGCGGCCCTGACCCTCATCGTGCTCACCGTCGTCGTGCTCGCGCCGAGCCTGCGGATTCTCGTCGAGCAGCGGCAGGAGATCACGGCCCTCACGGCCGACGTCGCCGAGCAGCAGGAGGCCGTCGACGAGCTCGAGGGCCAGCGGGCACGCTGGGACGACCCCAGCTACATCCAGTCGCTTGCGCGGGAGCGCCTCGACTATGTCTACCCGGGCGAGTTCAGCTTTCTCGTCATCGACGATGGAATGACCGTCACCGCGCCGGACGGCCTGCCGATCAGCGAGGAGATCCAGACGACGGAGGTCGACTGGATCGGCTCGATGCTGTCGTCGGTGTTCACCGCCGGCCTCACGGATGCCCCGCCCGGCGAGATCGTCGCGCCCCCGATCGACGGAGGCGAGCAATGACCACACCGCCATTCGACCCGCCCACCGACGACGACATCCGCATCGTCTCGCACCAGCTCGGCCGCCCGGCTCGCAACGTGATCGGCATCTCCGCGCGCTGCCGCTGCGGGGCGCCGACGGTCGTCGCGACGAAGCCCCGGCTCGGTGACGGCACCCCGTTCCCGACGCTCTACTACCTGTGCCACCCCGCCGCGACCGCCGCGATCTCGACGCTCGAGGCGACGCAGGTCATGGCCGAGCTGCAGGCGCTGCTCGCCGACGACCCGGAGATCGCCGCGGCCTACACCGTCGCGCACCACGCCTACCTCGCCGACCGGGAGAGCATCGAGGTCGTCGACGAGGTTGCCGGTATCTCCGCCGGGGGCATGCCGACGCGCGTGAAGTGCCTGCACGCCCTCGCCGGCCACTCCCTCTCAGCCGGACCCGGGGTGAACCCCATCGGCGACCTTGCGCTCGCGCGGGCCTCCTGGTCGCCGGACGTCTGCGAGTGCGTCGACTATTCGCCCAGTGGCGACGATGCCCGCGATGGCGCCGACACGACGGCGAGCGCACGGACCACCGAGTGAGGCGCTGGGCCTCCGCCGTCGCAGCAGTCGTCGTCGCGGCATCCGTTCTCGTCGTCGCGCAGCCCGCCGCGGCCGACGAGATCCGGGACCGCCAGTACTGGCTCTCCGAGTACGGCATCACCGGCGCCTGGCAGGCCACCCGCGGCGCCGGCGTCACGATCGCGGTGATCGACACCGGCATCGACGGCAGCAACCAGGACCTCCGCGGCGCCGTCGTCGGCGGCACGGATGTCTCGGGCATCGGCAGCCCGAACGGCCAGACCCCGGTCGGCGACGACAGCAGGCACGGCACCCTCGTCGCGTCGGTGCTCGCCGGCCGTGGGCACGGCGATGGTGCCGGCGTGATCGGCGTCGCCCCCGCCGCGTCCCTGCTGGCGGTCTCGGTTGGTTTCGGTGTCGGCACGAGAACGAGCGACGAGCAGATCGCGGATGCCGTGCGCTGGTCGGTTGACAATGGCGCCGACGTCATCAACATGTCGCTGACCCGCAACACCCTCGACTGGCCGCAGAGCTGGGACGACGCCTTCCTCTACGCCATGGAGAACGACGTCGTGGTCGTCGCGGCGGCCGGCAACCGGGGCAGCGGCACCGCCGTCGTCGGCGCCCCGGCGACGATGCCGGGCGTGCTCACGGTCGCCGGCGTCGATCGTTCGGCGCAGGCCAGCGACGACGCCTCCTCGCAGGGCATCACGATCTCGGTGTCCGCGCCGAGCGAGGCGCTGGTCGGTGCGGCCCCCGGCGACGCCTACTTCGAATGGGCCGGCACGAGTGGCGCGGCGCCATTGGTCGCCGGCCTCGTCGCGCTCGTGCGGTCCGCGCATCCGGAACTCGACGCCAACAACGTCATCAACCGGGTCATCCGCACCGCCACCCCCGTCGGCGGCGCGGTTCCCAGCCCGCTCTACGGATACGGGCTCATCGACGCGCGCGCCGCGGTTTTCGACCAGGTCGCGCTCGTCGACGCCAACCCGATGGGCGACCTCAGGGAGTGGATCCGGCTGAACCGTCGCGCGGAGGCCGCCCCGGAACCGTCGGAGCCGCTGCCGAGCCCGAGTGCGAGCGCAGAACCGGCGCCAGCGCCTCCCGTCGCGGGACCGCCGACCCCGCTCGGCGTGGTACTTCCGACGGTCGAATCGCTGCGCGACGTCGGGATCCCGCTGTTGGTCGTTGGCGGCTTCGGGTCATTACTGGTGTTTTCGCTGGTGCTCGCCGGACGCCAGCTGAGGCGGATGCGCCGCGAAAGCTGACTGGCCTGCGGTGGTAGGTTATTGGCCGTGCCAAAAATCCTTATTGTCGGCGGCGGATATGCCGGTTTTTATACTGCCCTCGGGCTCGAGAAGTGGCTGACCGCCGGCGAAGCGGATGTCGTGGTTGTCGACCCGCTTCCGTACATGACCTATCAGCCCTTCCTTCCGGAGATCGCCGCAGGCTCGGTCGAGGACCGCCACGCCGTCGTCTCGCTGAGGCGCCACCTCTACAAGACCGAGGTCGTCACGGCCAAGGTCACCGCGATCAACCACGCGGCCAAGACCGCGACAATCACCCCCGCGGTCGGGGACTCGTGGGAGATGGACTACGACCAGATCGTCGTCACCGCCGGTGCGGTATCGCGCACCTTCCCCATTCCCGGGGTGGCCGACGAGGCGATCGGGCTCAAGACGATCGAGGAGGCCGTCGCGATCCGCGACCGCGTTCTCGGCAACTTCGACCGCGCCGCGAACCTCCCCGCCGGACCCGAGCGCGACCGTCTCCTCACCTTCACGGTCGTCGGCGGCGGTTTCGCCGGCATCGAGCTCTTCGGTGAGCTGCGCAGCTTCGCGACCGCGCTCCTTCGGTACTACCCGACGATCACGTTCGATGACACCCGCTTCCACCTCATCGAGGCGATGGGCCGCATCATGCCCGAGGTGTCGCTCAAGACCAGCCACTGGGTTCTCAAGAACCTCGCCCAGCGCGGCGCCGAGGTGCACCTCGACACCCAGCTGACCTCCGCCATCGACGGACGCATCGAGCTGTCCACCGGCGAGTCGTTCGAGTCGGACCTCATCGTCTGGACCGCCGGAGTCATGGCCAATCCCGTGCTGCGCAACACCGACCTGCCCACAGAGGAACGCGGTCGCCTGCGGGTCGGCGCCGACCTCCGTGTCATCGACGACGACGGCGTCGTGGCCGACGCGTGGGGTGCCGGAGACGTCAGCGCCGTTCCCGACCTGACCGGCAACGGCGTCGGCGGCTACTGCGTTCCGAACGCCCAGCACGCCGTGCGCGAGGGAAAGCTCATGGCGAAGAACATCGTGGGGGTGCTCCGCGGCGACGCTCCGGCCGAGTACAAGCACGACAACCTCGGCGCCGTCGCGACCCTCGGCCTCTACGTCGGCGTGTTCCAATCCGGCAAGATCGCGATCACCGGGTTCCCGGCGTGGGTCATGCACCGCGGCTACCACGGCCTCGCGATCCCTACCTGGGAGCGCAAGATCCGGGTGTTCACGAACTGGATCCTCAACTTCCTCCTGCGCCGCGACATCGTGGCACTCGAGGCCCGAGAGGCCCCCCGCGCCGCGTTCGCCGAATTCGCGTCACGCCCCAAGGTCTAGGCTCGACGGGTGCGCCTGTATGGGCGTGCCCCCGTAGCCCAATCGGCAGAGGCAGGCGACTTAAAATCGTTCCAGTGTGGGTTCAAGTCCCACCGGGGGTACCAGCATGACCGAGTTCTTCGTGCCAGGGGCCGCGGATGCCGCGCCGCCCTATGCCGGGCCGCAGGATGCCGGGCTGCCGGATGCGGACGAGGCCGCCTATCGCCGACTGGCGGAGCTGGCGGGAGCGGCTCCCGCGGAATCCGGACGACGCATCAGGCAGGTCGCGTTCAAGGTCGGCCGGGAGTCGTGGACGGCCGAGGTCGGGCGAAAGATGGCGGGCACCCGTCCCGAGCATCGCCGCCGCAAGGGCGAGTTCACCACGACCACCGAGAAGCTCTCGGGGCCGGCGGTCGTGCTCGCGATCTTCGACGGAACACCGTTTTCGATCGTGACGGACGCGGAGCCAGCGACCTCAGCGCCGGCCGGTTCCGAGACATCCGCACCCGAGCCATCATCCTGGCCAATCCTGGTCCTCGTCGACAAGCCGTCTCGAGTCGCGTACTTCGCCGACTGAGCCGGCACCGGTGGGCCTCGTCCGGGCTGCTCGGCTCAGGCGACGAGCTGGCGGCGCAGCAGGGTGTAGGCGTGCGGCATCCGATCCCGCTGCATGGTGTTGCCGGCCTCGAGTGGGAACTCGAAGCGGCGCGCCCCGAACTGGGCGGAGAACACGAACGGTCGCTCGCCGCCGCGGCGGGTGTCGTCGTGCACGAGCGGCGAACCGGTCACGGTGAGCTCGCGCACGGCGCTCAGTCGCGACACATCGACCGAGGGGCCGTCGGTGTCGTCGCAGTAGAGGTGGAACAGTGTGTCGCTGCCGAAGGCGAGAACCTCGAGGATCCGGCCCTCGCAGTCGATGCTCGAGTCGAGGTAGTCGAGACGGTCGTCGCCGATCGCGAAGACGAGCGCGGAGGTGATCCGCTGCATCATTCCAGGGAACTCGGCCGTGAACACAGGATCGTCCCAGGTCGCGTTCGAGGCGCGCAGCAGGGAGTTGAACTCGGCGAAGAGTGACTCGGTGTCCAATTTTCTCCCTGGGTGCTCTGGTGCTTCGAATCGAGCATGCCGGGAATCAGCGCGGATTTCCAGTTACTTCGTATTGATGGCCGCGAACCGCCTCACGCCGTGGCGCGCGGCTCGACGAATCGCACGAACAACCACATCGCGAGACTGACTGCCGCGAAGACGGCGGCGCTGCCAAGCCACGGCAGCACGGCGCCGGTGAGGGCGGTTCCGTAGACGACGGTGGCCACTGTGCCCGCAACGAGCAGAACGGTGGCGACCCAGGCGGCGAGGGACCACTCGAGGATGACCCGACCCGGCAGTGTCGCGATCGGGAGCACGAGCACGAGTGCCGACCCGAGGCCGGCGAGGCACAGGGTGGCGAGCGTCTCGCTCGCGAGGGAGCCCCAGAAGCCCTGGACGGGTCCCAGAACGCCGTGTGCGAGCCACCCGAGCACGCCGAGCACGAGGATGCCGCCGACATGGATGAGGTTGACGATCGCGCGCGGACGCACGGGTGTGGCGGCGGCGAACACCGCGCCGATCAGAACGCCGGCGACGAGGGGCGGGTCCATGCCGGTCCAGCGCGAGGCCATCGACGCGAGTGCCGCGGCCAGCAGCATGATCGGTACGAAGCGCAGCCGCCTGCTCGTGCCGGTCCATCCGGATCCCAGCCGGGTGAGCATAGCGGTGCCCACGATGTTGAGGATCGCGAGCCCGATGCTGACCGCGAGGGCGAGGCGAAGGTAGCGCACCTCACCCTCGACTCCGCCCGTGAGCACGATGAGACCGGCCGCGGCAGCGACCGGCACAGCGCCCGCGAGCCACGGATTGATCGGCCGGGGGACGTCGGCAGTGGGATCGGTCCGGAGATTGCGCCCGGTCAGCTGCGTTCGGGAAAGCCGCAGCCTCCCGCGCAGGGCGGACGCGAGCAATCGCAGAGGGAGCGCAATCAGCGAGAGGAAGGCGAGGCTCAGGATGAGCGGGGAGTACCAGGGTGTGCGCACCGAATCCGTGAAGGTCGTGAGGGTGCCGCCGAACCCGGTCGGGGTTCCCCAGTTTGTCAGGGCCTCGTCCGGCGCCGGCGCGGACCAGTCGCGAATGTCCGGGCGCGTCGGGAGCAGGGGGGCCGTGTCCGCGTCGTCCGGGGAGGGCTCCGGTTCCGGTGCGGGTGCGGGGGTTTCGGATGGCGCCGCCGGGGAGGGGGCGGGTGGGGGAGCCCCCGCGTCGCGAGGGCCGAAATATACCCGGATTTGCTCGCTGGGTGCGGCGAAATTGCCGGCCGCGTCCCTCTGCAGTGCCTGCAGCATGTGTGGGCCCTTGCCGTGCGTGCCGATGTCGCAGGCCCACGTTCCGTTCGCGACCGCAGCGGTGCAGGCGGGAATGTCGTTGACGTAGACGTCGACGGTCGAACCGCTTTCACCGGTGCCGGAGATGACGATCTGCGGCCCGACGATCCTGCCCTCGCTGCGCGGTGAGGTGATGACGGCGGCCGCGGGGGCATCGCGGTCCACGGTGACGCGGCGTACGTCGGAGTAGTCCGAGAGCGATCCGCCCCCGATCGCCGAGTCGGACTGCTGGGAACGCACGAAGTACGGCCCACCGGTCGGCGTGGAGACGTTGCACGACCAGTAGGTGCTCGCCGACACGGGCACCGACGAGCAGTTCGGATCGACCTCACCGTCGATCGACACCGCGACGGTGGATCCCGGATTCCCGCTCCCCGATACCAGGCCAGTGGTCAGGTAGCTGCCGCTTCCATCCATGGTGGGCGGCCCGAGCACATCCACGGTGATCGTCCCCGGCGCGATCTCGCCCTCGGCCGGAGTCTCGGTTGCGGTGAGCGAGATGTCCGCCCCGTTCGGCAGTGCCTGCAGGCCGGTGCAGGACCAGTTCTCGGCATCCGCGGCCTTCACCGCGCAGACCGCCGCCCCAGTGTCGGTGCGGGTGACCGTGACGCTGCTGCCGGGTTGGCGGGTGCCCGAGACGGCAACGAAACCCGTGGGCGAGAAATCGGCGGGAGAGGTCGTGACAGACGTCGGGCCGACCGGGTCCTGCGACGACTTCGGGTCGGCCGATGAGCTCGGGTCGGGCGGGGAGTCCTCGATTGCCCCGTTCGCCGGTGATGCCGCGAGCATCAGGGCCGCAAGCACGAGGACCGCAATAGCTGTTGCGCCGCCCGTTCGACGATGCACCCGGTCGGGTGTCCTGGCTGTACTGCGCGACGCCCGCCGGTGAGAATCTGAGAAAAGTGATCGCACCGTGGTTCCATTTAGCGGGCTTCAGGAAGGAGTGTCAAACCTTTCCCCGGCACGTTGCGCAATGGTTATCGCCGCCCGGTCCGGCGCGGGACGGTAGATTCAGCAGATGCGCCATGTCGTCCAGGGCCGGCCGCTGCCGGTCTCTGCAGCGCCTCGCCATTCCAGTGCGGGAAACCTCCGGAACAGGCGAGGATGACCCTCGAACTCGTCCGTCCCGAGGCGACGCCGTGGCTCTACCCCGACCGCCTCTTCAGCAACCCCTACCTCGAGAAGGTGCTCGGCCCATGAGTCCCCAGAAAACCGAGAGCCCCTGGCTGCACGATTTGCCCGGCCTCGCCGCACTCGCACCCGGCGGCCTCACCATCGGCGTCGCGACGTCGGCGATGCAGGTCGAGGGTGCCGTGCGCGACGAGGGTCGCGAACCGTCGACCTGGGACACCTTCATGGGCCAGTCCGGCCGCATCGTCGACGACAGCACCGCAGCGGTCGCCGCCGACGCGTACCACCGCACGGGGGAGGACGTGCGGATGCTGCGCGAGCTCGGTGTCGACTCCTACCGGTTCTCGCTCGGCTGGCCCCGGCTGCAGCCGAACGGTCGGGGCAGCGCCAACCGTGCCGCGGTCGCGTTCTACGACCGTCTGATCGACGAGCTGCTCGCCGCCGGCATCCGTCCGATGGTCACGCTGCACCATTGGGACATGCCCGAGCCGCTGCAGCACGCCGGCGGGTGGCTCAATCGCGACACCGCGTACCGGCTCGCCGACTACGCCTACCTCGCCGGCGAGGCCTTCGGCGACCGGGTCGACTCGTGGGTCACGATCAACGAACCCGCCACCGTGATGCTGGGCGGGTACGCCCTCGGGGTGCACGCGCCGGGCGCGACCCTGCTGTTCGACGCGCTGCCGACAGCGCACCACCAGCTGCTCGGCCACGGCCTCGCCGTCGAGGCGCTGCGGGCCGCTGACGTGCGCGGCGGTATCGGCATCGCGAACACCCACTCGCCGGTCGAGCCGGCATCCGACCGGCACGACGATGTTCTCCAGGCGGAGCTGTTCGACACTCTCCACAACCGGCTGTTCTCCGATCCGCTGCTGCTCGGCCGGTTTCCGGCGCTGCCGGAGGAGCTGCGCCACCTCACTTCGGCGTTCGACGAAATCGAGCCGAGCGACCTCGCGGCGATTTCCCGGCCCATCGACTTCTACGGGCTCAACTACCACGCGCCGACGCGCATCCGGGCGGGCGGGCCGGGCCACTTCCCGTTCTCGTTCGTGCCGTGGCCGGAGTTCCAGGCGACCGGCTCCGGCCTGCCGAACGCGCCCGAGTTCCTCGGCGTCGCGCTGCGGGAGCTCGCCGACCGGTATGGCGACGCACTGCCGCCCGTCGTGGTGACCGCCGGTGCGAGCTACCCCGATGTCGTGCAGCGCGACGGGTCGATCGACGACGAGGGCAGGTGTGCGCATCTCGCCGAGCACCTCGCGGTCGCCTTCGCGGGGGCGCCCGGAGTCGACCTGCAGGGGTACTTCGTGTCGTCGCTGCTCGACGGCTGGGACTGGGAGGCGGGGTTCACCCAGCCGTCCGGCCTCGTGCACGTGCACGCCGACACGCAGGACCGCACGCCCAAGCGCAGCTACCGCTTACTGCAGGAGCTGCTCGGCAATCGCTGACGACGGCGCATGTCCGGGCGGGCGAGTGCTGCGGCCGGCGGATGCCGGGCGGACGGATGCTGGGCGCGGCGCTACTGTGAGAGGGCAGTGTGACCGATCGACAGTGGACACCCGAAGGCGGCTGACGTGACCCCAGACCCGGCAATCTCCGACGGTGTGCAGCTCGGAACCGGCATCCTCAACTCGGGCGAGGGCACTATCCGCTCCCCGCACTACCTGCCCGTCGAGCCCGGCAGCTATCTCTGGGGTCGGCTTCCCTGCGCGGCCGATAGCCCCGTGCTCACGATCGACTCCGGCACCGAGGTGACGATCGACACCCTCAGCCACGAGGGCATCCTCGAGGACCAGGGCCGCGACCCGGCGGCGTTCTTCGCCGCGCACGGCGTCGCCCGGGACCGTGTTCTCGACGACGCGGTGGCGGTGGCGGCATCCGATCATCGTCGCAATGCCGGGCCGACGAGCCAGGCCGGCAGTGACGGGCCGCACGTGGTCAGCGGACCGATCGCGGTGCGCGGCGCCCGGCCCGGCGACCTGCTCAAGATCACGGTGTTGGGGGTGCAGCCGCGGGTGCCCTACGGCGTCATTTCGAACCGGCACGCCCGCGGGGCGCTTCCCGGCGAGTACCCGGCCGGCGGTGGCACGGTGAGCGTCTTCGCGTCGGTCGACGACGACGGGGTCGGCAGCTTGCCTCTGCGCGAGGGCGGCGGGCCGCGGGTGCGATTTCCGCTCAACCCGTTCCTCGGCATCATGGGCGTCGCGGTCGCCGGGGACACGCGCCCGCACTCGGTGCCGCCGGGGGCGCACGGAGGCAACATCGACATCAATCTGCTCACCGCGGGATCGGCGCTGTACCTGCCGGTGCAGGTCGACGGCGCGCTCGCGTACGTCGGCGACCCGCACTTCGCCCAGGGTGACGGCGAAGTCGCGCTGACCGCGATGGAGGCGTCGCTGCGCGCCGACCTGCGGTTCGAGGTCGTGACCCAGGCGTCGGCCCTCGAGTCATTCGGCGAACTTGCCGGTCCGCTCGTCGAGACGACCGAGTTCCTGGTGCCGACCGGGATGGACGAGGACCTCGACGAGGCGGTTCGCCAGTGCGTGCGGGCGGCGATCGCCCTGCTGCAGGCCAGGTACGGCATGGAGGCGCACCTCGCGTACGCCTACCTCAGCGCCGCGACCGACTTCAACATCTCGCAGGTGGTGGATGTCGTCACGGGCATTCACGCGCGAATCAGGGTGAGTGATTTCGGTGGGTGAGAGCGACGGATCGACCGGGGCGCCCGGCATCCACCCCCCGGACGGGCTGCTCGATGCGGTCGACGCGTACGAGCTTGCCCTCATGGCGAACGACCTCGATGCCCTGGACGCATTCTTCGCCGACGGTGACAGCACGATGCGCGGGGATGCGGCGGGGCTGCTCGTCGGGCACGAGCGGATCAGCCGGTACCGGCAGGGCCGCGGCGGCGCGCCTCAGCGGGAGATCGCGTCGGTCGAGGTGCGCACCATCGACGACGATCACGCCCTCGTCGTCTCGGTGCTCGCCCCGCTCGGCGGCGGGCGCGGCCAGCAGACTCAGCTGTGGCACCGCGGTGAATCCGGCTGGGTCATCGACGCCGCGCACGTGAGCGGGCCCGCACGCGCGATCGACCCGTCGGTGTGGCGGGTCGTCGGCACGCCGCTCGTCGCCGGGGAGCCGGGCGGCGCCCTCACCGGCCGCCGCGTCGCCGTGAAGGACCTGTTCGACGTCGCCGGGCATGCCGTCGGAGCGGGAGTTCCGGCGTTCCTCGCCGAGTCTCCGCGCGCCGCAGCCAGCGCGCCCGCCGTGGCCGCGCTGCTCGCCGCGGGCGCCGACGTGCAGGGAATCGCGCGCACCGACGAGTTCGCGTACAGCATCGCCGGCCGCAACCCGCACTACGGCACGCCGCCCAACCCCGCCGTGGTCGGCGGCATCCCGGGCGGATCGTCGAACGGTCCGGCATCCGCCGTCGCGCTCGGCCAGGCCGACATCGGGCTCGGCACCGACACCGGCGGCTCCGTCCGGGTGCCGGCGTCGTACCAGGGGCTGTGGGGGCTGCGCACGACCCACGGCGCGGTCGATCGCGGCGGACTGCTACCGCTCGCGCCGTCGTTCGACACTGTCGGCTGGCTCACCCGCGACTCGGCCACCCTCCAGGCGGCCGCCGTGCTGAGTCTCCCGTCGGGGGATCCGGGTGCCGTGCAGTTGAGGCGATTCGCGGTGTGCGACGCCGTCACCTCGCTCGCCGATGCCGACGTGCGGGGCGCCTTCGACGACGCGCTTGCCGGGCTCGGCGGTCTGCTCGACGATCTCGAACGGGTGGAGCTGCCCGACGGTGACCTTCTGTTCGAGGCGTTCCGCACGGTGCAGGCAGCCGAGGCATGGCGGGCGCACGGCGATTGGATCTCAGCGCACCCCAGTGCGCTGGGCGCGGACATCGCGGGGCGTTTCGCCTGGGCCTCCGGCTTCGGCCCGGACGAGGAGGAGGCAGCGCGCGTGGCCGTGCTCGCCGCCCGGGTCGACATCGAGCGTGCGCTCGATGGACGTGTCCTGCTGTTGCCCGCAGCATCCTCCGCCGCACCGCAGGCCACCATGGGCGCGGCCGAGAACGAGCAGACCCGCGCCCGCACGCTGCGCCTCACCTGCATTGCCGGGATCGCCGGGATGCCCGCCCTGTCGGTGCCACTGTTGCGCGTGGCCGGGGGGCCGGTGGGGCTGTGCCTGGTCGGTCCGCGCGGCAGTGACCTCGGCCTCATCGAGGTCGGGGAGCGGATGGCGCATCCGAGGAGGTAGGTGCCAGCACGCGTTCGAGGTGACACAGTTGGGCGGGTCGTGGAGGGCGGCGCCCGACCCCAGCGCGAAACCCATCTGAAACAGTTGTTGCGTAAACTTGGTGCACTGAAACAAACGCATCAGAGTCCAGGGAGCGCCACCATCGCCAGCCAGCAGATCAACCCGCCCGCCCGACTGCTGATGGGTCCCGGCCCGATCAATGCCGACCCGCGGGTTCTGCGTGCGATGTCGGCGCAGCTCATCGGCCAGTACGACCCGGCGATGACGGCCTACATGAACGAGACGATGGCCCTCTACCGCAGCGTCTTCGACACTGAGAACGAGGCGACCTTCGTTGTCGACGGAACCTCCCGCGCCGGCATCGAGGCCGCCCTCGTGTCGCTCATCGAGCCCGGCGACCGGGTGCTCGTGCCGATCTTCGGCCGATTCGGCCACCTGCTGCGAGAGATCGCCGAGCGCTGCGGCGCCGAGGTGCACGTGATCGAGACCGAATGGGGCACCGTCTTCACCCCGGAGCAGATCGAGGCGGCGATCACCGAGACAAGGCCCAAGCTCCTCGCCATCGTGCACGGCGACACCTCGACGACGCTCGCTCAGCCGCTCGACGAACTCGGCGAGATCTGCCGGCGGCACGGCGTGCTGTTCTACACCGACGTCACGGCCTCGCTTGCGGGCAACGAGTTCCACCTCGACGCGTGGGGGCTGGATGCCGTGACCGCCGGCCTGCAGAAGTGCCTCGCCGGTCCCTCCGGCAGCGCCCCGATCAGTCTCTCGCCGCGCGCGGTCGAGGTGATCACCTCGCGGAAGAGCATCGAGTCCGGCATCCGTTCCCCGGGGGATCCTGTCAGCCAGTCCCCGATCCGGTCGAACTACTTCGACCTCGCGATGGTTCTCGACTATTGGGGAGAGAAGCGCCTCAACCACCACACCGAGGCCACGAGCATGCTCTACTGCGCGCGGGAGTGCGCGCGGCTGCTGGTCGACGAGGGAATGGCGAACGCCGTCGAGCGGCACCGGGTGCACGGCACCGCGATGGTCCACGGGCTAACGGGCCTCGGCCTTGTGCTCTTCGGCGACCAGGGTCATCGCATGAACAACGTCGTCGGAATCGAGATCCCCGACGGCATCGACGGCGACGGGGCGCGCTCGGTAATGCTCAATGACTTCGGAATCGAGATCGGCACGTCGTTCGGTCCACTGCACGGCCGCATCTGGCGCATCGGAACGATGGGCTACAACGCCCGCCGCGACACGGTGCTCACGACCCTCGCCGCCCTCGAGCAGGTGCTCCGCGCGGGCGGCGCCACCGTCACTCCCGGCGGTGGCGTCGGTGCGGCCCTCGACGCCTACGCCGACCTCGCGGCCAGCGCATCTGGCAGCCCGGGGGCGGGTGCGTCGGGCGACCACCCCTCCGACGCGGCGACCAACCCGGGCGGCACCCCATGACGATGCCGCCGTCTGCCATCGCCGAGGCCGGCCTCATCATGGAGCGCTGCGACGAGCTCGCGACCCTCTCCCGCTCGGCGGAACACCTCGAGCGCGTTCACCTCTCGCCCGAGCATGCCGCCGGCAACGCCATGGTCGCCGGTTGGATGACCGAGGCTGGCCTGTCGACCTGGCAGGATGCCGCCGGCAACCAGTGCGGACGCCTCGAGGGGGCCACCCCCGGCCTGCCCGCCCTCCTGCTCGGCTCGCACATCGACACCGTCCCCGACGCCGGGCGATACGACGGCATGCTCGGCGTGCTACTCGCGATCGCCGTCGCCGCCCGCATCGCCGGGTCCGGCCGGGCACTGCCGTTCGCCCTCGAGGTCGTCGCGTTCAGTGACGAGGAGGGCACCCGGTTCGGCACGGCGCTGCTCGGCAGCCGCGCCCTTGCCGGCACCTGGGACGAGGCCTGGTGGGACCTGACGGATGCCGATGGCATCACCCTCTTCGAGGCGTTCCAGGACTTCGGACTCGACCCCGCACGCCTGCCCGGCGCCTTCCGCCGGCCCGAACAGCTCGTCGGCTACCTCGAGGCGCACATCGAGCAGGGCCGGGTGCTCGACGACACCGACCGTGCCCTCGCCGTCGTCACCTCCATCGCGGGGGCACGCCGGTTCTCGCTCGAGATGACGGGCATGGCCGGACACGCCGGCGGCACCCCGATCGAGCTCCGTCGCGATGCGCTCGTCGGCGCGAGTGAACTCGTTCTCGCGGTCGAGGCGATGTCGAAGGCCCACGGCACGATTGGCACGGTCGGCCGGCTGCAGGCCTTTCCCGGCGGTGTCAACGTCATCCCCGGTCGGGTCGAGTTCAGCCTCGACCTGCGCGCCGAGACGGACGACGCGCGGGACCGATGCTGGGAGCAAATCGAGCAGTCCGCCGCCGAGATCTGCTCCCGTCGCGGGCTGGGCTTCACGGTGAGCGAGATCTACCGTGCGGATGCCGTGCGGTGCGGACTCGGGCTGCGCCGGGCTGTCTCCGCCGGCATCCGCTCCACCGGGGACGGCGACCCGCTCGCCTTCTACAGTCGCGCCGGGCACGACGGCGTGGCCGTGTCGGCCGTGACCGAGTTCGGGATGCTCTTCATCCGCTGCGCGGCGGGAGTAAGCCATCACCCCGATGAGTCGGTGCGGGAGGACGACGTCGCCGTCGCCCTCGACGCGTTCGAAACGGCTGTGCTCGAGGTCGCCGCGCAGCACGCCGCTGCGGCTCCGGCCGCGCCGTGAGCAGCGCTCTGGCGCCTGGCATCGGGGAGCGGATCGACGCGAGCTACGCCGACCTCACCCCGCAGGAGAAGCGTGCGGCTGACTTTATCCTCGCCAACCTCGGCGACCTCGCCGTCTACACGGCCACCGAGCTCGCGGCCCACAGCGGTGTCTCGAAGGCGACCGTGTCGCGGCTCTTCCGTCGGCTCGGCTTCGAGAACGCGGGCGCGGTGCGCGAGCAGGTGCGCGCCACCCGCGGCGCCGGGGCGCCGATCGCCGGCGGGTCGGCATCCGGCCATCTGGAGCGGGAGCTTGCGAACCTCACAGCAACGCTCGGATCCCTCGACCTGACCGAGCCCGCCCGGCTCCTCGCCGATGCCCGTTCTGTGCTGATCGTCGGATTCCGCAACAGCTATCCGGTGGCGCTGCACTTGCGTCAGCAGCTCGCGCAGGCCAGGCCCGGCGTCGCGCTCGCCCCGCAGCCGGGCCAGTCGCTCGGCGAGGAGCTCGCGAGCCTCGGCCGCGACGACGCCGTCGTGCTCGTGGGCTTCCGCCGACGGCCGGAGTCGTTCACCCGCGTCGCGGAGGGCGTGCGGGAGAGCGGCGCGTCCCTCGTGCTGCTCGGCGATGCGGGAGCGCGCCGGCACGCGGCATCCGCCCACTTCATCGAGTGTCCGCTCGACACGGGCCTGCCTTTCGACAGCTATGCCACGGCCATGAGCGTCGTGAGCCTGCTCGCGGCGGCCGTGCTCGCCCGCACCGGTCGCGCTGGCCGGGAGCGGGTCGCTCGCATCGGCGCCAGCTACGCAGCGCTCGCGGAGATCGAAGCGCCCTGACCGGTGGTCGCCGGACGCGTTCCCGGGCGGATGCGTGATGCCGCGGATGCCCGACGACGCGAGTTGCCTGAATTGGCTGCTTCTCTGGGTGCGGAGGGGACACAACTGGGCACCTCGCGAGACGGGGCGCCGATTGCGGATGCGAGCCGGTGGGCGCGCATGATGGGAAGACTGCTTCTGCAGCATCCGTCCCCGCCGAAAGTGACTCCGTGAGCTACACCGCACCTGACCCATTCACGACCCGCCCCGACCTCACCGGCACCTTCGGCATGACGGCATCGACCCACTGGCTCGCGACAGCGACCGCGCAGGCGGTGCTCGAGCGCGGCGGCAACGCCTTCGACGCCGCCGTCGCGGGGGCCTTCGTGCTGCACGTCGTCGAGCCGCACCTCAACGGTCCGGGCGGCGACATGACCGGGGTGTTCGCGACCGCGGAGAACCCCGGCCAGCCGATCGTGCTCGTCGGCCAGGGGCCAGCCCCGGCCGCCGCAACAACCGCGCACTACCTCGCCGAGGGGCTCGAACTGGTGCCCGGCTCGGGAGCGCTCGCGGCGGCGATTCCCGGAGCGGTCGACGCCTGGCTCCTGCTGCTGCGCGACCACGGCACCTGGGAGCTCGGGCCCGTGCTCGCCTTCGCGATCGACTACGCCCGCAACGGGCATCCGGTGCTCGCGAACGTGTGCGCCACGATCTCCTCCGTCGCCGACCTGTTCGCCGAGCACTGGCCGTCGTCCGCGGACAGGTGGATGCCGCAGGGCCGGGCTCCCGTGCCCGGCGAACTGATCACGAATGAGGCCTGGGCGCGCACCCTCGACCGGATCCTCACCGCGAGCGAGGACGGTGCCGGTATCGTGGCGGCCAGCGAGGAGGGCGCGACGAGCGCGAGTGCCGGCACCGCCCCCACCCGGGAGCACCGCATCGACGCGGCACGGGTCGCCTGGTCCGAGGGCTTCGTCGCGCGGGAGATCGTCGAGTTCATCCGCGAGCCGCACAGGCACTCGTCGGGCACCGACCACGCCGGGGTCATCGCCGCCGACGACCTCGCCGGCTTCCGTGCCGGCTACGAGCCCGCGACGACCGTCACGTTCCGCGGGCACGAGATCGCCAAGACCGGCGCCTGGGGGCAGGGGCCCGCCCTGCTGCAGGCACTCATGATCCTCGACGGCTTCGACGACGATCACCTCGATCCGTCCACCGCGCTCGGCGCGCACACGATCCTCGAGACGATCAAGCTCGTGATGGCCGACCGCGAGGCCTTCTACGGCGACGCCGACGTGCCGCTCGACCGCCTGCTCTCGGCCGACTACGCGGACGAGCGCCGTGCCCTCATCACGGAGCGCGCGTCGCACGAGGTGCGGCCTGGAGCTCTCGCCGGCCACGAGCCCGCGTCGCCGCCGTTGCGCACCGAGTACACCCCGCCGAACGCGATGGCCGGACACGTCGCCGCGGGCGTCGGCGAACCGACCGTCGCCCGCACGGGGCAGACCCGCGGCGACACCTGCCACATCGACGTCGTCGACCGCGCGGGCAACATGGTCTCCGCGACGCCGTCAGGGGGCTGGCTGCAGTCCTCCCCGACGATCCCCGAGCTGGGGTTCTGCCTCGGATCCCGCCTGCAGATGACCTGGCTCGAACCCGGCTCGCCGTCGACCCTGACGCCGGGACGCCGCCCGCGCACCACGCTCACCCCGACCCTCGTGCTGATCGACGGAGAGCCGGTCTCCGCCCTCGGCTCGCCCGGCGGCGACCAGCAGGACCAGTGGCAGCTCCTCTACCTGCTGCGCACGATCGTCGGCGGCTACTCGCCGCAGCAGGCGATCGATGCCCCCGCGATGCACACGAACTCGTTCGCGTCGTCGTTCTGGCCGCGGGTCTGGGCGCCGGGAGAGTCGGTCGTCGAGGACCGCCTCGGCGCCGACGTCATCGCGGAGCTCGAGCAGCGCGGCCACCGCATCGTCGTTGCCGGCGGCTGGAGCCTCGGCCGACTGTCGTCCGTGTCCCGCGACCCGGCCACGGGCATCCTCTCCGCCGCCGCAAATCCGCGGGGCTCTCAGGGGTACGCCGCGGGGCGATAGCGTCGGACACGGATGCGGCGGGCGTGCTCAGCCGGTCGGATGCTCTGGCCGCGCGTCCACGTCCATCCCGTCGCCGAGGTCGGAGCAGTCGACCATGTCGGCACCGTGGCGCTGCAGATACGACCGCGCGCCCGAATCCCCGGACAGCTCGGCGAGCAGCGCCGCCCAGTGCGTCCGGCCGATGACCACCGGATGCCCGGGACGGCCGTCCCACCTCGCCTGGCGCAGCGTATCGACACGGGGCTCGGGGCGCAGCATCCGCTCGACGGCGGCGAGGCCGAGCGTCGGGAGGTCGACAAGGGTGACGGCGGTGGACGCCGCATCCGTCCGCTCCGCCGCGCGCAGCCCCGCAGCGAGCGACGCAGAGAGGCCGCGCTCCCAGTGCTCGGCGACGACCACCGAGACACGGGGGTCGGCGGGTAGCAGCGCGCGCGCCTCGTCCGCCGCGGCGCCGAGCACGACGATCACCGGCGCGCATCCGGCATCGAGCAGCAGCACCGTCGCGCGCTCGAGCCAGCCTCCGCGGTCATCGACGACAAGCGCCTTCGGCTGGCCCATCCGCGTTCCCGCGCCCGCGGCGAGAACAAGGCCGGCGGGAGGTTGCGGGGTCGGGGCGGTGGGGGAGGTCACCAGTACAGTTATACCCACACGAGCGGTGACGGGCCGCCGCGAGGGGGATTCATGCGCGAACTCAATGACGCCGAGCTGCGCGACGGGCTCACCGCGGCGCTCGCCGTGCGCCGCTGGGTCGACGAGGTCGCCTCCCACGCCCCGTTCGCGAACCTTGATGCGCTTTTCGACGCCGCGAGGGTCGCGGCGCCGCTGCGACGGTCCGAGATCGACGAGGCCCTCGGGCACCACCCGCGCATCGGCGAGAAGCCCGTCGGCGAGGGCGCCGCGCAACAGTTCTCGCGCGCCGAGCAGGCCTCGGCGGATGCCGGCGATAGCGCGCTCGCCGCGGCCGTCGCCGACGGCAACCGGCGCTACGAGCAGCGCTTCGACCGGGTCTTCCTGATTCGCGCCGCCGGCCGCAGCCGGGCCGAGATCCTCGCCGAGCTCGAGCGCCGGCTGCTGCTCGACGATCGGACCGAGCTCGCCATCGTGAGCGCGCAGCTGATCGAGATCGCGCTCCTGCGGCTGGAGAAGACCTTCGGGCCGACATTCGGAGGGGAGCCGTCATGAGCCAGATCACCACCCACGTGCTCGACACCGCCCTCGGCCGGCCCGCCGCGGGTGTGCCGGTCACGCTCGAACACCGCGCGAGCGGCGCCTGGACCCTCCTCGACCAGGCCATGACGGATGCCGACGGCCGTGTCGGCCAGCTCGGCGCCGAGTCGCTCGAGCCCGGCGACTACCGCCTGACCTTCGACACCGCGAAGTACTCCTCCGCGACAGGGCAGGCGGGATTCTTCCCCGAGGTGACCCTTGTCTTCACGGTCGTCGACGCGTCGCATCACCATGTGCCCCTGCTGCTGAGCCCGTTCGCGTTCAGCAGCTACCGCGGCAGCTGAGCGCGGCGCGGGCTGACGGCCGCTCGTCGGTAACTCAGGAGATTCTGCGCCACGCCGAGCTCCGGCGACCGAGATCTCGGCGTGTCGCAGAATCTCCTCGGTTAGTCGGTTAGTCGGTTAGTCGGTTAGTCGGTTAGTCGGTTGGTCGGTTAGTCGGTTCGCAGGAGATGGCAGAGTCGGATGCGTCGTGGTGATCAGTACGTCACCGCAGGTACGCGGCGACCTGCCGCTGCTGCGGCGGCCACCTCGAGCCCGCGCGTAACTCAGGAGATTCTGCGCCACGCCGAGCTCCGGCGACCGAGATCTCGGCGTGTCGCAGAATCTCCCGAGTTGCGCCCGCAAGCTCATCCGCGGCACGCCGAGAACCTACGAACCCCACGACCGCACAGGCCACGCGCATCCTCAGTACGCGGTACGCTCCGCATCGTTCAGCCACACATCGAACGGCCGTGCCGCGTCGTCGAGCCGCACGGCGTCGACCGCGGTCGGCCAGGTCGACCGGTCCCTGGCGAACAGCTCGTAGAACTCCAGGTCGTCGAAGCCGCCGCGGGCCGCATCGTGCCGGTCGGCCGCATAGACAATGCGGTCGACCCGAGCCCAGAGCGACGCCGAGATGCACAGCGGACACGGTTCGCACGACGTGTACAGGATGGCGCCGGCGAGCGAGAAGTCCCCGACAGCTCGGCAGGCCGCGCGGATCGCCATGACCTCGGCGTGCGCGGTCGGGTCGAGGTCGCGCGTCACGCGGTTCTGGCCCGTCGCGAGCAGCGTGCCGTCGCGCACGATGAGCGCGCCGAACGGCCCGCCGCCCTCCGCAACGTTCTCGATCGCGAGCTGGATGGTCTGGGCGAGCCAGTCCTTGTCGGTCGGGGTGCTCATGCGAGACCCGCCCCCGGGGCCCACGCGCCGCCGGCATTCGAGGCGTCGTCGCGGGTGACCGTCGCCTGGATCAGGCCGTATGGCCGGTCGGCGGCGACGAACACCTCGCCCGGGTTGTCCAGTCCGAACGGGGCGAGGTCGACGACGAAGTGGTGCTTGTTCGGCGCGGAGAACTGGATCTCGGCGATCTCCGGATGCTCCTGCAGAACAGCCTTGCCCATGTGCCACAGGGTCTGCTGCAGCGCGAGCGACTGCAGGGTCGCGAACTGGGTCACGATGATCTGCTTGACGCTGGAGTACACGTCGTCCCAGATGACGGCCTCCCAGTCGGGCTCGGTCGAGGAGAAGCGCCAGCGGGCGACGAGGGAGGTCGCGAGCACGCGGTCGCTCGTCGCCGCGAGGGTCGTGTACTCGTCGGTCAGGAAGTCGCGGAACTCCGACCCGGTCGACTTGAGCAGCACGAGGTCCTTGAATCCGCCGACCACGTGCGCGACCTGCTCCTCGCCCTTGCCCTCGACGGTGACGGCGGCGGTGCGCACCTCCTCGCCGGCGCGGATCCAGGTGTGGTCGTGCTCGGCGCCGTTGACGACGGCGCGCCGCCAGGCGTACTCCTCGACCTCGACGCGGGCCCCTGTCGCGGGAGCGGTGTGGTCGACGAAGTGGCGAGCGAGGGTGAGCCCGAATCCCTCGATCGAGCGGATTCCGGCGGACTTCGCGAACGCGTAGGCGGTGTTCTTCTGCGTGTCGGTCGGAAGCACCTGGCTCTGGTCGCCGTAGAGGTGTGCCTCGGCGAAGCTCCCGCGCAGGCTCGTGCTCACATTGAGGTCGCGGATCTCATGCCGCACCTGGTCGCGGTAGATGCGCACGAGGCGGCTTTCGGCTTTGCCGTATTGATGTGATCCGAGAACGATGGCCATGCGGTGATTCTTCCAGAGCCATGTGACCGGGGTGTTTCATACCTCGGTCGTGTCGACGGATGCTCAGCGTACGCGCCGCGATCAGCGCGCGAGCAGTACTCCCCGCGGAACGGCGGTCGGCGCGAGGTCGACGCTCTCGCCGCGCAACCAGGTGCCGCGCACGACCCCGGTCAGCTGGCGGCCCTCGTAGGCGCTCACCCGGTTGCGGTGGAACAGCGCCTCCACGTCGACCGTGAATGAGGCGTCGGGGTCGAATGCGACGAGGTCGGCGTCGGCGCCGACCCGGATCCGCCCCTTTGCCGGCAGCCCGACGAGGTCGGCCGGGGCCTGCGACATCCAGCCGAGCACGCGTTCGAGGCGGATGCAGCGGCGCCGCGCCTCCGTCCAGATGGCCGGCAGCCCGAGCTGGAGCCCCGAGATGCCGCCCCAGGCGAGCCCGAAGTCGCCGCCGTGGCCGAGCTTGAGCTCGCGCGTGCTCGGCGAGTGGTCCGAGACGATGACGTCGATGACCCCATCGAGCAGCCCCTGCCAGAGCAGATCGCGGTTGCGCTCGTCGCGGATCGGCGGGCAGCACTTGAACTGCGTCGCGCCGTCGGGGATCTGCTCTGCCGTGAAGCACAGGTAGTGCGGGCAGGTCTCCACCGTGATCGGCAGCCCCTCGGCCTTGGCCGCGGCGATGCGGGGGAGGGCGGCGGCGGAGGAGAGGTGGAGGATGTGGGCGCGGGCGCCGGTGCGCCGTACCCCGTCGATGACCCGGTCGATCGCGACGAGCTCGGCCTCGTTCGGCCGGGATGCGACGAAGTCGCTGTAGCCGATGCCGCCCGCGTTCTCGTGCGCGTCGAGCACGCCGGGATCCTCCGCGTGCACGATCAGCAGAGCGCCGAGCCCGGCGACCTCGGCGAGGGCGTCGTCGAGCTGCCCAGCGTCGAGGTGCGGGAACTCGTCCACGCCCGACGGTGCGAGGAAGCACTTGAACCCGAAGACCCCGCGCTCGTGCAACTCGCCCAGCCGGCCCAGACTCGCCGGCACCGCGCCGCCCCAGAAGCCGACGTCGACGATCGCCTTGCGCGCGGCGATCGCGCGCTTCGTGTCGAGGGCTGCCACATCCACTGTCGCCGGGATGCTGTTGAGCGGCATGTCGATGATCGTCGTGACCCCGCCGGCGGCGGCCGCGCGGGTCGCGCTCGCGAACCCCTCCCACTCCGTGCGGCCGGGCTCGTTGACGTGCACGTGGGTGTCCACGAGTCCCGGCAGCAGCACCGTGCCGGGGGAGAGGCGGATTCGCTCGCCCGATCCGGGGAGTTCGCGAGTTCCGATGGCGGCGATGACGCCGTTTCGGATCCCCAGCGACGCGGCGACGAAGACCCCATCGATGAGCGCAGACTCTGCCGTGATGATCCGGTCGAACGTGTCCGACATGCAGGGCTCCGTTCTGGGTCGCTACCATTCAAACAGACGGAGCGGGACCCAGCCGCCGCACTGTGAGAGCGAGGAGACGCGGTGCCCGACAGTCCAGGGACGATCGAGCCCAGCCCGGCATCCGCCTGCCCCAAGCAGATGCGGTTCGGTCCCTGCGGCGGCGTCGAATTCGACGGGAGCTGCGAGGTCGCCGACCACCCGTGCGTGTTCCTCGAGATGCCGACGGTGCACTGGGCCGGGCCGGATGCCCGTGACTCGGCTGTGCCGAGCGCCGGGGCGACCCGCCTGCGCGGCATCCTCGCGCAGCGCGCGATCGTCGTCGCCGACTTCCCCGCCCGCGCCCTCGACGCGGCGTCGATCGCCGCGTGCGGAGCGGCGCTCGCCGGCACCGTCGACGCGGTCCTCGCCGGCGATGCACCGAGCGCGCGCGTGCAGTTCTCGCCGAGTTACCGCGCGCACCTCATCCGCCGGACCGGCCTGGAGGTGTGGACCGGCCTGAACTGCCGCGACCGCAACCGCGTCGCGATCGAGGGCGAGCTGGCGGGACTCGCCGACGTCGGCGTCGCCGGTGTGCACTGCGTCACCGGCGACCACACGCTCACCGGCGCTCGGCCCGATGCGGCGCCGGTGTTCGACCTCGACTCCACGAGGGTCGCGGCGCTCGCCCGCACCGCCGGACACCTCGTCTCGGTCGCCGAGTCGCCCCTCGCGCCGCCGGTCGGCCGTCGCGCCGAGAGGCTGCTCGAGAAGCAGCGCGCGGGCGCCGAGATCTGCTTCGTCAACCACGCCGGCGGCGCCGACCGGGTCGAGTCGTTCATCGCCCAGGCGCGTGTGCTCGGCGTCACCATGAGCTTCGTCCCCTGCATCCCGGTCGTGATCGACCGAGCGAGCGCCGAGCTCATGCTCACCTTCACGACCCTCGTGCTGCCCGAGGGCTTCCTCGACGCTATCCTCGCCGCGGCCGACCCGCGCAGCGCCGGCATCACCGCCGCGGTCGAGCTGGGCCGGCGGATGCTGGCTCTCGACGGCGTCGTCGGCGTGAACCTCTCCGGCGGAACCTCACCCGGCGGCGACCTGGCCTTCGCCGGGGCGCTCGCCACGATCAGTCAGGAGCTGCGCCCATGAATGCCAAGAAGCCCCACGGTCACACCAACGGCACCGCGAGCAGTGCGGGGAACGGCGCCGCCAGCTCGAGCAGCGCGTGGGATGCGCGCTACGCGGAGGCCGCGAGATCCGATTCGAGCGTCTGGTCGCTCGAGCCCAACGCCTTCGTCGCCTCCGTCGTGGCCGGCTTCGCACCCGGCACCGCGATCGATCTCGCCTGCGGGGAGGGACGCAACGCGCTGTGGCTGGCCCAGCGCGGCTGGCAGGTCACGGCGGTCGACTTCTCGGCCGTTGCGGTCGAAGCCGGGCGCCGGCGCGCCGACCACCTCGGCCTTGAGGTGAACTGGGTCGTGGCAGATGTCACGGACTGGGTGCCGCCGGCCCTCGTCGACCTCATCGTTATCGCGTATCTTCAGCTTCCCGCCGCCGAGCTCGCGTCGGTCATTGCCACCTGCGCCGGATCGCTCGAGCCGGAGGGACTGATTGTTCTCGTCGCGCACGACCTCGACAACCTCGAGCGCGGCGTCGGGGGTCCGCAGAACCCCGCGGTGCTCACGAGTGTCGACTCCCTCCGCGCGGCCGCCGCTGACGTCGAGATCGAGCGCTGCGAACAGGTGCTTCGCCCGGTCGGCGACGCCCACGCCGTCGACACTGTGCTCATCGCGCGCCGGTCCTGAGAGCGCGGCGCGGCTCTGGACAACATCGGAGCGCCGCCGCGATGCGTGCACGACGCGACCGACCATGGGTTGACCGACACTCGTCTTCTGTGGCGCCATCGGCTAGCGAGGCGGCGTGGAATGGCTTCCGGACGAGGTGGGTGGCACGGCGCTCGGTCCGGGCCCCAGTCGAGCCACGTCGGCCGCCGGGCGACCCGGCCAGCTCCGGGCGAGGCTCAGCCGGGCAGACGCTCGAGCGCCCAGCCGTCGCCCGCCCGGGTGTACTCGCGCCGCTCGCTTGCCGTGTCGGGGTTGCTCTGCCAGAAGGCGAGGCGTGTCGGGCGGATCACGAATCCCGTCCAGTTCGACGGCTGGTCGAACTGCTCGCCTGACTCAGCCGCGAACGCCGCCCAGCGCCGTCGTTGCTCGTCCTTCGGCAACTGTGCGAACTGCGCCGTGTTCTGCCAGGCGAGCTGCTGCAGGTACGGCGACCTGGCCCGGTATGCCGACGTGAGTGCCGCCGCCGACACGGGCTCGGCGTGGCCCGCAACAACGAGCTGGCGGGTGAATCCGGGCCAGAGCACGGTGATCACGGCGCGCGGATCGGCGAGCAGCTGGGCGACCTTGCGCGAGTTCGCGTCGGTGTGGAAGCAGAACCCCTCGGGACCGGCCGAGCTCAGCAGCACCGTGCGCGCATCCGGCCAGCCGTCGGTGGCGAGAGTGGACAGCGTGACCTGGGGCCGCTCCGCCTCGTCGTTGCCCGGTAGCCAGGTGAGCGCAAGCGCGACGGGGTCGACAAGCACGGGGTCGACAAGCACGGGGTCGACGGGCGTGGGGTCGACGAGCACGGGGTCGACGAGCACGGGGTCGACGAGCACGGGGTCGACGAGCACGGGGTCGACGAGCTCGGGGCTGGCCCCGCTCGCCTCAGCCATGCGCCGGATCTGTGAAGCTGAACCGCGAGATCTCCCGCAGCGCCTCGACCGACCGGGCCACCGACTCCTCGAACAGCACCGCGCCGGCCTCGGCGGTCGCCGCGGTCGGGTCGCCGATCACGCCGCTCGGACCGAAGTCGTTGCTCATCCAGCCGAACGACACCGGCATGCCGTTGAACCCGATGTACTCCAGCTTCGCGATGTGCTCGGGAACGTTGCGCTCCGCAAGCGACATGTCGACGAGGTCGGGCCGCACGTGCAGCACGAGGGAGGTCTCGCCGTGCCCCGCATGGATGCCGAGGCCGTGCTCGTCGGCGCCCGTGTCGCCGCCGGATCCGGCCCGCTGGATTCCCGCCGGCATCGTGAAGGTCTGCAGTCCGAACCGGCGCCGCAGCTCGCGGTTGGCGACCTGGAGCAGTGCGCCGTTTCCGCCGTGCCCGTTCATGAAGACGAGCTTGCGGGCGGGAGTGGACGCGACCGAGCGGCCGATGTCGACGAGGGTGGCCATGAGGGTCTCCCAGGTCAGCCACATTGTTCCCGGCGCCCAGTGGTGCTCGTCCGACTTCGTGTAGCTCAGCGTTGGCAGCTGCCAGAGGTCGAGGCCGGCTGCGACGCCCCGCTCGACCGCGGCCGTCGCGAGCGACTCGGCGAGGAGCGCGTCCGTCGACAGAGGCAGGTGCGGCCCGTGGTGCTCAATTGCACCGGTCGGGATCACGATGACCGACTCGGCGGTGAGCCGCTCGGTGACCGCGGTGCCGGAGAGCTCGGCGAGCAGGCGTGTCATCGGATCGCTCCCTTGCGGGGACCGGCGTAGTCGAGGTTGAGCTTGCCCGGGTTGAGCAGACCCAGCGGGTCGGTCTCCCGGGCGAGCTCGACCGTGCGCTCGACCTCGAAGTCGACGTTCCACTGGTGCGGGCTGTGCACGCCCACCCCCAGCTCGCCGAGCGCCTCGATGCCCGCGTAGACCTGCTCCGGCGACTCGTAGACGCCCGCGAGCATCCCGATCGGCCCCACATGCTGGGCCTCGATGTGCAGCATCCCGCCGCGGAACACCGCGTGCAGCTCGTCGATGCGGTCGATGAGCGCCTCGCCGCCGACCTCGAGGTGGAAGTAGGTGCCGGGGGAGGTCTTCTGAAGCCACTCGATCGGGTGGTTGTAGGAGAGGGTGCTGATGCGCACGCACGCCTGCGGTCCCTCCCGCACCTCCTCAACGCGTCCGCCGCCGGCCTCGACGATCGCGCGGGCGGCGTCGAGGGAGGCGGTGTCGAGGATCGCGCGCAGGCTCGCGCGCCCCTTCGGGATCGCCGGGTCGTCCGGCAGGGCATCCGCGATCTCCGGCAGGTCGGCCGAGACGAGCCGCGGGGTGGGGGTGAGCGCGCGCATCCCGCGAAGGACGGCGAGCACGTCGTAGAACGTGTCGAAGCTGGCGTAGAAACCGACCCAGTCGTGCACCGGGTCGAGTCGCACCGTCGCCTGGGCGATGATTCCCGCGGTGCCGTAATTGTGCACGTAAGGCTGCGCGTCGTCGCCCTCGACGTGCACGAGTGCGGCGTCGGGGGAGGCGTGCACCACATCGAGGGCCGCGACGAAGCCCTGGTGGTTGGCGCCGTGGACGATCGACCCGGTACCGCCGGACCCGCCGGCGAGGAATCCGCCGATGCTCGACTGCGCCGTCGACGGGTACATCCACAGCTCCTGCCCGGTCTCCCGGGCGGCCTGCTCGAGCGTGACCATCGGCGCTCCGGCCTCGGCGGTGATGTAGCCGTCGCCGACCTCGATGATCGAGCGGGCCTTCGACAGGTCGAGCACGAGCCCGCCCTGCAGCGGGATGCCCTGGCCGTAGTTGCCGGTCCCCTTGCCGCGCGGGGTGATCCCGACCCCGTGCCGAACAGCGGCCGCGACGACGGCGACGATCTCGACCGCGTTCGTCGGGAAGGCGACGATGTCGGCGAGGCCGAGGGGCAGGAGCTCGGTGATGATCGGCGACATCTTCGCGCCGTCGACCGAGGCCTTCTCCCGTGCCCGCAGGTCAATGGACGCGCCGCGCGCGCCCAGAAGTTCGACGAGCTCGGCGTGGAGGTCTTCGACCGACATGTGTGCGCTTCCTTTGCTGGTTGGTGCGGGTGGCCGGCGGTGCGGCTCAGCCCATGTGCATTCCGCCGCAGACGTTGATGGCCTGCCCGGTGAGGTAGTCGGAATCTGGTGAGGCGAGGAACGCGGCGACGCCCGCCACGTCCCGCGGGCTGTCGAGCCTGCCCAGCGGCGAGTAGGTCGACCAGGTCGCCACGTCGTCGTCGGTGCGGGTCGCCGCGCCCATGTCGGTGAGGATGTGGCCCGGGCAGAGCGAGTTGGCGGTAATACAGGATGCCCCGAGCTCGAGGGCGGTGACGCGGGTCAGCGCGATCAGGGCGGCCTTGGATGCGGCATAGTGCGCCTGCCCGGCGCCGCCGGACTTGCCGGCCATGCTTGCGATGTTGATGATCTTGCCCGGCCGATTCGCGGCGATGAGCGACCGCGCCTCGACCGCGCTCGCCGTGGAGGCGGGGTCGGCGAGATCGGCCGGCGCGAAGCATCCGTCCAGCCGCGCGGCAAGGGCGGTCCCGTCGTCCACGAGCCGGTCGAGCACGGCAACCCGGGCGCAATCGGAGGTGAGCCGGATGGCGATCTCGGCGCCGATGCCTCGGGCACCGCCGGTGACCACGACCCGTGTACCGGCCAGTCGCTGCGCGACGGGCTGGGTCGGGTCGGCCGTGGCCACCGGTGATGTCGTCATGGTCGTCGTGCGGGTTACGGCAGGCCGATGGTCTCGTCGATGAACTCGTTGCTCACGAGGTCGTCGACGGTGAGGCCCTCAAGCGGCGGGGTTCCGAGCGCCTCCGCGATCGGCGTCATGATCTCGAGCGTCTCCTGCACCCGCTCGAGGTCGAAGTCACCGAGCGTGTCGTTGCCGGCGTTGCCGACGAGACCGAGGTCGAGCTGCTGCTGCATCGAGAAGTCGGCGACCTCGGGGGAGTAGACCCAGCCGGTGTCGTAGGCCTCGACGAGCTCGACGATCAGGTCGTTCGTCGCCGTCGGTTCCGCGTAGTAGTCGACCGTGGCCTGCTGCATGACGGGCACGAGCAGCTCGAGGCAGGGCGAGAGCTCCTCGAATTCTGCGGACCGAACCGACATGGCGCCGGCGTAGGCGCGCCAGCCGGCGTCGTGGATGAGCTCGAACGCGACGGGCTTGCCCCAGTCGGCGACCTCGTTCTCGTAGATGAACGGCTCGGCGCTCGCGAAGCCCTGCTGCGCGTCGGCGCCCTGGGCGGCGATGAAGTTCGCCGGGGTTCCGTCGTAGCCCCCGTCGACCTGGTCGATCGACAGCTGGCCGTCGGCGATGAAGTACTCCATGTAGGCGGCGCCGCCGAAGTAGCGCACGAAGGCCCCGGTCTCGCCGAGCTCGGAGATGGTCTCGACCTCGGGGTAGGTCTCCGGGTCCCACATGATCATCTGCGGGTTGATGTCGAGGGGGGCCAGAACGGCCTTCGTGGGGAGGTCGGCCGACTGCTGCACCTGGCCGTCCGTTCCCGCGTAGCCGAGGGTGATGGAGGTGTCCTGGTACATCTGGGCGGCGACGGTCTGGAAGCCGATCGCGGGACCGCCCGATCGCACCTCGACGTCGACGCCGGTGTACTCGCCGGCCGCCATGAGCGGGCCGGAGACGGCCTTGAGGTCGGCGTCGACCGTGTACTCCTCGCCGAGGAGGTTGTACTGGGCGCCGTGCTCGGACTCGGGGTTCCAGTCGGTCTGGATGACGACCGTCTCCGGGCATGCCGCGGACAGGTCGATCGCGCCGATCTCAAGGTCTGCGCTCGGTGTCGCCTCGGCGTCGCCTCCCGTCGAGCATCCGGAGAGGGCGACAAGGGCGGCGAATGCGCCGACGGCCGCGAGCGTGCGGCGTTGGGGTGTGCTGGGCATGGTTCTCCTTGGGGATCACTGTGGTGTGCTGCGTGCGGTGTGGGTGCTGGTGCGGTGCTGTGGTGGAGCGAGAGGCGGGACTGCGACGGGAGAGTCTAGGAGGAGGACTCGTACCAGCGGCCGACGGCGAGCTTGCCGATCCAGCCGAAGACGAGGAAGATCACCACACCAAGGAGCGCGGCGACGATGATCGTCGCGTACAGCTCCGGGGTCTGGTTGCGTGAGGCGTAGTTGTTGATCAGGATGCCGAGGCCGGGCTGTCCGCGGCGGAAGAAGAAGTCGCCGACGATCGAGCCGACGACAGCGAGTCCGGCCGAGATGCGCATCCCCGCGAAAATGGCGGGCATCGCGTTCGGGAACTGCAGCTTGGTGAGCACTGTCCAGCGGCTCGCGTGCTGGAGCTGGAACAGTTCCCGCTGGCTCTTCTCCACCGCCTGCAAGCCGAACAGCGTGTTCGACACCATGGGGAAGAGCGAGATGAGAACGCAGACCAAGATCCGCGACTCGAGGCTGTAGCCGAGGGTGATGCCGATGAGCGGCACGAGCGCGAGGATCGGCACGCACTGCAGCACGACGGCGTACGGGAACAGCGACCGCTCCACCCACTTCGCCTGCACCATGAGCACCGCCCAGCCGATGCCGATCACGATCGAGATCGCGAGGCCCGCGAGCGCGACGGTCGTCGACAGCAGCAGACCGCGCAGCAGCTGATCCGTGATCGGGGCGCCAGCATCCGTCGGGAAGAACGAGTCGATGATGATGCGGTGAGGGATCGGCAGCAGGGTGGTGCGCCCGATGCTCGCGAGGTAGATCGCGAGCGCGTACCAACCGGCGATGAGGCCGACGAAGACGAGTGTCGGTGGACCCCAGATGCGGATCGACCGCGTGCCGCTCTTGGCTGCCGGGTTCGCCACCGGCGGGCTGTCGTTCGCGGCCGTCGTTGCCGTCGTGGCGGTCGTGGTGCTCATGAGTGGCCTTCCCGGAGTGCGTGCGACACGTCGCCGCAGAGAGCGGCGAACTCGGGTGTGAATCGGAGGTCGGGGTCGCGCGGGTAGTCGAACGGCACCTCGAACGTGTCGACGATTCGCCCGGGCCTGCCGCTCATCACGACGACCTTGGTGGAGAGGTAGACGGCTTCGGCGACGGAGTGGGTGATGAAGAGCCCGGCGAACTTCTGCTCGGCGAAGATGCGCAGCAGCTCGTCTCCGAGCCGTTCCCGGGTGATCTCGTCGAGGGCGCCGAACGGTTCGTCGAACAGGAACAGCTCCGGGTCGAGGGTGAGGGAGCGGGCGAGGGAGGTGCGCATGCGCATGCCGCCGGACAGCTCCTTGGGCAGGTTCTTCTCGAATCCGGAGAGCCCGACGAGCTCGATCGCGGCACGGGCATTCTCCGCCCGCGTGCGCCGGGGCTGGCCGCCCAGTTCGGCGAGCAGCTCGACGTTCGCCTGCACGGTGCGCCACGGCAGCAGGGTCGCGTCTTGGAAGACGTAGCCTATCCGCGTGGTGCCGAGCGTGGCGGTTCCCTCGCTCGCCGTCTCGAGACCCGACGCGATCCTCAGCAGGGTGCTCTTGCCGCATCCGCTCGGCCCGACGACGGTGACGAACTCGCCGCGGTTGACCGTGAGGTCGACGCCGGAGAGGGCGACCGTGCCGTTCGGGAACTGCATGGCGACATTGCGGAAGTCGAGCAGCGCGTCGGTGTCGACGAGGGGCTTCTCGATCGTGGGTGCGATGGACACGATGGTCATCCCTCCAGGATGGAAACGGGGTGGGCAGCACGGGATGGCGCTGCCGTCTCCGAGCGGACTGTGGTCGATGAAACGAGTCGCCCCGCGTGGATCACGTGCCGGTCGGCGGGAGCAGTCGCGACGGCGTCGGCGAGGCTGGTGCCGCGGACGGCGAGGAACTCGGCGCGCAACCCCGGGGCGGCGCCGGCCTCCGGCAGTGCCATCACCTCGCGGGCTCCCGTGCTGACCGCGGTGTAGGCCTCGTCGATGGTGAGGTGCCCGGCCGCGACGAGCAGCATCGCGGTCTCGAGGGCGTCGCTGCGGCCGAGCGGGTTGAACGGGTCGCGCACGTTGTCGGCGCCGGCGGCGAAGCGTGCGCCGGCATCGATCAGGTCGCGGGCGGCGGTGAGTCCGCGCGGGGCGGAGGAGTCGTGGTCCCACCCCTGCAGATAGAGATTCGTGATCGGATTCGCGATGATGCCGACTCCGCTCACGACGACGTCGGCGATGATGAGCGCTCGCTCGTCGGCCGGCAGGGTGCCGAGGCGCACACAGTGGCCGGCCGACACGTTCTGCGTCCAGTCACGCACGGTGAGCGCGAGCTCGTGGAGGGTCATCGGGCCGTCGAGCGACTCGTCGGTGTGCAGGTCGACGCCGCTGCCGCGCCGCTGCGCGATCGCAAGCAGGCGCTGCAGGTCGATACTCGGGTCGGTCGCGAGGTGCGGGGCGCCGCCGACCAGGTCGAGGCCGAGGTCGAGAGCGGCCTCGATGTGCACGTCCGGCACGTCGGGTCCGGCGAGCACGACGAGCTCGAGGTCGATCAGGCCGGCGAGTTCCCGGCGCACCCTCACAAGGGCGCGGGAGCAGAGCAGCGGGTCGTCGCCGGCAAGGATGTCGACGTGCGAGCGGATCGCGGTCGTCCCCTGGCGCAGCATCTCGAGCGCCTGCGCCCTGGCCCGGTCGGCGACGTCGTCCTCGGTCATGGTGGCGGTGTACTCGCGCCACGACCCGATCGCCGAGAGGAGGTCGCCCATGGGCGGCAGGATGGCATCCCAGGAGCGGGACTTGTCGAGGTGCGCGTGCGGGTCGGCGGTCGCGGTGAGCAGCATGAAACCGGCGAGGTCGAGTTCGTCGGCGCTGCCGGGAGCGGAGCCCGCGGGGAGCACAGTGGAGACCGTGTCGCCGATCATCTCCACATCGACCGTGCGGCCGTCCGGGAGGGTCGCATTCCGCAGCAGCGACAGGGGGCGGGGGAGGTTCAACGGGTCTCCTCGTGTCGGCGTGTGCCTTCGGCCGCGATCCGACCGGAAATGTTGATGGACTCAACATCGGCGAATCTACGCACGACTCATTTCGTTTATGTGTCGCGCTCATTCCCGCCGCGTAAACAGCGCGGCGGGCTTCGCTGCCGTAGCCGGGAGCGCGGCTCCGGGCGGGACTTTCGCCCGGCTTGCACACCCTATAGTCAGAGGCCATGGAGACTGAGCACAGCACCGCCGCGGAGCTTCTCGGGCGGTACATCCGCGGGGTGCGGCGATCCCGCGCGCTCACCCTCGTGCAGTTGGCGGCGCTCGCCGACCTGTCGCATCCGTTCCTCTCCCAACTCGAGCGGGGCCGCGCCCGGCCGAGCATGACGTCGCTCGAGAAGATTGCGCGAGCACTCGGCAGCAGCCAGCTCGAGCTCATCGCCGGCGCCGCGGACCTGTCCAGACAGATCGCGCCCACCGCGCCCACCCTCGTCCGCGCCGACGAGGGCGATCGCGGCCCCTATAGCCGCGGAGAGGCGCGGCTTCTCGTGCACGGGGAGCGGGCGTTCCACCCGATGGCATTCGAGGCCAGCAACGTCGATCCGGGCGAGTTGCACATCCACGACGAGGATGAGTTCCTGCACGTCTCGGCAGGTCCCTGCACGGTCGACCTCGGTCCGGAGGGCATCCATGAACTAGAGACCGGCGACTCGATCTACTATGTCGGAGGCACCCCGCACCGGTGGTTCTCGCGCACCGGCAGCCGCTACCGCCTGTTTATCGTGAAGCAGCATTTTCCGCTCCGTGACCTCGGCAGCGTGTGGGACCCGGCCCTCATGGTCGAACTGGAGGACGCGAAGTGAGCTTTTTCAGCGACGTCGAACGCGGCTGCGTTCTCGATCGGCGGGAGGATGTCGCGTCGGGGGTCGTCGCCATCGACCTCGTCGCGGTCAACGGCCGCGACCTGCCGCCGTGGAGCGCCGGCTCCCACATCGACCTGATACTCACCGCCCCGGACGGCACCGCGATCGAGCGGCAGTACTCGCTCTGCGGCGACCCGGACGACCGGTCCCGGTACCGGGTGGCGGTGCTGCGGGAGCCCGACGGCAGGGGAGGCTCCGACGTCGTCCACGACGGCCTTGCCGTCGGCGATGCCGTGCGCATCCGCGGCCCGCGCAACCACTTCGCCTTCGCGCCGTCTGGCCCGGTGGTGTTCGTCGCCGGCGGGATCGGCATCACCCCGTTCCTGTCGATGGCGAGGTCCGCGGATGCAGCCGGCGTCGACTTCTCCCTCGTCTACGCGGGCCGGTCCCGCCGCACGATGGCGTTCGCCGATGCCCTCGAGGCGGAGTACGGCGACCGCGTGCGGATCCACGCCGCCGACGAGGGCGACCGGCTCGACCTGGCGGCACTCGTCGCATCGCTCCGCGAGACCACTGCTGTCTACTGCTGCGGGCCGTCGCGCCTGCTCGATGCCGTCGAGGAGGCAGCATCCGCCCGGCCCGCCGCGCTGCTGCACGTCGAGCGCTTCGAGGCGAAGGAGTTCGGGGAGCCGGTCTGGCAGCAGCCGTTCGAGGTCGAGCTCGCCCTGTCGGGACTGACCCTCGAGGTGCCGCTGGGCCGCTCGATCCTCGAGGTTGTCGAGGAGAACGGCATCCTCGTGGTCTCCTCGTGTCGGAAGGGAACCTGCGGCACCTGCGAGACGCCGGTGCTCGAGGGCGAGATCGAGCATCGCGACTCGATCCTCACCCCGGACGAGCAGGCCGGCGGCGACACGATGATGATCTGTGTCTCCCGCGCCGCCTGCCCGCGGCTCGTGCTGGACCTCTAGCTTTCATCATTCAGGAGTGGTGGGGTGATGAGGGCTGGATGACCGGCCCACGCGCTGTCATTATTCAGGAGTGGGGGAGTGATCCGGCCGGCGTGACCGCTCCGCTCGCTTTCACCATTCAGGAGTGGTGGGGCGGCTTCCGCCGACATCTCTTGTGTTTTGCCGCCGGTGGCTCCCGGATGCCCGTCTTTGCGGGGCTCGGATCCCGCAGCATCCGGGTCGCGGTCCAGTTCTGTGCACAGAGCCGCGTCGCCGCACCAGCTACTCCTGAATGATGAATGTGACCTGCCGGGTCGCGGCAGCGCCCACTCCTGAATAATGAAAGCGACCTGGGCCACCGCGGCAGTGACTACTCCTGAATAATGAAAGGGCGGCGGATGCGGTCGCGCAGCCGACCCGCGATGGCCCGCTCATCGACGCCGTCGCCAAGACCGTAGGTCGCCCCCACGAGCCGCCCGTCGCGCACGACCACACGACCGCGCACGACGACATGCCGCGGGCGCCGGCCGGGTGAGGCCCAGAGCAGCCCCGCGATCGGGTCGGCCACCCCGGCATCCGAGACACCGGAGACGTCCCACACGCACAGGTCGGCGGCGGCCCCGACCCGCAGGTGGCCGAGCTCGCTGCGGCCGAGTCCGGCGGCCGAGCCGGCGGTCGCCATGCCGAGCACGGTGCGCGCGGACAGCGGCGGCCCGACGAGCGGCGCGACCTGCATCGCGAGCCGCGCGTCGGCGAGCAGGTGTCCCGCGTCGTTGCTGCCGCCGCCGCTCGTGCCGAGGCCGACCGCAACACCCGCGGCCTGCAGGGCGGCAACGGGCGCGATTCCCCAGCCCATCGGCAGGTCGCATCCCGGCGCGTGGGTCGCCGTGGCGCCGGATGCCGCGATCCGGGAGATCTCCGCTGCGGTCACGTCACACAGGTGGGCGAGGGTCACGTCAGCGGCGAGCCAGCCCCACTCCTCGAGCAGCTCGAGCGGGCGCCGGCCGTAGCGTTCGAGCGCGACGGCGACGTCGACCTGCTCGTTCGACTGGGTGCGGCGGGCGAGTCCCAGCCGGGCGGCGACCTCGCCGAGCAGCCGGAACGTCTCCGGCGCGTCGCTGTGCACCCCGGCCGGGCCGACCGCGAGCTGCAGCATCCCGTCGGCGCTGATCCCGCCCGGCCTGCCGGGAACGAGGTCGCCGGCGATGGCCTCGGCCGACGCGGCAGCCTGCTCCGGGTCGTCCCGCGCCGTCCCGCGCACGAAGACCAGGCGCGCCCCGAGCTCGCGGGCCGCCGCGACCGTCCCGCGGGCCATCGAGACCGAGTCGCATCCGGCCGGCCAGGTCAGGTGGTGGTCGGCGACCGTTGTGACGCCAGAGAGCAGGCTCTCGGCGAGGCCGACGGATGCCGCGGCGTGGCACAGTTCCGGGTCTATGCCGATCCGCGCATATTCTGCGGCCATGGTCGGGAGCCACTCCGACATCGGCACGCCGCGGGTGCCGGGGAGGGTGCGGAACGCGCTCTGCAGCAGGTGGTGGTGCGCGTTCACCAGCCCGGGTGTGACGACGCATCCGCTCGCGTCGAGCGTCTCGCCTGCGGGGCGGAGGGAGCCGGCTGGCTCGAGCCGCTCGCTCCCATCGGACCCGACGACGACGCCCCCGTCGAGATGGATGTCGCCGGATGACTCCGTCTTGTCGTCGACGAGAATAGCGGCAGCGCCGGTGATGGTGAGCATGCTCACTTCTAACACCTCCATGTGTCGCGCGCGTGACGGCGCGGGCACCGCAGGCCGGGGAAGCGGTGAGCCGCAGGTCCGCAGCCTCAGCCGTGAAGCATCCGCCAGACCCGGTCGCGCGACATCGGCAGCTCCACCGGACGCAGCCCGATCGCATCCCGCACCGCGTTCGCGAGCGCGGGTGCGACGGGGTTGTACGGCGCCTCGCTCATCGACTTCGCGCCGATCGGGCCGTGCGCGTCGACGGTGTCGGCGAAATACACCTCGGTGTGCGGTACATCGGCGAACTGCGGCAGGTGGTAGTTGCGAATCTCGGGGTTGAGCACGCGGCCCTCGCCATCGAGCCGCATCTCCTCGTAGAGCGCGGTGCCGATCGCTTGGGCTGTGCCGCCCTCGACCTGGCCGCGCAGCTGCTCCGGGTTGATCACGACGCCGGCATCCGCCGCCTGGATCGACTGCAGGATGCGCACCTCGCCGGTCGCGGTGTCGACCGCGACCCGGAACGCGTGCACGTTGAACGCGACCGAGCGCGGGCTGCCGTCGTCACTACCCGTTGCCGTCCACTCGGATGCCGCGGTCGGCGCGAACAGCTCCGCGAAGGTCACGAGGCGGTCGCCGACCGCGACGCCGCGCTCGCTCAGCTCTGCGGCACCACCGGCGCCGACGAGCACCGCCGCCCCCTCGAGCAACCGTGCCCGCAGCGCGCTGGCGGCCACGAGGATCGCCTTACCCGCCACGACGGTGCCCGCCGAGCCGAACGCGCCCGTGTCGTGCGCCACGATGTCAGTGTCGGACTGCCGCATCGCGATCCGCTCGACCCGCGTGTTCATCGCGCTCGCCAGAAGCTGGGTGTGCGCGGTCGTCGTGCCGCTGCCGAAGTCGGCGGTCCCGACCCCAACCGAGTAGGTGCCGGAGGCATCCACCGACAGGGTCACGTCGGCGAAGTGCCCGCGGGGCGGCAGTGTCGCGATCATCGCGACGCCCATGCCGGTGCCGACCCGCCAACTGTCGCCAGCCGGCGGCTGCACGCCGTTGCCGCGGGCGAGGGCCGCCTCGGCAAGGTCGAGGCACTGGTCGAGGCCGTAGCTGCCGTAGAGCAGGTCGCTCTCCTCGTCGGGGTCGGTCACGACCATCGGGTCGCCGGGCACGATCACGTTGCGGCGGTGGAACTCGAACGGGTCGATGCCCAGCTCGCGGGCGAGCTCGTCCATCGCCGACTCGACGGCGAAGATGATCTGGCCGAGCCCGTAGCCGCGGAACGCCCCGGACGGCAGGTTGTTCGTGTAGACCGAGCGGGCGTCGACGCGCTTGTTGGCGCAGCGGTAGATGCTGAGCGACTCGTTGCAGCCGTGGAACATGACGCCGGGTCCGTGGTTGCCGTAGGCGCCCGTGTCGGCGAGAACGTCGACGTCGATCGCCGTGAGCGCCCCCTCGGCATCCGCCGCGACGGCCACCCGGATGCGCATCGGATGCCGGGTCGGCGCGATCGTGAACTCGTCGGCGCGGCTGAACTCGTACTGCACCGGGCGGCCGGTCTTCTGCATCGCGAGCAGCACGATGTCCTCGGTGAGCAGCTCCTGCTTGCCGCCGAAACCGCCGCCGACGCGCGCGGTGATGACCCGCAGCTGCGAGCGATGCAGCCCGAAGATGTGGCAGAGCTCGTCGCGCACCAGATACGGCACCTGCGAGCTGGTGCGCAGCACAATGCGGCCCAGCTCGTCGAACCAGCCCCTCGTCGCGTGCGTCTCGAGCGCCACGTGGGTCACCCGCTGTGTGCGCCAGGTGCCGCGCACGACGGCGTGGCCGGCGGTCAGTGCCGCGGCGACGTCGCCCATCTCGCCGTGCAGCTCGGCGACGAGGTTCGCCGCCGGATCGGCGAGCCCGGACTCGGCGCCCTTCTCGCCGTGCAGCAGCGGGCTGCCGGGCGCGGTGGCGAGCTCCGGGTCGAAGTTCGCGGGCAGCTGCTCATAGTCGACGGCGATCAGGCGGCAGGCGGCCTCGGCGATCGCGAGGGTATCCGCGACGACCGCCGCGACCCGCTGGCCACGGAACCGCGCAACGGTGTCGAGCACGCGCGTGTCGTCGGGGTCGTCGGTGCGGTTCTGGTGCCGTCCGGTCGAGAACAGCACATCGGGGGAGTCGAGGTGGGTCAGCACCGCGTGCACGCCGGGAAGGGCGCACGCCGCGGCCGTGTCGATCGACCGGATGCCCGCATGCGGATGCGGGCTGCCGAGCACGCTCAGGTGCAGCAGGCCAGGGGTGGCAAGGTCAAGAGTGAACGGCTCGACGCCGCGCACGATCCGCTCCCCGGCCGGGGCCGGCACCGACTTGCCGATCGAGGTGCCCGCGAGTGGCCGCTCGACGTTGGTGCGGCCGCAGAGGGCGTCGCCGATCGCGCGGTAGCCCGTGCAGCGGCACAGATTGCCCTTCATCAGCCGGGGCAGGTCGCCGTGCGCCTCGCCGGACAGCTGCCCCTCGGTGAAGGTCGATGCCGTCACGACCATGCCGGGGGTGCAGAAGCCGCACTGGAACGCGGCGCCGTCGACGAAGGCCTGCTGCACCGGATGCAGGTGCCCGGCCTCGCCGCGCCCCGCCGTGCCCGGGTCGGTGGCGGTCGCGCCGATCGTGGCGAGACCGTCGGCGGTCGTCACACGGCGGCCCTCGATCCGCGCGGCCGGGTAGATGCAGGAGTGCATCGGAACCCCGTCGACGAGCACGGAGCAGGCGCCGCAGTCGCCGGCATCGCAGCCCTTCTTGACCTCGAAGTGCTCCTGGTCGCGCAGCAGCGATCTCAGGCTCTGCCCGGCGGCCGGAAATGTCTCCACCGGCATGCCGTTGACCTCGAACCTCATGCCGTGACCGCCAATTCTGCGCGTAGCTGCTCGGCCAGATGCGCGCTCATAGCCCGACGCCAGTCGGGAGCCCCGTGGGCGTCGTCGTACCAGTTGTCGATGCCGTGCACCCTGCTCGCGAGCTCGGCGGCGGTCGGCAGGGCGTCAAAGCGCAGCTGCACCGGCCGGTCGGTGCCGCCCGAGACCGTCACGGCGACGGCGCCGTCGGTGTCGAGGCGGGCGATGACGACGGTGCCGGAGCGGCCGAGGGGTGACAGGGCGATCTTGCGGAATCCGGTGCGGGAGGCGAGGGTGCGGGTCGGGATCTCGATTGAGCGAAGCACCTCACCGGGCTGAAGCACCGTCGACTCCACCCCCGTCACGAAGTCGAGCACGCTCACGCGCCGATCCCGTCCGTCCGGCATCCAGACCACGGCGTCGGCGTCGAGCGCGGCGCCGAGCGACGTCATCGGTCCGGCGGGGAGGGCGAGGCAGATGTTGCCGCCGACAGTGGCGGCGTGCCACACCTTGAACGAGCCGAGCAGGGCCGTGCAGCACTGCCGGAAGAGGGGCACGGCGGCCCAGCCGGTCGCGGCCGCGGAGAGCTCGAAGCGGCTCAGCTCGGTGAACGTGCAGGTCGCGGCGATCGACAGCCCGGACTCGGTGACCTCGATCGGGGCCCACCCCATGGTGGTGAGGTCGACGAGCCCGGTGAGGTGGTTCTGGGGTTCTGAGAAGAGCCACGAGCCGCCGCCGAGGATCGCCTCGCCCGGTGCGAGGGCAAGGTCGGCGCGCTCGCGCGGCTGGCGGATCGCCGCGACGGTGTTCAGGTCCACGCGACTCCTTCTGCCAGCATCCGGCGCGCGGTTGAATCGGGCTCGGGTTTACCGCGGTGCATAGTGCGATAGTAAATCCCAGCTCTGTGTCGCTCATGTAAACGCCCCCGCGACACCCGCGGGCGGGGCGGGAATCGCGGCGGGTCCAGCAAACGTCCGGCCAACATTCGGCAGACCGCCGTTATAGTTGCGCATATGGAAATCCTGATCGTTGTCGGCATCATTGTGCTCCTTGCCGTCATCGCCGGCATCTACCTGTGGTCGACCTACAACTCTCTCGTCGCGCTCAACGTGCGTGTCGACGAAGCGTGGAGCGACATCACCGTTCAGCTCAAGCGCCGGGCAGACCTGCTGCCCAACCTCATCGAAGCGGTGAAGGGATACGCGGCGCACGAGAAGGGCGTCTTCGAGGCCGTCACCAAGGCCAGAGCCGAGACCCTGCAGGCGCAGGGACCGGCGGATGCCTCCGCGGCCGAGAACCACATGCAATCCGCACTCAAGAGCATCTTCGCCGTCGCCGAGGCCTACCCGCAGCTGCAGGCCAGCCAGAACTTTCTCCACCTGCAGGGCGAGCTCGTCGACACCGAGGACAAGATCCAGGCCTCTCGCCGGTTCTACAACGGTGGCGTGCGCGAGCTGAACACCAAGATCAAGCAGTTCCCGAACACCCTCTTCGTGCGCAGCCTCGGATTCACCGAGCGCGACTTCTTCGAGGTTGCCAACCCTGCCGCGATCGCGGAGCCCCCGCGCGTGCAGTTCTGACCGGCGAGTAGTCGAAAGATCCGATGTACAGGGCAATTGCCGCGAACAAGCGGAACACCATATTCATCATCGCGCTCTTTCTGGTCATCATTGGCGCGCTCGGGCTTGTCGCGAACTACATGTACAGCCCCAGCGGCTCGTACTCGATCTTCATCGGCACCGTCGTCGGCGCGCTCATCTACGTCGTCATCCAGTACTTCGCCGCGAGCGGCCAGGCCGTCGCCCTGAGCGGGGCGAAGCAGATCGAGAAGCGCGACAACCCCAGGCTGTACCGCACCGTCGAGAACCTCGCGATCACGACCGGGATGCCGATGCCGAAGGTCTACATCATCGACGATCCCGCCCCCAACGCGTTCGCGGCCGGACGCGACCCCAAGCACGCGGTCGTCGCGGCGACCACGGGACTGCTTGACCTGATGGACGACTCCGAGCTCGAAGGGGTCATGGCGCACGAGATGGGGCACGTACAGAACTACGACATCCGGGTCACGACGATCGTCTTCGGCCTCGTCGTCGCGATCGGCTTCCTCGCCGACATCCTGCTGCGGATGAGCTTCTTCTCCCGCGGCGGCCGCAACAACAACAGCAACGTGGTCTTCCTCGTGCTCGGGCTCGCCGCGATGATCGTCGCACCCATCGTGGCGACGGCCGTGCAGGCGGCCGTGTCACGCCAGCGCGAGTACCTTGCGGACGCGACGGGGGCGCTGACCACCCGGCATCCGGATGCCCTCGCGAGCGCCCTCGAGAAGCTCGGCGCGTACGGGCGGCCGATGCAGAAGCAGAATTCGACGATGGCGCACATGTGGATCGCCGACCCCACCAAGCCCGGCATCATCGACCGCATGTTCAGCACGCATCCGCCGATCGCCGAGCGCGCGAAGCGCCTGCGCGAGAGCGGCCTGCGCTTCTAGCCGTTCGGTAAGTCTCGACGGTGTGCTCGTGCACTCCTCGGGGTGGGATGTCGCGAAAGTCGGAAATCCCGGCGGATGCGGCGGGCGTGGCGCCGAACATGACTGGCGTTGGGCGTTTCGCCGCCGCAGCCGACACCCGCACTCCGACTTTCGCGACAGCCTGTGCCCCCCTGTCCGCGAGTTGCCCATATAGGTCGGGTTCCGGCGCGGTGAGGCCGCATAAGTGGGCGAGTGGCGGGGCTACGGGGTCGTCGCGCTGTCCGCCAGACGGTAGCGGCTCGACGGACGGCCCGCTGTGCCATAGTCGAGCGCACGCTCGGCCCGCCGGGTGAGCACGAGGTGCTCGAGGTAGCGGCGGCTGCTGACCCGGGAGATGCCGACGATCGCCCCGATTTCGGTCGCGGAGGAATTCGGGGCCTCGAGAAGCGCCCGCGCGGTCGCCGCGAGGGTCTCCGCGCTGAGTCCCTTCGGCAGTGGCAGCGGCCGGCGCATCGCCCCGGTCATGAGCGAGTCGATGTCGTTCTGGTCGAGCCCTGCGTTCGGCGTCGTGCGTGAGAGCAGGGTGCGATCCCGCACGATGTCGTCGAGGCGTGATCGCAGGTCGGCGGCGGTGAACGGCTTCACGAGGTAGTGCCGCACGCCGGCGACCCGGGCGCGCCGCACACTCTCGGCATCCCGCGCGGCCGTCACGGCGATGAATTCGGGCTGCGTATGATGCGTCGCTCGGATCTCCCGCAACACCTCGAGGCCCGACATGCCGGGCAGGTAGAAGTCGAGGAGCACGAGGTCGGGGCTGTGCTCGGCGATCGTGTCGACTGCGAGCGGGCCGGTTGCCGCGGTCGCGACGACCTCGAATGCCGGATGCGCCTCCACGAACCGCTCGTGCAGCGCCGCGACAGCGAAGTCGTCGTCAACGATGACGACGCGCAGGCGCGTTCCCGCGCTCACCGGGTCGACCTCTCGAGCTCGGTCGCCCCGCGCGCGCCCAGCGGCAGACGCACGGTGAAGCACGCGCCACCGAGCGTCGACCGGCCCACGCTCACCTGCCCGCCATGGCGCCGGACGACCCGGCGGACCAGCGCGAGCCCGATTCCCCGACGGTGCAGCCGCCGGTCGCCCTCGCCGAGGTCGGGCAGCTTCGAGCTGACTCCCTCGACGAAGACACTGTCGTACAGCTCCGGTGAGATCCCGGGGCCGTCGTCCTCGACGGTGATGATGAGGTCGTCGCCTCCCGTCGCGAGGCTGAGACGCACTCGGTCGCCGGCCGAGCAGGCCTCGAGTGCGTTGTCGACGAGGTTGCCGATGACCGTCACGAGGTCGCCGCCCGCGAGCGCTGCCGCATCGCGGTCGCCGAGCTCGTCCACGACCTGCGAATCGCGGATCTCGAGCGAGATCCCGAGCTCGCGCGCCTGGCTCGACTTGACCATGAGCAGCGCGGCCAGTTCGGCGTTGTCGACGACGCTGTCGTCCCCGGCGATACCGAGCGGCCCGCCGCGCCCGGCGCGCTCGACGAACGCGCGCGCATCCTCGACCCGGCCGAGCTCGAGCAGGCCCGAGACGACGTGCAGCTTGTTGGCGAACTCGTGCGCCTGCGCCCGGAGACCGTCGGTGAGCGACTGGGCGCCGTCCATCTGGCGCAGCAGCGCGTGCAGCTCGGTGTGGTCGCGGATCAGCAGTGTCGCCCCGACCGTGCGGCCGTCGAGCTCGGTGCCGGTGCTGCGGGCGACGAGGATGCGTTCTCCCGCAAGCACGAGCTGGCCCTCTGGCTCGCCCCGTTCGAGCACCTCGACGAGCGCCTGCTCGAGAGCCTCGGCGGCGGGTCGACCGGCGAGTGCGCCGATGTCGACACCGAGCAGGGCGAGCGCGGCGTCGTTGACGAGCGTGATCCGGCCGCCCTCATCGACGTTGACGATCCCTTCGCTGAGGCCGTGCAGCATCGTCTCGCGCGAGCCGACGAGCGACGCGATCTCCTTCGGCTCGAGGCGGTAGATGCGCCGCCGGATGATCGAGGTGACCCAGGCCGATCCGAACAGCCCCAGCAGCACCGAACCTCCGAGGGCGATCAGCAGCCAGTTCAGGTCGCCCATGAATTCCTCGCGCAGCGACGACTCAAGGATCCCCACCGAGACGGTTCCGACGATCTCGTCATCGAGACCGTAGAGCGGCACCTTCACCCGCCACGACTCGCCGAGCGTGCCGGTCTGGGTGCCCACCCACATCTCGCCGGAGAGCGGCGCGGAGGGGTCGGTCGAGACGAGCTCGCCGACACGGTCGGGGTTCGGATGCGAGTAGCGGATGCCGTTCTCGTCGGTCACGACGACGTACGTGACGTTGGAGGCGGTGCGGATCACCTCGGCGATCGGCTGGATGATCGCCGCCGGATCGGGAGTGTCGAAGGCATCGAGGATCGCGGGAAGCCGAGCGACAGACTGCGCGACGCCGATCATCCGGTCGAGGTACGCCTCACGCAGATGCCGCTCCTGGAGTGCGCCGGCGACAATTCCGGTTCCGACGACGGTCGTGAAGATGATCAACGCCTGCAACAGCAGGAGTTGAAGACGCAGCGACATCGACTGGACCACCCCTCAAGTGTGCACCCCGTGGCGACTGCCCGGTTCTCCCGATCGACATCGCGAGTAGCGGCCAATAGTTACGAAAGCCGTCTCCTAGTTACAAAAGCCCCTTCCGTCCACCGCGCGGGACTCGCCATCTCTAGCGTTGACGCACACAGCACGTTCACAGCCCGCGATGACGCGGGCACTCAATGAGGAGTACACATGCGTTCGCTTGGCATCATCGTTTTCGCGGGGGTCACGGCCCTCACCCTCGCATCCTGCAGTTCGACGCCGGCCCCGACGGAAGCCCCGACCGAGGACGACGCGGCGGTCTCGGTCTCCGAGGTCCAGATCATCGTTCCGGCCGATCCGGGCGGCGGTTGGGACCAGACCGGCCGAGCCGTCTCGCAGATCCTCACGTCCGAGGGCATCGTCGACTCCGCGGCGGTGACCAACATCGGCGGCGCCGGAGGCACCGTCGGCCTCGCCTCCCTCGCCAACGAGACCGACCCCTTCACCCTCATGGTGACCGGGCTTGTCATGGTGGGCGCGGTCGAGACCAACGCGGCGGCGAACCGCATAGAGGACACCACGCCGATCGCGCGGCTGACGGAGGAGGCGCTGGTTGTCGTCGTCCCGGAGGCCTCGCCGTACGAGACCCTCGAAGACCTTGTCGACGCCATCGTCGAAACCGGCCAGGACGTCACGGTGACAGGCGGTTCCGCCGGCGGCGCCGACCACATCCTCGCCGGCCTCCTCCTCGAGGAGGCCGGACTGACCGACGACGAGATCTCCACCAAGCTCAACTACATCCCAAACTCGGGCGGAGGCGAGGCCGTCACGCTGCTCCTCGGCAACAACGTCTCCGCCGGCATCTCCGGCGTCGGTGAATTCGTCGAGCACATCGAGGCGGGCACGATGCGCGCGCTCGCCGTGTCGTCGGAGGAACCGGTCGAGCTGCTGCCCGACACTCCGACCATCACCGAGGCCGGCTACGACGTCGTGCTGACAAACTGGCGCGGGCTGCTCGCCCCCGGCGGAATTTCGGACGCCGAGCGTGACGCCCTCATCGACGTCGCGACTCAGCTGCAGGACACAGAGACGTGGGCCACCGAACTCGACACGCGCGGCTGGAGCGACGCGTTCCTCGCCGGCGACGAGTTCGACGAGTACCTCACCGGCAACATCGACGAGGTCACCGCGACGCTGCGCAACATCGGCCTGGTCGACTGACCATGGTGCAGACCGTGCGTCCGGCGACGGCGCAGAGGATCGGCGAGGTCGTCTTCGCGGCGCTCGCGCTCGGCCTCGGGCTATTCGTCCTCATCGGGGCGGGGGCGATCCGGGTTCCGGGCGCCGGAAGCACGGTCGGCCCCCGGGTGTTCCCCTACCTGGTCAGCATCATCCTGATCGCCTCGGCGGCCATGGTGCTCGTCGACCTGTGGCGGGGACACCTGGGGCCCCAGGAGGAGTCGGAAGACGCCGACCCCAACGCCAGGACCGACTGGATCACGCTGGCGAAGCTCGTGGCTTTCGTCGTCGCGCACATCGTGCTGATCCCGCTTCTCGGCTGGCCGATCGCCGCGGCGATCCTGTTCGGCGGCGTCGCCTGGTCGCTCGGGGCGAAGAGGTGGTGGGTCGCGCTGCTCGTCGGCCTCGCACTCAGCCTCACCGTGCAGGTCGTCTTCGGCGGCCTCCTCGGGCTCTCGCTTCCCCTCGGACCCGTGCTGGGGTTCCTCCAACCACTCATCGCACTCCTCAGAGGCTGACATGGAAAACATCGAACTGCTCATGGAGGGCTTCGCCACCGCCTTGCGGTGGGAGTACCTCATCTACGCCTTCCTCGGCGTGCTCGTCGGCACCGCAGTCGGCGTGCTGCCGGGCATCGGCCCGGCGATGACCGTCGCCCTCCTGCTCCCGCTCACCTACACGCTCGACCCCACCGCGGCGCTCATCACCTTCGCCGGCATCTACTACGGCGGAATGTACGGCGGCTCGACCACCAGCATCCTGCTCAACACCCCGGGGGAGTCCGCCTCGATCGTCACGGCGCTCGAGGGCAATAAGATGGCGAAGCTCGGGCGGGGGGCCGCGGCCCTCGCGACGGCGGCGCTCGGCTCGTTCGTCGCGGGAACCGTCGCGACAATCGGCCTCACCCTGCTCGCCCCGACGATCGCGGCGCTCGCCGTGAACCTCGCGCCGGCCGACTATGTGGCGCTCATGGTCATCGCGTTCATCACGGTCGGCGCCCTGCTCGGCTCCTCGGTGTCGCGCGGCCTCACCTCCCTCGGTATCGGCCTGTTCCTGGGCCTCGTCGGCACCGAGATCCTCTCCGGCCAGCAGCGCTACACGTTCGGGCTGCTGCCGCTCGCCGACGGCATCGACGTCGTGCTCGTCGCGGTCGGCCTGTTCGCGGTCGGCGAGACCTTCTACGTCGCCTCGCGGATGCGCCATGGGCCGGTCTCGCTCATCCCGATCACCAAGGGCTGGCGCAACTGGATGACCCGCGAGGACTGGCGCCGTTCATGGAAGCCGTGGCTGCGCGGCACGGCGATCGGGTTCCCGATCGGCACCATCCCCGCGGGCGGGGCGGACGTCGCGACGTTCCTGTCGTATGCCGCGGAGAAGAAGCTCAGCAAGCACAAGAACGAGTTCGGGCGCGGCGCCATCGAGGGCGTCGCCGGACCGGAGTCGGCGAACAACGCCGCCGCAGCCGGAGTACTCGTGCCGCTGCTCACCCTGGGGCTGCCGACGACCGCGACGGCCGCGATTATCCTCTCGGCGTTCCAGTCGTACGGCATCCAGCCCGGCCCGCAGCTGTTCCAGAACCAGTCGGGCCTGGTCTGGGCGCTCATCGCCAGTCTTTACATCGGCAACGTGATGCTGCTCGTGCTGAACCTGCCGCTCGTCGGCATCTGGGTCAAGCTCCTGCAGATCCCTCGCCCGTACCTGTACGCCGGTATCCTCACCTTCGCCGCGCTCGGCGCGTTCGCGGTCAACTTCTCGACGATCGACATCGTGATCCTCCTCATCGTCGGGGTGCTCGGATACTTCCTCCGGCGCTTCGGATACCCGGTCGCGCCTCTCGTCATCGGCCTCATCCTCGGGCCCATGGCCGAGGCGCAGCTGCGACGTGCGCTGCAGCTCAGCCAAGGAGACCTGACCGCGCTCGTGACGCGCCCGTTCGCGCTGGCCTGCTACGTGTCGCTCGCGGTCATCATCCTGCTCGGACTCTGGCTGAAGCGCCGGCAGAGCCGGCTGGAACGGGCGCTCGAGTCGGCGTTCGAGGCCGAGACCTCGGTGTCGGCAGCGGTCGACCACATGTGGGAGCCCGGCGACCGCCCGACCGACGTCCACACGACCGAGATCGAGGCGATCCGCGTCGAGCAGGAGCAGCGGGCGGATGCTGCGGGGCGGGCGGATGCTGTGGGGCGCACCACCTCCGCGAAGGGCGCCGACCGGCCGAAGCGCACCCCACGTCGCCTCCGGTAGCCCCGGAGCACCGGTAGCGCGGTACCCTTACCCGCGAGTTGCCCGCATGTGTCGTGTTCGGGCTCGTGGAGGCGACGTAACTGGGCGGCTCGCGAGGGTGAGGCCGGCCCACCCCTCCGCCGCTGACGTCGCGCGCGACGTCAGCCGCGGATGGACTCGACGACTTTGGCGGCCAGTTGCTCGAGCACCGCGGGCTTGTCGGCGTCGTCGCGGCTCAGCGCGATCTGGATCCAGTTGTGACCGACGATCAGGTCCAGGGCGCAGTCACCCGTCGACGCCGGGCAGTCGAGCCAGGCCGCGTCGTCGGGGAGCAGCCCCGGTACCGCGACGGCCTCGTACGATCCCGGCCGCTGCTGCTCCATCCATGCCCACTCGCCGCCCGGCAACCAGGAGACGAACACGCCGGCCGGCTCCTCCGGGGAATGCGCCCAGAAGCACGGTGAGCCACCCGAGTTCGCCCAGGACGCCGCGACCAGGCTCGCTCCACCATCCATCCCGTCGAAGTACACGGGCAGGCCGATGATGGCCGCCGCGTCCGCCGGAGACACGAACTGGGCGCACTCGCTGCTCAGGGGGATAGTGCCGGTCGGCGGCGACCATTCCGCCGACGAGGCGGGCGCTGCGGACAGCGCCGCGACGAACTCGTCGTAGAGGCGCCTCGTCACGGCCTCGGCGTTCGAGCCGTCCCCGATCACCGAGGCGGCGGCCTGGAGCTCGAGCTCGACCCAGTCGTCCGCCACGAGAGCGTTGATGAGACACGAGGTCGGTTCGGCGGTCTCGCCGCAGTAGGCCTGCTCTGCGCCCTCGACGCTGTAGTAGTCGCTGAAGTACTGCCAGCGGTCCTCGGCGCCGGGAAGCACGCGGAGCGTCACACCGACATAGCGCGGATTCGGTCCGAAGTTCGCGATGATCGGTTCGCCATTGCTCCATTCGCATTCGATCCCGCCGAGTTGCCGGAGGGCGAAGCGCAGCGGTCCGTCGCTCCCGCTGAGGTAGATGTTCTCGACGACCTCGAGAGCGGCCACCGGCACCGCGAACCCGGAGGCGAGAGACGCCGTCGAGAGGAGCTCGGCACAGCTCGCGTCGACGTAGGGCAGCGGCGCGGCGATCCGTTCGACCGCACTCGGACTTGGGCTCGGAGTCGGACTCGGTTCCGCCGCGGGGGATGCCGACGGCGACACACCCGCCGGCGTCGCGCACCCGGTCGCGGCAGCGGATACGGCGAGGATGATCGCGAGGGCACGGATCGCACGGAACGGAACGGTGGGCATGTTCGAAGGCTATGGGCACAAACCTCCTTTTGATTGTTGAGAAAACACCAGTTGTATGACGCTTGCGGGCGGGCGGACCGACGCCCCCCAGAGGCGCCCCTCAGATCAGTGCGACCCCGAGCTCGGCCGCGAGGCCGGGGGAGAGCGTGCCGCGGCCGACGACCTCGATTTGCTCGAGTCCCTGCCAGGACGCCGCATCGCGCAGCACCGGCACGAGCCTCGCCGCCGTCTCGGCGGGCGCGCCAGGTTCCAACCAGGCCGACTGCACCCGCAGCACGCCGTTCTGCCGATCGTTCTTCAGGTCGATGCGCCCGACCAGAGCGTCGTCGAGCAGGATCGGCAGCGAGTAGTAGCCGAAGATCCGCTTCGGCGCCGGGGTGTAGATCTCGATCCGGTAGTGGAAACCGAACAGCCGCTCAGCACGCGGCCGGTTCCAGACGACGGGATCGAACGGAGAGAGCATCGCGACGGCGTCGATCCGCCGCGGGCTGCGCGCATCGCGGTGCAGCCACCCGGGCTGCTTCCAGCCGGGAACGGCGACCCTCGAGACCACGCCGGCATCCTCGAGCTCATGCAGGGCCGCGACCGACTCCGCCTGGCCGAGCCGGAAGTAGTCGGCGAGATCGGATGCCGTGCCGATGCCGTGTGCGGATGCCGCGCGGGTCAGGAGCTCGCGGTGGGCCTCCTGCCGGGACACGGTGCGCTCGAGCACCTCACCGGGCAGCACCTGCTCGGGCAGCGCATAGATGCGCTCGAACCGGCTTCGCCCGGCGCTCACAAGATCGCCCCAGCGGAACATCGCCTCGAGCCCGGTCTTGACGTCGGACCAGCCCCACCAGGGTCCTGACCTCTTGTTGAGGTCGTGCTCGACGGCGCTCGCCGGGAGCGGTCCCTTCTCGGCCAGCTCCGCCCTGAGCCACTGGATCATGGGCCGATTGGCATGGGCCCAGTGGTCGGCATCCGACTCGGCACGGTCCCGGAAGCGCTGCATGCGCCAGCGCATCAGCGGCCACGTGTCGACGGGGATGATGGCCGCTTCGTGCGCCCAGTACTCGATATACCGGCTGCCGCGGGCGAAGGTGAGACGGTCGAGGGCAGCCTTGTCGTAGGCGCCCAGCCGGGCGAACAAGGGCAGGTAGTGGCTGCGCTCAAAAACATTGACCGAGTCGAGCTGCAGCAGCCCGAGCCGCGCGATCGCGAGGTTGAGTTGCCGGATGCCCGGTGCCGCGACGGTCTTCTGGCCGAAGCCCTGCGCCGCGAGCGCGATCCTGCGCGCGTGCGCGGGAGAGATGTCGTCGGCCACCCCCCGAGCCTAACCATGGCCACCGATCCCCAAATCATTACGAGAGATTGTCCAATCGTTAACGAGAGGGGTGTCACGCACCCGTCGAGCGTGAGTATGCTCCGAAAAGGTGCCCGGTATCCCATCCGCCGGCAACACAGCATGGGCGGCACGCCGGGCCAACTCAGGAGGAAGTCGTGTTCAGAAAGAGAAACCTCGCAGGCCTGGCGGCAATCGCCGTGGTCGCCATTACGCTTTCCGGCTGCGCTGGGACGGACTCCGGCACAGACGGCGCCGCCGGCGGCGGCGTCGACGCCGCCACCGCGACCAGCGCGGACGACTTCGGCGGACTCGACGCCCTCGTCGCAGCAGCCCAGGAGGAGGGCGAGCTCAACGTCATCGCACTCCCCGAGAACTGGGCCAACTACGGACTGATCATCGCCGCGTTCGAGGAGGAGTACGGGATCACCGTGAACTCCGCCGACCCGGATGTCTCCAGCGCCGAGGAGATCACGGCCGCCAAGAACCTCGCCGGCCAGGTCGCCGCCCCCGACGTCTTCGACCTCGGCACCGCCGTCGCACTCGACAGCCTCGACTATTTCGCGCCCTACACTGTCGCCAACTGGGCCGAGATCCCCGACGAGAACAAGGAGTCGACGGGCCTCTGGGTCAACGACTACACCGGCAGCATGTCGATCGGCTTCAACTCCAACGAGGTCGACGAGCCGACGTCGCTCGACGACCTGCTCGATGAGGGCTACAAGGGCAAGGTCGCCATCAACGGCGACCCGACCCAGGCCGGCGCGGCCTTCGCTGCTGTCGGCCTCGCGGCAGCGCAGCGCGGCGAATCGCTCGACGACTTCCAGCCCGGCATCGACTTCTTCTCGGAGCTCAACGCCGCGGGCAACTTCCTGCCGCTCGACCCCACGGAAGCGACGATCGCGTCGGGTGAGACTCCCGTGGTCTTCGACTGGAGCTACAACAACCTCGCGGTCGCCTCGACGGTCGACGGCTGGGAGGTCACGACCCTTCCCGGCGTCGCGTACACCAGCTACTACAACCAGGCCATCAACGTCGACGCGCCCCACCCGGCCGCGGCGCGGCTGTGGCAGGAGTTCATCTTCAGCCCAGCGGCGCAGAACCTGTACCTCGCCGCCGGCGCCTACCCCGTGACCCTCGTCGCGATGATGGACGCGGGAACGGTCGATCAGGATGCCCTCGACGCGGTCGGCGAGCTGCCCGACGAGCTCGTCACCCCGACAACCGAGCAGAGTGAAGCCGCGGCTGCACTGCTGGCCGAGAAGTGGGCCGCGGCCATTGGCTAACGCCACCACCCCCGGCGGCATCGCGGCATGAGTGTCGCGAATGCGCCGGAACTCTTGAGCGGCGACGCCGAGGCCTCCGGGCCTCGGCGTCGCCCTTCGGGTGTCCGCCGCGGTCTCACTAGATATCTCGGTCTGGTTCCGTTCGCGCTGTATGTGCTGCTGTTCCTCGCGGTGCCGACGCTCATCGCGCTCGGCACCGGGTTCTTCGACGGGGACGGCGCACTCACCCTCGACAACGTCGGCGCCCTCGCCGACCCGGTCATCCTCGCCACTTTCGCGAGCTCCTTCTGGGTCTCGGCTCTCACCGCCGTCATCGGCTCCGTGCTCGGGGCGCTCGTCTGCTACGCGATGCTCGGCACGAAGCCGGACGGTCCGCTCCGTTCGTTCGTGAGCTCGGCCAGCAGTGTGCTGGCCCAGTTCGGCGGCGTCATGCTCGCCTTCGCGTTCATCGCGACGATCGGCATCCAGGGCCTCGTGACGATCCTGCTCAAGGACACCCTCGGATTCGACATCTTTGCGAACGGCGTGTGGCTCTATCAGGTGCCGGGGCTGCTGCTGCCGTACATCTACTTCCAGGTTCCGCTCATGGTGATCACGTTCATGCCGGCGCTCGAAGGGCTCAAGCCCCAGTGGGCCGAGGCCGCGGCGACGCTCGGCGGAACCCGCTGGACCTATTGGACGCGCATCGCCGGCCCCGTTCTCGCGCCGTCATTCCTCGGCAGCCTCCTTCTGCTGTTCGCGAACGCCTTCTCGTCGTACGCGACGGCGGCGGCGCTCATCAGCCAAGGCGCGCAGATCGTGCCGCTGCAGATCCGCGCCGCGCTCATCAGCGAGACGGTGCTCGGCAGGTCCAACCTCGCCGGGGCCCTGGCCCTCGGCATGATCATCGTCATGGTGGTCGTCATGACCGCCTATTCGTTCCTGCAGGCGCGCACGGCGAGGTGGCAGCAGTGACCTCCAACGCGGTGCGCATCGGAGCGGAGCCGGGAATACTGGCCCGCCGCACGATCCTGACGGTCGTCGGCCTCGTGTTCGCGATCCCCATCATCTCGATGATGGAGTTCACCTTCCGCGACGGCCTCGGCGGCGGCTACACGTTCGACCACTGGGCGGCGCTGTTCGACCCCGAGCAGAATCGCAAGTACCGGCAGCTGTTCCAGGCGGTGCAGAACTCGTCTGTGCTCGCCGTGGTGACCGTCACGATCATCCTGTTCGTGCTGCTGCCCACGATGATCCTCGTGCAGTTGCAGTTTCCGAGGCTCCGTCGGGTGCTCGAATTCATCTGCATCATCCCGATCACCGTGCCGGCGATCGTACTCGTCGTCGGTCTCGCGCCGGTCTACAGCATCGTCGTGCGGGTGTTCGGCAGCTCGGTCTGGACCTTGGCGTTCGCCTACGGCATCACGGTGCTGCCCTATGCCTACCGCGCGATCCAGGCGAGCATCTCCTCGGTCGACATGATCACGCTGTCGGAGGCGGCGAGGTCGCTCGGCGCCGGCTGGCTCAACGTGCTCTGGCGTGTGCTGCTGCCGAACCTGCGCCGCGGCATCCTCGCGGCCTCCCTCATTTCGGTCGCGGTCGTACTCGGGGAGTACACGATCGCCTCGCTGCTCAACCGTCAGAACCTGCAGACGGCGCTCGTGCAGGTGTCGAAGTCCGACCCCTACGCCGCGGTCATCTTCGCGCTGCTCGCGCTCGCCTTTGTCTTTATCCTCCTACTACTCATCGGTCGAGTCGGCTCGACCAGACCAGGCCGGAAAACCACATGAGCGACACCAGCCAGCAAGATCCGGGAGCAACAGTCGAGTTTGTCGACGTCATCAAGGACTTCGCGGGCCAGCGGGCCCTGAGCGGAGTGAACCTGTCGGTTGCGCCGGGGGAGTTCGTCGCCCTGCTCGGACCTTCCGGATGCGGCAAGACCACGGCCCTGCGGGCACTGTCCGGACTCGAGCTGGTCGACGGCGGCAGCATCCTCATCGACGGCGTCGACGTGGTCAACGTGCCCGTCAACAAGCGCGACATGGGAATGGTGTTCCAGTCCTATTCGCTCTTCCCGCACATGACGACGATCGAGAACGTCGAATTCGGACTTCGGATGCGCAAGGTCGCGGCGAGCGAGCGCCGCCGGCGGGCCGCGGAGACCCTCGAACTCGTCGGCCTCAGCCACCTCGAGGGACGCTACGCGCACCAGCTCTCGGGTGGCCAGCAACAGCGCGTCGCGCTCGCCCGCGCACTCGTCACCCGCCCGCGGGTGCTGCTGCTCGACGAGCCTCTCTCCGCCCTCGACGCCAAGGTGCGAGTGCAGCTGCGCGATGAGATCAGGCGTATCCAGACCGACCTCGGAATCACGACGCTGTTCGTCACGCACGACCAGGAGGAGGCCCTCGCCGTCGCCGACCGGGTCGCGGTCATGCGTGACGGCAATATCGAGCAGATCGGAACGCCGGAGGAGCTGTACATGTCTCCGGCCAGCCCCTTCGTCGCCGACTTCGTCGGACTGAGCAACCACGTCGACGCCGAGCACGCCGGCGGCACGGTCACCGTGCTCGGAACCCGGCTTCCCCTGCTGGGGGAGCGCCAGCCCGACGGTCCGGTGACGGCCCTCATCCGCCCGGAGGACGTCGAGTTCGCGATCGAGGGCATCCCGGCGACGGTGGTCGCGTCGAGTTTTCTCGGTTCCCTCCGGCGCACGCAGGTGCGCGTGGCCGACGGCCTCATGCTGTCGATCCAGCACGAGGTGGGGGAGCACCCCGCGCCGGGAGACGTCGTGCACATCATGCTGAGGGGACGGCCGGTCTCGGCGAGTCCACGCGTTTAGAATGACCGAGTGATATTCGGCAGACGGAGGGTGGAAGCGGTGGTCCGCGTGCGCCGATCCGTCGAGGCCTCGAACCGCCGGGTCAGGGTCGACGAGGCGGTTCCGGTCGGTGTGCGCATCGCCGGGGCGTGGGCCTGGCGTCTGCTCGTGATCGCCGGCGTTGTCGCGATCTTCGTCTTCCTCGTCGTGCAGCTGCGACTGATCGTCATCCCGCTCATGGTCGCTGTGCTGATTGCGGCGCTCCTCGTGCCCTTTGTGACGTTCCTGCAGCGGCACCGCTGGCCCAAATGGCTGGCCATCACGATTGCCGAGGTGGGAATTCTCGCGATCGTCTCGGCCCTGGTCTACCTCGTTGTCGCACAGGTCAGGGACGGCTTCCCCGCCCTCCAGGAACGCACCGTCGAGGCCATCGCCACCTTCCGTGGATTCCTCCTCGATTCTCCCCTGCAACTAACCGACTCCCAGATCAGCGACTACCTCGGGCAGGCCCTCCAGTCGATCCAAGCCGACAGCGGCGTCTTTGTCACGGGGGCGCTCTCGGTCGGGTCGACGGCGGGCCACGTGCTGATCGGCATTCTGCTTGTTCTGTTCGCGACCCTCATCCTGCTCATTGACGGCGGGGGAATCTGGGGCTGGGTAGTGCGCCTGTTCCCGCGCAACGCGCGCGCCTCGGTCAACGGCTCCGGGATCGCCGGCTGGACGACCCTCACCCGGTTCGTCCGGGTGCAGATCTTCGTCGCCGCAGTCGATGCCGTCGGGATCGGCGGAATCGCCCTCATCCTGCAGCTGCCGCTCGCGATTCCGATCGCGGTCGCGGTATTTCTCGGCTCGTTCATCCCGATCGTCGGCGCGGTGCTCACGGGAACCATTGCCGTTTTCATCGCCCTCGTGTACCAAGGGCCGGTCATCGCGCTCATCATGCTCGCGGGCGTGCTGCTCGTGCAGCAGATCGAGGGCCACGTGCTGCAGCCGCTCGTGATGGGAGCGGCCGTCAAGGTGCACCCGCTCGCGGTCGTGCTCGCCGTCGGTGCCGGCGGATACCTCGCAGGGATCCCCGGAGCGCTCTTCGCCGTGCCGGTCGTCGCGACTGTGAATACGATGGCGGCGTACGCGGCAAGCGGAGCGTGGAGAGAAACCCCGTACCCTGATCCGAATGCGAAGGATGTCACGCGGAATGCCTGAGAAAACCCTGGCCGGCCCCACCCTGGCCGAAATCGAGGCGGCGCGCGAGCGTGTCTCTCGTGTCGCCGAGGTCACCCCGATGGAGAGCTCGCGCTACCTCTCCGAGCTGCTGGGCTCGCCCGTTTACCTCAAGTGCGAGAACCTGCAGCGCACCGGCTCGTACAAGATTCGCGGGGCCTACAACCGGCTGGCGCAGCTGAGTGCCGACGAGCGTGCGCGCGGCGTCGTCGCGGCATCCGCGGGCAACCACGCGCAGGGCGTCGCCTTCGCTGCTCGCGAGCTCGGCATCGCGGCGACGATCTTCATGCCGGTCGGGGTCGCTCTGCCCAAGCTGCAGGCAACCCGGAGCTACGGAGCCGATGTGATCCTCCGCGGGCACACGGTGGACGAGCCATTGCGGGCCGCGGCAGAGTTCGCCGAGAGCACCGGGGCGGTTCTGATCCCACCGTTCGATCACCCGGATGTCGTCGCCGGGCAGGGAACCCTCGGTCTCGAGATGCTCGACCAGGTCGCCGACATCGACACCGTCATCATGCCGATCGGCGGCGGCGGACTCATCTCCGGCGTCGCGAGCGCTCTCAAGCAGGCGGCCTCACGGGACGGCCGCACGGTGCGCATCATCGGGGTGCAGGCGACGAACGCCGCCGCCTACCCGGTGTCGCTCGCCGAGGGGGAGCCGACGGAGATCACGATGATGCCGACGATCGCCGATGGCATTGCGGTAAGCAAGCCCGGGCGGCTGAACTTCGACATCATCAAGGACGCCGTCGATGAGGTCGTCACGGTCACCGACGACGACATCGCGCGGGCGCTGCTGGTGCTGCTGGAGCGCGCCAAGCTCGTCGTCGAGCCCGCCGGTGCCGCCGCGGTCGCCGCGATCCTCACCGGGCAGGTGAAGGATCTCGGTCGCACGGTCGTGGTGCTCAGCGGCGGCAACATCGACCCGCTCGTGATGGAGCGCATCATCTCGCGCGGTCTCGCCGCCTCCGAGCGTTACCTCAAGCTCAAGCTCATGCTGCCCGACCGCCCCGGCCAGCTCGCACGCGTCGCCGAGCTCATCTCGGAGGCGAACGCGAACGTGGTCGAGGTGCTGCACACGCGACACGGCCGCAACGCGCTCATCAGCGAGGTCGAGCTCGAACTCAGTGTGGAGACGCGCGGGCCGGAGCACGTGCGCGGGGTCATCGAGCGCCTGCGCGAGGCGGGTTACGACCCGAGGGTTGGCTACTGACCGACGGCTCGGTCGGCTGCCGGCCTAGGGTTCGTAGGGCTCGACCTTGGAGATCACTACGGTGATGTCCTTGCCGTTGGGGGCCGTGTAGACGACCGTGTCGCCGACCTTGTGGCCCAGGATTGCGGCGCCGAGCGGGCTTCCCTCGGAGTAGACGTCGAGTTCGCTGGCGGCGTCGACGATCTCGCGGCTGCCGAGCAGGAACTCGCTCGGGTCGCCCTGGATCGTTGCCGTCACGACGGTGCCGGACTCGACGACGCCGTTGCTCTGGGGAGCGGCACCGACCTTCGCGTGCCGCAGGAGCTCGGTGAGCACACGGATGCGCGCCTCGATCTTGCCCTGCTCCTCCTTGGCGGCGTGATAGCCGCCGTTCTCCTTGAGGTCGCCCTCGCCGCGTGCCTGCTCGATCTTCTTCGCGATGTCGGTGCGACCGTGACCGCTCAGCTGCTCGAGCTCGGCGCTGCGCCGGTCGTAGGCTTCCTGGGTCAGCCAGGTCTCGCTTGTTTCAGTGGACATGGGGATACTCCTCGGGAGTGGTCGTGCGCCCTGCAGAAGTGGGACGCGTCAGCAACAAACAAAGAAGACCGGCGTTCCGGCCGGTCTTGCTTGCGGGAAGTTTACGTGAGCCAGCAGCGGTAGATCAAGCCCGTGACCGCAAGCTCGGTGGTATTGACAACGCTCGTGATAGACCTCACCCTGACATCCGATTCCGGTACGTCGACGATCTTCCAGCCGACGATCCCATGCGCCTGGTTCTGCGCTTGGAGCGCGCAACTGGCTGAGGAGCCCGGGGGAAGTGCGGCCCGGAAAGTGATGCTGACGGACCGGTCGTCGATGACCTTGTGGGCGGCATCGACCGTGTCGACCGAGGTGGTTGTGCCACTCAGCCCACCCCAGACGACCCACGCGGTGAAGACGGCCACGAACGCGGCCGCCGCGGCCCACGCGCCACGCCTGCCCCAACGCCTGCGGCCGGGCGTGCGCCCATAGCGTTCGTCAATCTCCGCCGTGGGGATGGAGGCGGGGGCGGAGCTGGACAAAAGGTGATCCTCTCGCAGGAAAGCACTCGTGGCGACGATTAGGCTTGCCTCTAGGCTAAGTGCTTTTACCTAGGAGTTTCGTGACACGGCGTTTGCTTGCGGTCCATGCCCATCCCGACGACGAATCGAGCAAGGGTGCGGCGACCTACGCGCACTATTCGAGCATCGGTGTCGACGTGATGGTCGTCAGTTGCACCGGCGGCGAGCGGGGCGACATCCAGAACGAGGCGCTCTCGGCACGGGCGATGGCCGATCGCGACATGGGCGGGCTGCGCCGGTACGAGATGGCCCACGCCCGGAAGGTCATCGGCTGCCAGCACCGCTGGCTGGGCTACCACGACTCTGGGCTGCCCGGGGAGGGTGAGACGGTGCCCGCGAACTCCTTCGCGGTCATCCCGCTCGAGTACTCGGCAGCACCCCTCGTGAAGATCATCCGCGAGTTCCGACCGCAAGTCGTCCACACCTACGACGAGAGCGGCGGGTACCCGCATCCGGACCACATTCGCACCCACGAGCTCACGGTCTACGCGATCGAGGCCGCTGCGGACCCGGCCCGCTACCCGGAGGCCGGCGACCCCTGGACCGTGTCGAAGACCTACTACGACCGCATTTTCAACGCCGCCCGGCTGAACGCCGTCTACGACCGGATGCTGGCGACCGAGCCCGACTCGGAGCGCACGACCCAGATGGCCGAGTTGAAAGAGTGGATGGGCGCGCGCCCCGCGACGGCGACGACCCACATCGACTGCGGCGAGTTCTTTGACACGCGCGACGACGCGCTCCGCGCCCACGCGAGCCAGGTGCCGCCGGACAGTCGGTTCTTCTTCTGGCCCAACGACCTCCAGTGGGAGGTGTGGCCGTTCGAGGACTACGAGCTCGCCCGCTCGACCGTTGAAACCACTCTCCCGGAGAGCGACCTGTTCGCCGGAATCACCGAGACCGAAGAGGCCCCCGCATGACCGTTACAGCTGGGCTCCTGGCTCTCACGATGCTCGCGGAGCGCGAGCAGTTCGACCCGAACACCGTGACGCCGGGAGTCATCGGCTTCTTGGCGACTTTCGGCCTCGCCCTCGCGGTCGTGCTGCTCGCGTTCGATATGGTGCGCCGGGTGCGTCGCACGCGGTACCGCGCGGAGATCGGAGAGCAGCTCGACGCCGAGGAGGCCGAGGCTCGCGCGATCGCGCGCGCCGAGGCGGACGGTGGCACAGACGATCCCGCCGACAGCCCGAGCACAGACGATTCCGACCTGAACGACCGCCGCTGACTTTCATTATTCAGGAGTAGTGGGGCTGGCTGGCTTTCATCATTCAGGAGTAGTGGAACCGGGCGGCTTCCATTATTCAGGAGTTGTGAGGCCGGGCGGCTTTCATTATTCAGGAGGTGTGGGGCTGGGCGCCCGCGGGCAACGAGCATATTCGGTGTCGGATGCCGCGCCGCACAGCATCCGCCCCGTTTAGTCATCGGTCTTCCGCGGTTTCAGTTGTGCCGGTCGAGTGCTCGGGGTCTGGAGTCAGACCACCCCTAAATGATGAAGGGTGCCGTCGGCTGTCACTCCTGAATGATGAAGGGTGCCGTCGGCTGTCACTCCTGAATGATGAAGGGTGCCGCCAGCCCCGGTAGCGCCGAACTGACAGTGCCCGGGTTCAGCCGAAGACGGGCGGGTCTGTCGCGACGAGGAAGATGCCCGTCCAGTGGCACAGGAACGCCGCGAGGGTCAGCGTGTGGAAGATCTCGTGGAAGCCAAACTTGCCGGGGAACGGATTCGGCCGCTTGAGCCCGTAGATGACCGCACCCACCGTGTAGCAGAGGCCGCCGACCAGGATGAGCGTCATCATGGCCGCGTTCGCCTCGAAGAAGTCCACAATGAACACCAGCGCGGCGTAGCCGAGCAGCAGGTAGAGCGGCACATAGAGCCAGCGCGGGGCCCCGATCCAGAAGACCCGGAACAGGATGCCGAGGCCGGCCCCGCTCCAGACGAGCCAGAGCAGCAGAGTCGACTTGTCCGACGGAAGCGCAAGCACCGTGATGGGCGTGTACGAGCCAGCGATCAGCAGGAAGATGTTCGCGTGATCCATGCGTTTGAGCACGCGACGGGTCGTCTCGCTCCAATTGAACCGGTGGTAGAGGGCGGAGACACCGAACAACAGCAGCGACGACGCCACGAACACCGATGAGCTGACCTTGGCGGCAGAGCCCTCCGCGAGGGTGATCAGCACGATGCCGAGCACGATCGCGATCGGGAAGGTGCCTGCGTGGATCCAGCCCCGCCAGGTCGGCTTGCGGTCGGCGATGTCGATCGCGTCGTCGAGCAGTGGAAGGTTCGGAAGGTCAGCGCCCGGTTCGTGCTCGACGCTGACGTCGTCTGTTGGCCCCGTCATGGGGCAAGTTTAGATCGCCCCGGATGCGCGCAGAGCCGGTCGCGCCCCGTTCGAGTTCAATCCGGCGCCGGTGGGCTAGCGTAGTGACGTGCGCAATCGGGAAGTACCTCTCGGGCGGGGCATCCTCTACGGCCTGTACCAGAGCCGGATTCGCCGCTGGCTGGGCAGCCAGGAGCTGCCCCGGCACATCGCGATGATCATCGACGGCAACCGGCGCTGGGCGAAGCAGCGGTACCTCGAGACCGCGGCGCACGGCCACCGGGCGGGCGCCGAGAAAATGCGCGAATTCCTCATCTGGTGTGACGACCTCGACATCGAGGTCGCCACCCTCTACCTGCTCTCCACCGACAACCTCACGGGCCGAGGTCCGGAGGAGCTCGCCGAGCTCTTCCAGATCATCGGCGACCTCGCCGACGACCTCTCGCACTACCGTGACTGGCGGGTGCAGCACGTCGGCTCCGACGAGGGACTTCCCGAGCAGCTCGTCGCGACGCTCAAGGGCGCAGAGGAACGCACCAAGTCCAGCACGGGGCTGCACATCAACCTCGCCGTCGGGTACGGGGGGCGCGCCGAGATCGCCGAGGCGATGCGCAGCATCGTCCGCACCCACGAGAGCCAGGGTGGTGCGCTCGAGACCCTCGCCGAGATCCTCACCCCCGAGTTGATCGCGGAGCACCTGTACACCGGCGGCCAGCCCGATCCCGACCTCGTCATCCGCACCTCGGGCGAACAGCGGCTCAGTGACTTCATGCTCTGGCAGAGCGCCCACAGCGAGTTCTACTTCGTGGAGGCGCTCGGCCCCGACCTGCGCGAGGTCGACTTCCTGCGGGCCGTGCGCGACTACGCGAGGCGGCACCGCCGCTTCGGCAGTTGAGACCGCGGTGAGCATCGACGATTTCGTTGCCGGATTCGGCGAGGAGCCCGGCTACCTCGACTTCGCCCGCGTCGGACCGCTCGGCCGTGCCGTTCTCGACGAGCAACGCGGCCTGAGCGAGCAGCTCGGACGGGCACGATTCGGAAGCCTCGACAGCCTCGAACGGCAGGATGCGCGGGTGCGCGAGGCGGTCGCCGGGCTGCTGCGCTTCCGGCCGGACCAGGTCGTCTTCCAGCCGAACACCAGCTCGGGCCTCATGCACGCGATGTTCGGCATCACCGGCGGCATTGCCATGTCGCCGGCCGAGTATCCGAGCCTGACCTTCGCCGCGGCGCGGGCTGCCGAGACGCTCAGCGTGCTGAAGCCGACCTGGCTCGAGACGGAATACGGCAAGGTGACCCCCGGCATGATCCGCGACCAGCTCACGCCGGCCTGCGCCGCCGTCGCCGTGAGCCTCGTCGACTTCCGCACCGGCTATCTCGCCGATCTCGACGGCATCCGCCAAGTCATCGGTGACCGGCTGCTCATTGTCGACGCCGTGCAGGCCTTCGGGATTGTGGATGCTCCGTGGGAGGTCGCCGACGTCATCGTCTCGGGTGGCCAGAAGTGGGTGCGGGCAGGCTGGGGCACCGGGTTCCTGGCGCTCAGCGACCGCGCCGCCGAGCGTCTCACACCGGTCTTCTCCGGCGTCTCCGGGGCCATTGCGAGCGGCGACGAGCTGCCCCTCGACGACGTGCTCGAGCCGCTCGCCGGCGCGGCCGCGTTCAGCGTCGCCAACCCGAGCCCCATCGCGCAAGCCATGTTCGCGACGGCGCTCGAGGACATCGAGCAGGTAGGGGTCGAGGTCATCCACGAGGGGGTCGCCGAGAAGGTGTCGGAGATGATCGACCTTGCCGACGAGTTCGGCATCCCGATCGCCTCGTCGAGGGCACCAAACGAGCGCGCCGGGATCGTCGTGCTCGAGCCGCCCGCTGATCGGCTCACGACCCTCACCGCCTCGCTCTTCAACCACGGCGTGACGGCGACGACGCGTGGTGGCCGGGTGCGGCTCAGCGCGCACGTCACCACGAGCGACGAAACCTTTGCGATGCTCAGGGCCGCATTCCTCAGCCTCCGCAGCACGTAGCTCGAGGCCGCGTATCCTGTCCGTCTCGTGATGTTCACGTGAGCGTAACGTGTACGGGGGGCGTGTCGCTGGGGTTGATTCCGGTACCTCGACGTAGTTTCATAATCATTAGGTATGGCGCCTGATCGAGACGGCCACGAAAGTTCGTTTCGCAACACAAAATGGCCGTCTGTGCGACAGTATCCGAGTGCCAGTCACTCGGGAATGGAGTGCAAGTGCCCACGGTAAACCGCCCGAACCAGAAGACCGGCCAGGAATCCGCGACAAAGAAGACCAGCACTGCCGAACGGACGTATGTGCTCGATACGTCCGTTTTGTTGTCTGATCCCAAGGCGGTGTTCCGGTTTGCGGAACACGCCGTCGTGCTGCCGGTCATCGTGATTTCGGAGCTCGAGTCCAAGCGTAACGATCCCGAGATCGGCTATTTCGCGAGGCAGGCCCTCCGCAACCTCGACGAGCTGCGCATCCAGCACGAGCGGCTCGACTTTCCGATCGCCGTCGGGGAAGACGGCGGATCGCTCCGGGTCGAGCTGAACCATTCGAACATGTCGGTGCTGCCATCCGGGCTGCAGCTCGGTGACAACGACTCGCGCATTCTCGCCGTCGCGCTCAACCTTGCCAACGACGGCCTCGCCGTCACCGTCGTCTCGAAGGACCTTCCGCTGCGGGTGAAAGCCGCGTCGATCGGTCTCGCCGCGGAGGAGTACCGCGCGGAGCTCGCGGTCGACTCCGGCTGGGTCGGAACCGACGAGATCACGCTCGGGTCCGAACAGCTCGCACGCCTGTACGAGGACGAGAGGCTGTCGACCCGGATCGTCGCCGACCTGCCAATCAACACCGGCCTCGTCATCCACTCCGACCGCGGGTCCGCCCTGGGGCGCGTCACCGCCCGCGGCGAGCTGCGGCTCGTGCGCGGCGACCGCGATGTGTTCGGGCTGCACGGCCGCTCGGCCGAGCAGCGGCTCGCGATCGACATGCTGCTCGACCCGGAGATCGGGATCGTGTCGCTCGGCGGTCGGGCCGGCACCGGCAAGTCGGCCCTCGCCCTGTGTGCGGGGCTCGAGGCTGTGCTCGAGAAACAACAGCACCGCAAGATCATGGTCTTCCGGCCGCTCTACGCCGTAGGGGGGCAGGAGCTCGGGTTCCTTCCCGGTGACGCATCCGAGAAGATGAACCCGTGGGCGCAGGCCGTCTTCGATACCCTCGGCTCGGTCGTCTCGCCGAACGTGCTCGAGGAGGTCATCGCTCGCGGGATGCTCGAGGTGCTGCCGCTCACGCACATCCGGGGCCGGTCCCTGCACGACGCCTTCGTGATCGTCGACGAGGCACAGTCGCTCGAGCGCAACGTGCTGCTCACCGTTCTCAGCCGCATCGGGCAGAACTCCCGCGTCGTGCTCACCCACGACGTCGCCCAGCGCGACAATCTGCGGGTCGGACGCCACGATGGGGTCGCCTCGGTGATCGAGACGCTCAAGGGACACGCGTTGTTCGGGCACATCACGCTGATGCGTTCCGAGCGTTCGGCGATCGCCGCACTCGTGACCGAGATGCTCGAATCGAACGAATTGGCGTAACAGGGAGCGTGCGGTCGCTGGTGCGCGGAGGGACGACATAGGGTCGAGAGGTGAACACTTTCCTGAGCTCCGTTGCCGGGGTTCTCGGACTGTTCTTCCTCTGGGGCGTCGTCTCTCCGCGCAGCCAGTGGCACGTGCTCGTCGGCTGGACGCGAACCGATCCTCGAACTACCGAACCCGGTTCTGCGGCGTACGCGACGAGCCGGTTCGTGTCGCTGCTCGGGCTCCTGACGGTCCTGGCCATCGCGGTGAGCTGGGGCGCCGGGGCCATCGCGTTCGACGAGGACGAGTCGGTTCGGCAGCCCACGGTGGCCGAACGGGTGTGGGGCTCTCCGCGCCCGTATGTCGTCGACCGGGTGTTCACCCCGCTCACCGCGCCGCCCGAGGGCCTCGTCGAGCAGCAGGTCACCGGGTACCAGCGAGTTATCGGCTTCGAGCAGAGCCCCAGCTACCTCTTCGCGACAGGCAAGATCCGCGCCGCAGGGCTCGCAACCCAGCCGGGGTTCCTCGGGGTCGTCCCGCTGCCGGGCACCGTGGCCCTCGGAACCGCCGATCTCGTCGTCCACGTCCGCGGCGACGACCGCTGCATTCCGCATCAGGTGGTCGTCACTCCGGTCGACGGCGCCGTGCAGGTCGGGGTATTCTTCGGCCAGCCCAATCCCGCGGATGGCTCCAACGCCGAGAACGTCGCGGATTGCGACTCCGCGCCGGCAGCATCCGACACCCGGGGGTTTTTGATCCCCATCGACCTCGTCGACCCGCTCGGCGACAGGGTCGTGCAGTCGCTCGCGGGTGAGCCGCTCGCGCTCGTGCCGCTGCCCGTGCGCTAGCCGAGCGCATTCTCCCGGGCCGCGTTGCGGCCCACGCCTACTTCGCTGCGGGAGGCCGCGTCATTGAGAGCACGTCGAGGGAAGTGTCGAGCTGGTCGAGGCTGACCTCGCCGCGGTCGACGAAGCCAAGGTCGATGACCGATTCGCGCACCGTGATGCTCTTCGCGACGGCGTTCTTCGCCACCTTCGCGGCGGCCTCGTAGCCGATCACCCGGTTCAGCGGGGTGACGATCGCGGGGGAGGACTCGGCGAGGGCGCGGGCGCGGTCGAGGTTCGCCTCAAGTCCGTCGACGGTTTTGTCGGCCAGGGCACGCGTCGAGTTCGACAGCAGCCGGATCGACTCGAGCAGGGAGGTGCCCATCACGGGGATCGCGACGTTGAGCTCGAACGAGCCGGATGCTCCGGCCCAGGCGATCGTCGCGTCGTTGCCGATCACCCGTGCGGCGACCATGAGCACAGCCTCGGGGATCACCGGGTTGACCTTGCCGGGCATGATCGAGGAGCCGGGCTGCAGGTCGGGGATGTGCAGCTCGCCGAGGCCGGCGTTCGGGCCGGAGCCCATCCAGCGCAGGTCGTTGCAGATTTTGGTGAGGCTCACGGCGATGACGCGAAGCGCGCCGGATGCCTCGACGAGGCCGTCGCGGGCCCCCTGTGCCTCGAAGTGGTCGAGCGCCTCGGTGACAGGCAGCCCGGAGTCCTCGGCGAGGGTGGCGATGACGAGCTGGGAGAACCCGGCCGGGGTGTTGATTCCGGTGCCGACGGCGGTTCCGCCGAGTGGGACCTCGGCGACGCGCCCGATCGTGGAGCTGACGCGCTCGATGCCGAGGCGAATCTGCCGGGCGTAGCCGGCGAACTCTTGGCCGAGTGTCACGGGGGTGGCGTCCATGAGGTGGGTGCGGCCGGCCTTGACGGCGGTCTTCCACAACTCGGCTTTGGTCTCGAGGGCGAACGCGAGGTGGTCGAGCGCCGGGATCAGGTCGTGCAGCAGCGCACCGGTGACGGCGACGTGCACCGAGGTGGGGAAGACGTCGTTGGACGACTGCGACGCGTTGACGTGGTCGTTCGGGTGCACGGGCGAGCCGAGCAGTCCCGTCGCGAGCGTCGCGAGAACCTCGTTCATGTTCATGTTCGAGGAGGTGCCGCTGCCGGTCTGGTACGTGTCGACCGGGAACTGCTCGTGGTGCTCGCCGGCGATCAGACGGTCGGCGGCGGCGGCGACCGCGTCTGCAATGGCGGGGTCGAGGATCCCGAGTTCCTTGTTGACGAGCGCGGCGGCGCGCTTGATGCGGGCGAGGGCGACGATCTGCGCCGGCTCGAGCCCGGAGCCGGAAATCGGGAAGTTCTCGACGGCGCGCTGGGTCTGTGCCCCGTACAGGGCGGCGATCGGCACGAGCACCTCGCCCATCGTGTCGTGCTCCACGCGGAACTCGTCGCCCTGTTGCGTCTGGGTGGTGTGGCTCATGTCGGTGCGCCTTCCTGGGTGCTGATGGTGAGATTGCCGACGTGGATGTCGGGGACCGCGCGACCCTCGAGAAGGCGGTAGTTCGCGCCGACGATGGCCAGGGTTCCGGCCGCGATCGCGTCGCTGATGAGTTCGGATACCTCGAGCAGTTCGGAGATTGTGTCGCGCAGGTGCTCGCGGCCGACCTCGAAAGGGTCGGCGCGCTGCGGCTCGATCGCGACCCCGCCGGCGAGGGCGACGCGGCGCACGGCTGGCACGATCTTCGAGATCAGCTTGGCAATGTGCGGGGGGAGCGGTGCGGCATCCGCGGCCTGCGAGGCGATCGCGGCGTGCACCGCCCCGCACTCATCGTGGCCGAGGACGACGATGAGGGGAACATGCAGCACGCCGACCGCGTATTCGAGCGAGCCGACGACCGAGTCGGAAATGATCTGTCCGGCGTTGCGCACGACGAACAGGTCGCCGATCCCCTTGTCGAAGATGATCTCGGCGGCGAGTCGGGAGTCGCTGCAGCCGAACAGCGCAGCATCCGGCTCCTGCGCACTCGCGAGGGATTCGCGGCGTTCGACGTCCTGGCGCGGATGCTTGGGCTCGCCAGCGATGAACCGCGCGTTCCCGCGCACCATTTCGTTCCACGTCGTCGCGGGCGTGCGCGACGGGTCCCTCATTCGGTCGTCCCGTCGAGGTCGGCGCTGAGAGCCGTCGCGAGGGCGAGGAACTCTGCCGTTTCTGCGGTGCCGTAGAGCGCGAAGCGGCTCGACCCGCTCGTCGAGGACATCGCGTAGGCGAGATTGCCGGGATCCCGACTGTCGCGGTTGTCGTAGACGGCCCATTCGACGCCATCGATCATCTCTGTTCCCGTCGGGGTGAGCTTGTCGAGCCGGTTGGCAAGCCAGGTGGGGTTGGCGTCGATCCCTTGGCGCAGGGCGATGAACTGCTCAGCCGGGGTGATGAAGCCGATCGACCAGGTCGTGATGTCGTCGGTGCCCGTGTCGAGGGTGGCCGCGTTCGCCGTCCACTCGGGCGGCAGGGTCGGGCTCGCGAGCGGTTCGTCAACGCCGGGCTGCTCCTGGGCGGCGATGGCGGCGTAGTCGATCGCGGCCCGCGGCGGCTGGGTCGGGCGCACGACCACAAGTACCAGGACCAGCACGATAGCGAGGGAGGCGACGAGCGCGAGCACCAGATTGATGACGGTCTGGTTCGCACGGTGCTTGCGGGAGTTCTCCGCCTTGCGGGCGGCGGTCTCCTCCGGGGTCTCCGGCCTGCCGAGCTCGGCGACGATGCGCGGTTCCTTGGCCATCTGGTTACACTGCCCCGTTCGTGCGTGCGGCGTCGAGCCTGGCCTTCGCGCCGAGCAGCCACTCTTCGCAGCGCCTGGCGAGCGCCTCGCCGCGTTCCCACAGGGCGAGGGACTCCTCGAGGGTCGCCGCGCCCTGCTCGAGCTCGGTCACGACGGAAATGAGCTCGTCGCGGGCCTGCTCGTAGCTCAACTCGGCGGTGTCGATGGGGGAAGCTGTCACAGAATGAGTCTACCGAGCGGTCCGCGGCGCCGCGGCCTCGTCGTCGACCGTCGTGGGAAGCGATCCCTCGGCGAGCATCAGGAGGAGCTTCATGCCGGGCGGGGCGTCGCTGGCGTGGCGCAGGACCGCTCCGCCGGGAAGCTGGGCGATGGCGTAGCCGCGGTCGAGGGTCCGCTGCGGCGACAGCGACCGCAGGTGCGACCGCAGGTCGTCGAGCCTCTCCGCGGCGCGTTCGAGTCGCAGTTCGATGAGCTCGGTGCTGCGCCCCACGTAGCGGGAGAGCTCTTCCGCCCGGTAATCGATGAGCGAGACAGGGGAGGCGAGCACCGGGCGGCTGCGCATCTGCTCGAGCCGGTCGATTTCCCGCGAGAGCAGGCTCGTCATCCGCATGCCGATGCGTGCGCGCACCTGCTGCACCTTGTTCAGCTCCTCGGCGACGTCGGGGACGACCCGCTTTGCCGCATCGGTGGGGGTGGATGCCCGCAGGTCGGCAACGTCGTCGAGCAGCGGGCGGTCGGCCTCGTGGCCGATCGCGCTCACGATCGGCGTGGAGCAGGCCGCGGCGGTGCGTACGAGGGTCTCGTCGCTGAAGACGAGGAGGTTCTGGAAGTCGCCGCCGCCGCGCGCGATGATGATGACGTCGACGAGCGGGTCGGCGTCGAGCTCGCGGATCGCGGCCGTCACTTCAGCCGCGGCGCGGTCGCCCTGCACCGCGGTATGGGCGACACGGAACTCTACCGACGGCCAGCGCAACTGCGCGTTGCGGAGGACATCCTTTTCGGCATCCGAGTCCCTCCCGGTGATGAGCCCTATGCGGTGCGGGAGGAACGGCAGCGGCCTCTTGCGGGAGGCGTCGAAGAGCCCCTCGGCCCGCAGCGTCTGCCGCAGCCGTTCAAGCCGCTCGAGCAGGTCGCCGAGTCCGACATGGCGCATCTCGAACACCTGCATCGTGAGCGTGCCGCCCTTGACCCAGTAATTGGGCTTGACCAGTGCGACGACCCGGTCGCCCTGTTTCAGATCGGCGGGGATCTTCGCCTTGACCGACGACCACACGGTAAAACCCACGGTGGCGTCGACGCTGAGGTCTTTGAGCTTGCCGTAGACGTTGCCGCCGGAGAGCCCCCACTGGGTGATCTCGCCCTCGACCCAGACCGTGCCGAGCCGGTCGATCCAGCCCTTGATCTTGGTGGAGAGCACCGCGACGGGCCACGGGGCGTCGATTGTCGCCGGACCGTGCACTATCGTCATGCCGCGCCTTCCCTCGTGCGGTGCGCCTGGTCGTCAGTCGCCTGGCAGGTTCTGTCCAGTGGGCGCCGCGTACAATCGGCCCGTGAGCAATATCACCAACGGAGCCCTTGCGGTGGACCTCGAAATGCCCCGCATGCCAGCGCTTCGCAACAGGCTAAAGGATAACCCCGTCACGGGTGTGAAGCGGGTTCTCCTCGCCGCGCCCCGAGGCTATTGTGCAGGAGTGGACCGGGCCGTGATCGCGGTCGAGAAGGCGCTCGAGCGCTTCGGCGCCCCCGTCTACGTGCGCAAGCAGATCGTGCACAACATCCACGTCGTCTCGACGCTGGAGAAGAAGGGCGCGATCTTCGTCGACGAGGTCGGCGAGGTGCCCGAGGGATCGCACATCGTCTTCTCCGCCCATGGGGTTTCGCCGAAGGTCGTCGCCGACGCGGCCGACCGCAGCCTCGAGGCGATCGACGCGACCTGTCCGCTCGTCACCAAGGTGCACCGCGAGGCAGTACGGTTCGCCCGCGACGACTTCGAGATCCTGCTCATCGGCCACGAGGGCCACGAGGAGGTCGAGGGCACGATGGGTCACGCGCCCGAGCGCACGACCCTCATCAACAGTCCCGCGGATGTTGCATCACTGCAGGTGAAGGATCCGGACAACCTCGTCTGGCTCAGCCAGACCACGCTCAGCGTCGACGAGACGATGGAGACCGTGCGGATGCTGCGCGAGCGGTTCCCGAACCTGCACAACCCACCGAGCGACGACATCTGCTACGCGACCCAGAACCGCCAGGTGGCGATCAAGAAGGTGGCAGAGGAGGCCGAGCTCGTGATCGTCGTCGGTTCCGCGAACAGCTCCAACACCGTGCGCCTCGTCGATGTGGCGCTCGAAAACGGCGCCACGGCTGCCTACCGGGTGGACTACGCGAGCGAGATCCAGCAGGCGTGGCTTGACGGCGTCGTGACGGTGGGGGTGACCTCCGGCGCCTCCGTTCCCGAGGTGCTCGTGCAGGAGGTGCTCGACGACCTCGCCGATGCCGGCTACGGCGATGTGCGCCAGGTGGTCACCGCCGAGGAGGACCTGATGTTCTCGCTCCCCAAGGAGCTGCGCAAGGACGCCGCAGGAGAGCCGGACTCGCGCGGCCTCGGCGGCCGCAACCGTCGACTGGACTGGCAGGGCTGATGCCGGAGAATCGGCAGGGGCGGGACGACGCGGCGCGGCCAGAGCCACACTTCGGCGAGCGCCCGCGGCCCGAGTACGGCGAGTATGCGTCCCCTCAGGGTCAGGCCGACGCCATCGCCAAAGCCCTCCCGCCGGTCTCGCCGCTGCTGACGCCGGCGGACCGCCCCGCCGCTGTGACCCCCGCACCCCCGGCCGCCCGCACGACCGCGCCAATCCTCACCCCGTCGCGCCCCCGCCGCCGCTGGGACCTGGTCCTCAGCATCGCCCTGCTGGCCTACGGCCTGCTCACCGTCTTCGGCGGGTTCGTTCAGTACTCCGACATCCCGGCGATCATCAATCAGGCCTACGCGGCCCAGCGCATCGGTGAGTTCACCTCGATCGATCAGGCCGAGACCGTCGGCACGACCATCATGGTCGCCAACGTCGCCGTCTACGCGATCACGGCGTTCCTGACGGTGAGGCTGCTTCGTGCCCGCCGGCTCGCGTTCTATGTTCCGCTGATCGGCGGCGCGGTCGCCGCGACGATCACGGTCATCCTCATTCTCACGCTCGTGATCAACGATCCGGCCTTCCGCGAGTTCGTCGCGAGCGTCACCTGACCCTTGCCCCTGTCATTATTCAGGAGTTGAGGCTGACTGAAGCTGGCCGCCCGGCTGGTGGGGCTTTCATTATTCAGGAGTTGAGGCTGACTGAAGCTGGTTGGCCGGCTGGTGGGGCTTTCATTATTCAGGAGTTGAGGCTGGGTGGCTGCACTCGGGCGACGGAAACCGCATCCGATGGGCCGTTCAGGCGGGCGGATGCCGTGTCTCCCGGCATCCAGCGCCGCGGCCGTCCCGGAATCCGGCTTGCCCTGCCGGTTCAGTCCTGAATGATGAAAGCCGCCCTGCCGGGCCGGCTCCTGAATGATGAAAGCGGCCCTGCCGGGCCGGCTCCTGAATGATGAAAGGGCCGGTCCCTGGCGATTGCCCGGGACCGGCCCCTCACACCTGGATGGTGGAAGTCGGGCTATGAGCCCGAGTGGCCCGCCGAACCGAGCTGGCGGGTCGCGTCGACGACGCGCGCGGCCATGGCCTTCTCGGCGACCTTGCCCCACGAGCGCGGGTCGTAGACCTTCTTATTGCCGACCTCGCCGTCGACCTTGAGGAATCCGTCGTAGCTCTTCAGCACCGTGTCGGCGACGGCCCGGCTGTAGGCGTACTGCGTGTCGGTGTCGATGTTCATCTTGACGACGCCGTTCGTGACGGCCGTGGCGATCTCCTCGTCGGTCGAGCCGGAGCCGCCGTGGAAGACGAGGTCGAGCGGCAGTGCATCCGTTCCGTACTTGGCCTGGATGCCGGCCTGAATCTCGCCGAGCAGCTCGGGGCGCAACTTCACATTGCCGGGCTTGTAGACGCCGTGCACATTGCCGAACGTGAGCGCCGCGATATAGCGTCCCTGCTCGCCGAGGCCGAGCGCGTCGACGAGGGCGATCACATCGTCGAGCGTCGTGTAGAGGTTGGCGTTGATGTCGTGGCTGACGCCGTCTTCCTCGCCGCCGACGACGCCGATCTCGACCTCGAGAATCGAGTTGATCGCCTTCATGCGCGGAAGCAGCATCTTCGCGATCTCGAGGTTCTCGGCGAGAGGAACGGCCGAGCCGTCCCACATGTGCGACTGGAAGATCGGGTTGCGACCGGCTCGCACCTCGGCCTCGGAGGCCTCGATGAGCGGCAGCACGAAGCCGTCGAGCGCGTCCTTCGGGCAGTGGTCCGTGTGCAGCGCCACGGTGACCGGGTAGTTCTTGGCGACCTCGGTCGCGAACGCGGCGAAGGCGAGGGCTCCGGATGCACGGTTCTTGACGCTCTGGCCGGCGAAGTAGTCGGCGCCACCGGTGGTCACCTGGATGATGCCGTCGGAGCCGGCCTCGGTCAAGCCCTGGAGCACGGCGTTGATCGTCGAGGACGACGACACGTTGATCGCGGGGTACGCGAAGCCGTTGTTCTTGGCCTTGTCGAGCATCTCTGCATACTGCTCTGGGGTTGCGACGGGCATGGCATCTCCTCTGGGGTGCTGAGGTCCGCGGCGCGGAACTCGTGGGTGCGGTACGTCGTTCGAAAGTCTAGCGACGGCGCGAACTAAACTGGCCTCGGATGCCGCGCAGCCTAGGCGGACCCGGGAGCGGTCGCGTTCGGCGCTCTCGGCCCCTCCCGCGTGAACGACTCGGGCTTCTGGGTCGTCACGCGGTAGCTCGGGCTCCGGGTCGCCGACGGCCTCCGCAGTTGGACCGTGCTCACGACGATTCTCGGCCTCGTCGGCTTCGCGATCGTGGGCATCATGTGGCTCATCGTGAGGGCGCTCGGGCTCTAGCGCGACCTGCACGACCGCCGGCAAGACCCGCCGGCTCAACCTGGGCGGATGCGCCGCGCGGCGCATCCACCCACCACCCCATCTCAGGTTGCACATATGTGCCGCGTCGTTGGCACGCCCTCTCGCTAGGCTGGGAGCGCGGCTCGCCCGATTTGGCCCCGCCACGAGATTCGACGCACACGAGGATGAAAATGCCCACGGTGAACACCGAAACCGGAACCCTGTTCCTCCACCCCGACCGCAACCTCGCCATGGAACTGGTGCGCGCGACCGAAGCCGCAGCGATCCGCGCGGTGCCGTTCATCGGCCGTGGCGACAAGAACGCGGCCGACAAGGCCGCGGTCGACGCGATGCGCAAGTTCCTCGGCACGGTGAATTTCGACGGCGTCGTCGTCATCGGCGAGGGCGAGAAGGACGAAGCGCCGATGCTGTACAACGGCGAGCACGTCGGCAACGGCCGCGGACCCGCCTGCGACATCGCGGTCGACCCCATCGACGGCACCTCGCTCACCGCCGCCGGTCGTCAGAACGCGATCTCGATGATCGCCGTGTCCGACCGCGGCAGCATGCTCGACGCCTCGTCGGTGTTCTACATGGACAAGATCGTCGCCGGCCACGAGGCCGTCGGCATCGTCGACATCCGCAAGCCGATCGGCGAGAACCTTCGCGCCCTCGCGAAGGCCAAGGGCAAGCCGATCGGCGAGATGGTCGTCGCCGTGCTCGACCGGCCCCGCCACGCCCAGCTCATCGAGGACATCCGCGCCGCCGGAGCCGGCACCCGCATCATGCTCGACGGCGATGTCGCCGGCGGCATCAACGCGGCCCGCTACGGCACGCGCATCGACATGTGTGTTGGCGTCGGCGGAAGCCCGGAGGGCGTCGCCACCGCGTGCGCGATCAAGGCGCTCGGCGGGCTCATCCAGGGGCGCCTCGTCGCCTCGTCCGACGACGAGCGGCAGAAGGGCCTCGATGCCGGACTGAAGTTCGACTACGTCTATGAGGCCGACGAGCTCGTCAGCAGCAACAACACCTACTTTGTCGCCACCGGCGTGACCGACGGCGGGCTTGTCAGTGGAGTGCGCCGCAAGGGTCCGATCATCCACACCGAGTCCATCGTGCTGCGCGGCCGCTCCGGCACCGTGCGCCGCGTCATCGGCGAGCACCTCGCCGACAAGTGGATCGGCGAGCTCGACTTCGGAAACGTCGGCGACCACTCCTAACCTTCGGATGCCGATGGTTCGTGCGTTCGGCTGCATTGCGGGCCCGTCCGCTACGACGCCTCGGCCTCCAGCGCCGCGATCAGCTCGAACGCGGTGAGCTCGCGCGGGGCCTCCTCGACCCCGTCGAGCGTGCCGATCACCTTCGACTCATCGAGCACGTTGAGCTTGCGTGCGGTCGGCAGCACCTGGCGCTCGAGCGAGCCGACGAACGAGTTGTAGTGCTTGACGGTGCTCTCGATCGACCGCCCCAGCTTGTCGGCATGGGTGGCGAGGGTCGAGATGCGCCCGTAGAGCTCGTGGCTCAGGTCGAGGAGCTGCTTGGCCTCCTCGGTGACGACGTTCTGGCGCCAGCTGAACGCGACGGTCTTGAGCACCGACCAGAGGGTCACCGGCGACGACAGCGCGACGCGCTTGCTGAACGCGAATTCCATGATCGTCGGGTCGGCCTCGAGGGCGGAGGAGACGAGAGACTCGTTCGGGATGAACGCGATCACCATCTCGGGGCTCGCCGCGAGGCCCTGCCAGTAGGCCTTGCTGCCGAGCGTCGTGATGTGGTCGCGCACCGCCTTGACATGCTGCTTCATGAGCTGTTCGCGACGGGCGAGCTCGGCGTCGGATGCTGTGGCCGGGATCGCGCTCGCCTCGAGGAACGCCGTGAACGGCACCTTCGCGTCGACCGCGATGCTCTTGCCGCCCGGAAGGTAGACGACCATGTCGGGTCGTCCGGCTCCGGCATCCGAGGAGATGCTCGCCTGGACGTCGAAGTCGACCCGCTCCAGCATCCCGGCCGACTCGACGACGCTGCGCAGCTGCGTCTCGCCCCAGACCCCCCTCGAGGCGTTGTTGCGCAGGGCGGACGCGAGGGACTCCGCGGTCGTGCGCAGGCGCTCCTCCGACTCGGTCGCGTTGCGCAACTGCTGGCTGAGCTCGCCGTGCTGCAGGCTGCGCTGGGTCTCGAGGTCGGCGACCTTGAGCTGCATCGCGCGCAGCGACTCCTGCACGGGGGTGAGCGCCTGCAGCACCTTGCCCTCGGCGCGGTCGCGTTCCTGCCGTGCCGCCCGGTCGGCATCCTGACGCTCGATGAGCTCGCGGTACTGCTCGTGCTGCGCGCTCACCTGGTCGCCGAGGGCGTCGGCGGTCGCCTGCACCGAGGCGAGCTCGGCGGCCAGCCGCGACTGGGCGGCGGTCTCCTCGGCACGCATCGCGGCGAGATCGATGGCGTGACGAGCCTCCACGAGGGCGGGGTCGACGCCGCCGACTGCGCCCGAGGAGGCACGCGCGACGAACCAGACGAGGCCGGCACCGAGGAGGGCGCCGGCGACGAGACCGAGCAGGAGAGCGAGAAGAGGGTCCATGCGCCCAGTGTGCCAGCGAGCACAGACATTGGTCGTTCGCGGCCGTAGCATTGCCTCATGACCACTGTTGATCACTGGGTGAACGGCGCTGCCTTCACCGGAGAATCCTCCCGTACCTCGCCCGTCTACAACCCCGCCGCCGGCACCGTGCAGCGCGAGGTCCGCCTCGCCACCGTCGCCGATGTCGACACCGCGGTGCAGGCCGCCAAGGCGGCCTTCCCGGCCTGGTCGGGAGCATCCTGGGCGAAGCGGCAGACGGTGATGTTCGCGTTCCGCGAGCTGCTGAACGCGCGCAAGGAGGACGTCGCCGCGATACTCACCAACGAGCACGGCAAGGTGCTCTCCGATGCCCTCGGCGAGGTCGCCCGCGGCCTCGAGGTTGTCGAGTTCGCCACCGGCATGCCACACCTGGCCAAGGGCGAGTACAGCTCGAACGTCTCCACCGGCGTCGACGTGTACTCGATCCGCCAGGCGCTCGGCGTCGTCGGCATCATCAGCCCCTTCAACTTTCCGGCAATGGTGCCGCTGTGGTTCTTCCCCATCGCGATCGCGGCCGGCAACACCGTCGTGCTCAAGCCGAGCGAGAAGGACCCGTCCGCCGCGATCTGGATGGCCGAACTGTTCAAGGAGGCCGGCCTGCCCGACGGAGTGTTCAACGTCGTGCACGGCGACAAGGAGTCCGTCGACGCGATGCTGCAGCATCCGGATGTCGCCTCGATCAGCTTCGTCGGATCGACCCCCATCGCCAAGTACATCTACGAGACCGCGTCGAAGGCCGGCAAGCGCGTGCAGGCGCTCGGCGGAGCGAAGAACCACATGCTCGTGCTGCCGGATGCCGATCTCGACCTCGTCGCGGACTCCGCAGTCAACGCGGGCTTCGGCTCAGCGGGGGAGCGGTGCATGGCGATCAGCGTGGTCGTGGCGGTCGAACCGGTAGCCGACGAGCTCATCGAGAAGATCGCCAGCCGCATGGCCGACCTCAAGGTCGGCGACGGCACGCGAGGCTGCGACATGGGGCCGCTGATCACCCGCGAGCACCGCGACAAGGTCGCCGGTTACATCGATGTCGCGATCGAGGACGGCTCCACGGTCGTGATCGACGGGCGCGGCATCGAGGTGGATGGGGAGGCCGACGGATTCTGGCTCGGGCCCACCCTCATCGACCGCGTGTCGACGAGCTCCAAGGTTTACACCGACGAGATCTTCGGACCGGTGCTGTCGATCGTTCGCGTCGCCAGTTACGAGGAGGGCGTCGCCCTGATCAACTCGTCGCAGTACGGCAACGGCACCGCGATCTTCACCAACGACGGCGGCGCCGCCCGGCGCTTCCAGAACGAGATCCAGGTGGGCATGATCGGCATCAACGTGCCGATCCCGGTGCCCGTCGGCTACTTCTCCTTTGGCGGGTGGAAGGACTCGCTATTCGGCGACAGCAAGGCCTACGGCCCCGATGCCGTGCACTTCTTCACCCGCCAGAAGGCGATCACCAGCCGCTGGCTCGACCCGAGCCACGGAGGCATCAACCTCGGATTCCCGCAGAACTGATCCCCGAACGGCTTCCGTGCTGTTCTGGCGCAGGCTCGACGAGCTCGGTTTCGACCGGCAGATCGCCATCCACCGCGTTCCCGACGGTCCCGTCGTGATCGCGGCGGCGGCGGGCCCGCTGCGTTCGCGCCGGAGCGGCGACATGGTGGTCGTCCGGTTCGCCGACGGCGTCCATGGCGTCGCGGTGAGCCCGCAGGGCCTCGCCTGGCAGTGGCCCGGCGAGGCGGACGCACCGCGCCGGGTGATGCTCTATGCCGCGTCCGGGAGCCGGTCGGCGCGGGGCGAGGCGCGTCGGTTGGCGCAGCCGCAGCGCCGGGACGCGCTGTACAAGGCAGACTTGCGGGCGGCGCCGCCGGCGGCCGGCTGACTCGGTCCGCCTGGCGTTCTGGCTGACGTTTGTGCCCGCGTGTGACGTGAGCCCCCGCTCGTGCGGGGGCTTTTGTCACACGCGGGGGCCGAAGCAGCGCCGATCCGTGTCAGTGCAGTTGCGTGCCGGTGCAGTTGCGTGTCAGCGCAGCACCATCGGCGCGTGGTCGTCGATGAGGTCTGTGCTGGGAGCCCTGCCGATCGCCCCGATCTTGGCCCCCGTCAGCGCCGCGAGGTGCGCGATGTCCGTGGCATCGTGCCGTTTCGCGGCGTGCACGATGATGGCCGCGCAGGCTTCGGCATCCGCGAGCGCATCGTGGTGCGCGAAGTCCTCGAACCCCGCCGCCATGGCCGCGACCGGCAACTTGTACGAGTCGAGGTGATAGGTCTTGCGGGCGACCTGCAGGCTGCACAGGTACCGGTAGGTGGGCGCGTCGATGAAGCTCGCCGCGCAGGCCGCGGTGATCACGCCCATGTCGAATCCGGCATTGTGGGCGACGAAGTGATCGTCGCCGGCAAAGGCGACCAGATCGGCGAACTGCTCACCCCAGAGCGGCGCGTCGGCGCAGTCCGCCTCGACGATGCCGTGGATGCGGGTGTTCCACTCGTTGAAGGTGTCGTGGCCGAGCGGGGGGCGGATGAACCAGCTCGCCGAGTCGACGACCTTGCCGTCGCGCACCTTGACCAGGCCGACCGAGCAGGCGGACGCCCGCGACGAGTTGGCGGTCTCGAAGTCGATCGCGGTGAAGTCCAGTGGCACGGCTCGATGCTCTCACGGTCCTCCGACGCCCAGCGGCAGGCGCGCCTCATCAGCCGGCATCCCCTCCATGCGCCAGCTGCGAGCCGCTACTTGAGCAGCCGCGACAGCACCCGGTCAGCGAGCGGCTTCCCGCCGGTCTGGCAGGTCGGGCAATACTGCAGGGTCGAGTCGGCGAAGATCACCTGCCGCACGGTGTCGCCGCACACCGGGCAGGCCTCGCCGGTGCGGCCGTGCACGCGCAGCCCCGACTTCTTCTCCTTCTTCAACTCGGATGCCGCGACCCCGTCCGCCCGTGCGATCGCCTCCCGCAGGGTGCCCTGCATCGCGTCGAACAGCCGCACTGTCTCCTCGGCCGACATGGTGGCGGGCTTGAACGGCGACATCCGCGCGGCGTGCAGGATCTCGTCCGAGTACGCGTTGCCGATGCCCGCGATGATCGACTGGTTGCGCAGCACCCCCTTGATCTGGGCGCGGCCGGCCGCCTGGAGGATGCCCGCGAGGGTGGCGACCGTGAAGCCTGGCTCGAGCGGGTCCGGCCCGAGCCGCGCAATGCCGGGCACGTCGCCGGGGGAGCGCACGACGTAGATCGCGAGGCTCTTCTTCGTGCCGGCCTCGGTCACATCGAACCCCGACCCGCCATCCAGCACGAGCCGGGCCGCGAGCGGGCCCCTACCCAGCCGCCCGGTCTGCACCGGCGCAGATTCGCGCCAGCGTATCCATCCGGCCCTCGCCAGGTGCATCACGAGGTGCAGGTCGCCGACCGCAAAATCGAGAAACTTGCCGTGCCGCCTGACCTCGCCGAGCGCAAGGCCGCCGAGGTCCGAGACGGGCGGGTCGAACGTCTTCAGGGCCGCGACGGCGACGATGTCGAGCCGGTCGAGCGTGCGGCCGCGCAGCCGGGCGGTCAGGTCGCTCGCGAGGGCGTGGACTTCGGGAAGCTCGGGCACCGCTTCAGTCTCGACCGGATCCCGGCACCGCGCCAGCCGCACGCGCACACCGGCGGCACGGCGGCCCGGTACCCTTGACACTCGTGGCTCTCACTATTGCAATCGTCGGACTGCCCAATGTCGGCAAGTCCACCCTCTTCAACGCGCTGACCAAGAACTCGGTGCTCGCCGCGAACTACCCGTTCGCGACGATCGAACCGAACGTCGGCGTGGTGAACCTGCCCGACGAGCGCCTCGCGAAGCTCGCCGGCATCTTCGGCTCCGAGCGCATCCTGCCCGCACCCGTGTCGTTCGTCGACATCGCCGGCATCGTCAAGGGTGCCAGCGTCGGCGAGGGCCTCGGCAACAAGTTCCTCGCGAACATCCGTGAGGCGGATGCGATCGCGCAGGTCATCCGCGGATTCGCCGACCCCGACGTCATCCACGTCGACGCCAAGGTCGACCCGGCATCCGACATGGAGACGATCAACACCGAGCTGATCCTCGCCGACCTGCAGACCCTCGAGAACGCCCAGGCGCGCTACGACCGCGACCTGCGCGCGAAGAAGATCGACCAGACCACGATCGATACCGCGGCGAAGGCCGTCGCCTGGCTCAATGAGGGCAGGCCGCTCTCGGCATCCGACATCGACCTCGAGCCGATCCGCCAGCTCGGACTGCTCACCGCCAAGCCCTTCATCTATGTGTTCAATGTCGACGAGGACGTGCTCGGCGACTCCTCCAAGTTGGACCAGCTCGCGGCGCTCGTCGCGCCGGCGAAGGCGATCTTCCTCGACGCGAAGCTCGAGTCGGAGCTCATCGACCTCGACGAGGCAGAGGCCGCCGAGCTGCTCGAGAGCACCGGCCAGGCCGAGAGCGGCCTCAACCAACTCGCCCGCATCGGCTTCGACACCCTCGGCCTGCAGACCTACCTCACGGCGGGCCCGAAGGAGACGCGCGCGTGGACGATCGGCAAGGGCTGGACCGCCCCGCAGGCCGCCGGCGTGATCCACACCGACTTCCAGAAGGGCTTCATCAAGGCCGAGATCGTCTCGTTCGACGACCTGCTCGAGGCCGGCTCGATGGCGGATGCGAAGGCCAAGGGCAAGGCGCGCATCGAGGGCAAGGAATACGTCATGAAGGACGGCGACGTGGTCGAGTTCCGTTTCAACGTGTAGCTGCAAGCGGCTCGCCAGAGCCGTCTCGAGACCGGCCGCCCGGATGACGCAGTCAGACGGTGTCGCGAAAGTCGGAACTGGCGTTGGAATCAGTACCCGTCACGGGTTCGGAGCGCCCGAATCGCACCCACTTCCGTCATTCGCGACATCGGCGGGCGATGACGATGTGGCACCTGTCGAGGTTCGTCCCCTAAGCTCGCAGGTTTGGTCGGGTCGCCCATTTCGAGGGCGTTCCGTTCTGTAATCGGTGGTGTGCCACCCGGCAACCGACTCGAGGCCCTGAAGGGTGATCGGGCCGGACAGCACAGCATCAGGGTCAACGACCAGTGGCGGATCTGCTTCATGTGGACGGACGCTGGTCCCGAGGAGGTTCAGATCGTTGACTACCACTAACGCGAGCGACAAGCTCGTTCCCATTCACCCAGGCGAATTCCTCATGGTGGACTTCATCGAGGGGTTCGGAATCACGCAGAACAAGCTGGCGGTGTCCGTCGGTGTGCCGCCGCGCCGCATCAACGAGATCGTGCATGGAAAGCGTGGAATCACCGCGGACACCGCTCCACGCCTGGCCAAGTACTTCGGCACCTCGGCGCAATTCTGGCTGACTCTGCAGGACCGGCATGACCTCGATGTTGCAGAGGATCGCATGGCTGAGCAGATTGCGGCAATCACCCGTTGCAGCCCGCGTGACGGAGACAGCGGCATCCCACGCGGAGGAGTTCAGGCTCAACAACTAGGGATCCGCCCCGACTGTGTGGCGCACTCAGAGTGCACGTTGGAGAAATAGCCCGGAGATCGCGGCGTTCATGGTCGTGTTGAATGGTCAGTGACGCGAGCATGATCGACCACAGGGGAGCAGCGATAGTGACGCAGCAATGCATTTTCGAGCCGGATGGCCGCGCCGTTCCGTATGTCGAGGAGGGCAGCGGCCCTGTTGCGCTGGTATTGATCTCGGGTCTCCTTCTGGACTCGGACGGCCTCGGAGCCGTTTCCCACTACCTCGCGAACGAAGCGGGCTTCCACGTGGTGAGGATCGGCCCCCGCGACGGATCCAACACCGCTGAGGCACCACTGGACGAGCGAGCGGAAGAGGCTCTCGCGGTGATCGATCACCTCGGCCTTCCTCACACCTGGATCGGCGGATACGGATTCGGCGGAACGGTGGCCCGAGTCTTCGCCGCGCAATATTCCGAACGGGTGAACGGTCTGGTGCTGCTGCGGGTCGAGGAGCAGCAAATCGAGTTACCCCCTGCTATTCCTGTGCTGATCATTCAGGCCGCTGAAGACGAGCTCACTCCGCCGTCGAACGGAGAACAGCTCCGGACCGCAGCCTCCGAGCGCACGAGCATCACGACGATCGGTGGGGCGAATCATCTGTTTCCGATGTCGCACCCTATCGAGACTGCGATGGTCATCGAGGAATATCTCGACTGGGATTAACCCGCTGATTCGGCTACGGAACGTGCAGGAGTTCCCGCTTCAACGTCTAGCCTCGCGCTCCGAGCGCAAGCAGGTCGGAGGCAGCCCGAGCCTCTGTACGATAGTCGCCGCAGCATCATCAAACTAAGGAGACCATTGTGCCCGTCATCGCCATCATCGGAGCTGGACCGGGACTTGGAGCAGCCGTTGCGCGAAGATTCGGGCGCGAAGGCTTCTCCGTAGCGCTGATCTCCCGGAACCAGTCGAAACTTGACGCTATGGCGGCGGAGCTCACGGCTGCCGGTTTCACCGCGAGTGGCTACGCTGCGGATGTCCTCACGCCGGCGTCGCTCGAAGGTGCCCTTGCGCGTGCCGCAGCAGAGCTCGGGCCCATCACCGCACTTCAGTACAGCCCGCTCCCATCGCGTGACTACCTGAAGCCGGTGCTTGAGATGACACCCGAGCTGGCGTTGGAGGCACTGCGGTTCTCCGCCCTCGGGCTCATTCACGCGGTGCGTGCGGTGCTCCCTGCGATGCGGCAGGCCGGTAGTGGCAGCGTCGTCTTGATCAATGGTGGAACTTCGGTCAAGGCCCGTGCTGACTTCGCCGGCACTTCGGTCGCCTTTCCGGCCGAGAGCGCTTACGGTGAAATGATCCACGACGCGCTCGAGGGTGAGGGCATTCGGGTCAGTCAACTTGTTATCCCCGGTGGCATCCCGCAGCTTCAGCTTGCCAATGGCATCGACGGCGTCGCCGATCGCATCTGGGGCCTCCACGCCGTTGCCGGTCCGTTCCGAACCATGCTCATCCCGCTTGAGGAAGGCCGGGAGTAGCGGCACCGCGCCGCGGTGCGATCTCAGCTCAGGCTGACGATTCAGGTGAGATGGGTCACCACATCCTCGTGCGAGTTGGCCCTCCGGAAAGCGATAGGAACGAGGTATCGCTCGCGCTCCAGCTACACGCTTCCTCGTGACAGTGGTGAGTCTCCGTCGTTTTCGCTACGGTTGGGCGCAGGAGCTGTGCCGCAGCCAACTCCTGAGTCGGAGAAAGGATGATCCTGAATTCTCGAACACCTTGGCTCTCTCTCATCGCACTTGTCGTGTTGGTGCTGAGTGCGTGTTCCGCCGCGGATGGTGCCGAAGAGGGATCCTCGGTCACCGGGGGCGCGATTGAGTTGGCGGTCTCGGAGACGTGCACTGACGTGTCGGACCCTCAGTGCGTTTCGGTCAATGGCGTCAACGTTGTGCTCCCATCCGTTTTCGAGCGGGCCAACGTTGAGGATGCCGTTGTCGCCGCCGTTGAGGGACAGAATGCGGTCGACGTGACGTTTAGCTCGGATGGGGAGGTTGTCTTCAACACACTCTCGGACAAGGCGGCACAAGCCGGAGACGCGGCGCGACTCGTCATGAAGATCGGTGGAAAGATACAAGCTGCCGTCACAGTGATGCAAGCGCTCGACGGCAACCAGATGCAGATTATCCTCTCGCCGGAGGAGAGCGCGCAGGAAGTCGTAGACCTGATTCGCGCAGGTTGAGAAGCGTCGACGACTACCAACGACGGACTCGATCAGGCATCGCCAGGCGAGCTCAAATTTGTTGCACTACAAGGCAACAAAAGGAGGTGGAGCTTGTCGACAACAATCGCGGACACCCGCCACGCGGTCGGGTGGACCGTGCGCGAGCTTGCGGAGAACCTGGGTGTAGCCCCCAGCACCGTCACCCGCATGGAGCAGTCCGAGCGGGACGGCCGCATCCACCTGGGACGTAACGTTCGAGAAAGTTGGGTCGACGGCAGTCATTTCTGAAGAGAACTGCTTCTGACGACCAAGCTGCGCCGCCGTCAGTCGTCGAGCGTATCCGGATACCGCGACCCGTCCGCGAAGTTGCCGAAAAGCGACCGTTCGCCTTCGGTGACCGAGTCGACGAGCAGGTCCCCGCCGACGAATGCGCCGCGCCATGAGGCGCCGCGCCCGCCGAATACCTCGTCCCGGTCCCCGCGGGAGCGGGGGCGGCTGATGCCGAATTTGAAGGAGTGCACCTCTTCCCGCACGCGCGCGGCGAACGCGCGGTCATCCGTTGCCACAGAGGAGACCAGGCTCCCGTTCGAGACATTCATCGCGGCGATGAATTCTGCCTCGGTGTCGACCAAGACGATGGAGTCGATCGGTCCGAATGGCTCCGAGTGGTGCAGCGACCATGCCCTCGGGGGCTCGAGCACGCACGCCGGCGCGACGTAGGCGGCGACGTCCTGCCCGGGGAGGAACTTTCCCTTCGACAGGTCCCCGTGATACAGCGGGATGCCACCCATTGTGATCGCCTCGTCGTACTGGGCGCGCAATTCTGTGGCCTTGACCTTCTGGATCACGGGGCCGAATTCGAGATCCGGCAAGTCGTCACTGGCATCCTCCACGGCGAGCGGATGCCCGAATCGAAGGTTTCCGATCACCGACAGGTACATCTCCAAGAACGTCGGGAACAGTCGTCGCTGCACCACATAGCGGGGGTACGCCGTGCAGCGCTGTTTGGCGTACTCGAAGCCCTTGCGCAGAAGAGGTGCGAGTTCATCCCAGTTCGAGTAGTCCCAGATACCCCAGGCGTTCAACCCCTCCTGCTCGAGAATGTGTCGCTTGTCGAAGTTCGCGAGGGTCAGGGCTGCCGCCCGCCCGTTCGATCGCCCACCCACGAAGGCAAGTGCGCCCAGACTGGATGAGGAGACGAGTGCATCCGCCAGCTCGCCCCCAACCCCCGACAGCAGTGTGGCCGGGAGGCCGGCACGCGCCATCATCGCGTGCGCCAGCGTCAGCGCGTGAAAGCCGCCCTGTGAGGGGGTCTTGGCGATGACAGCATTGCCTGCCAGCATCTGCACGAGCTCGGCGTGCACCAGAACGCTCAGCGGGTAGTTCCACGACGCGATGTTCGAAACCGGGCCCGGCAACGGGCGCCGGCCCTCGAGCTGCCTCCCGATCTGGCCGAGGTACCAGTCGACGCCCTCGATGCAGCGGTCGATGTCCGCGCACGCGATCTTCCACGGCTTTCCGATCTCCCAGACCAGCAGCATCGCGATCGCGTCGCGGCTATCACGCAGCCCATCGAGTGCTGACCTCACCCTCGCAACCCTCTCGTCGAGGGGCACCGCGGCCCACGCGCGGTGCTGGCGGGCCGCGTCAGCGACCGCGGCGACAGCCGTAGCGTGGTCTACCCGCGGCGGGCCGAGGATCGGTGTCTGGTCGACCGGACTGACGTGCTCGCCCGTGGTGCCGACAGCACGCCAGCTCCCCCCGATGAGGTTGCGGATTCGATCGCTGTCGAAGGCTTCCGGCGCGAGTCGCCGGGCAGTGTCGGTGACACTGTGCCAATCGGTGCCGGGCTTGAGGAGTAGCGTCATCGATTTTCCGATCCGGGAGCTTCGGTCTCTGACCCGAATACGGGATGCGCAATCGTAAATCGCGCCCGCCCGTGCCTGACTCGTTCGCCGACAGATTGACAGCAAAGGCGGATGCCGGATCGAGGTCCGATGCCTTGAGCGACGACTTTCCGGATGAAACACGGTGGTCAGAGCCCGATCAGAGAGTACGTTCAGTTCAACACCCCCCACCGCGGCTGTGGGCGTATGGCCCGCCGGCGCTCAATGAAATGGAGCAACACCATGGCAACAATCCTTTGGATCATTGCGGTAGTCCTCGTTATTGCTGGTGTTGTGGCGCTCTTTCGCCGCCAGATTCTCTGGGGTGTTGTGCTCATCGTCGTCGGACTGCTGGTTGGTCCGGGTGGGGTGAGCCTCTTTACGTGAGACAAACGAGTCCCGCGGTCAGCGCGCCCCGTCCCACCAGTCGAGCACGCGGGTTCCTATCAGGGTGAGCCAGCGGGACGGCTCGCCTTCGGAGGCGTCGATGTCGAACCAGGTGCGTCCCGCGAGTGGAGCAGATTGACGCCACGTGCCGTCGGGTTGCCGTGAGGCGCGCACGACGTCGACCGCCGCGGCGAGCCGGGGATCATCGGGCGGCGTTCCGTCGAACAGGGCGGCGCCGCGGAAGTGGTCGAGCGCTGCGAGAGCGCTGTAGCGATGGCGGTTCGGATACACGAACCGTGTCACGAAGTCGCCGACGAGATCGCCGGTTGTCGCGCGGTACATCAGGCGCCGTTCCAACAGGTAGTCCTCGCCGCCGCGGCGCGCCTCGCGGAGGGAGGCGTCACCCGTGATCCGCTCGTAGGCCAAGATGCCCCGGAGGGCATTGAGCGTGGAGTGGAACGACGAGCGCGTCGAGTCGCCCTCCTCCGCCTCGCAGTTCCAGCCTCCGTCGGCGAGCCGGTGCGCGGCAAACCATGCCGCGAGCGCCACCCCACTCCCGCAGGTCTTTGAGTGACCACGTGGTCGCGGTCCACGGCTGCCCGGGCTCGTCGGCTTCAGCACTGCCGAAGAACCTCGCAGGAAAGTGGGCGCCGCCCGCCCACTGGCCGCCCGCGTCCTGCTTCGACAGCAACAGGGCGCCGAAGCCCTCCGTTGCGACCCGGGTGCGCGTGGCGTTCCACATCGCGGGCGGGGCGCCCGCGAGATCACGCTTGTGACATATCGCCGGCGGCATCCGAACCGCTGGTGGCAAAATGGCCACATGACTCTCAACATCACCGGAGACGCCGCGGCCGACGCCCTGCTCAGCGACGACCCGTTTGCGCTCCTGCTCGGGATGCTGCTCGACCAGCAGATTGCGATGGAGACGGCGTTCGTGGGCCCGGCCAAGATCCGTGACCGGATCGGCGCCCTGGATCCGGCGACCATCGCCGGTTACGACGCCGACGCCTTCGTCGAGGTCTTCCGCCAGACACCGGCGGTGCACCGCTTCCCCGGATCGATGGCTGGGCGCGTGCAGGAAGTGGCCCGCGTCATCGTCGCCGATTGGGAGGGGGAGGCCTCGGCCATCTGGACCTCGGACTCCCCGGACGGCGCCGAGATCCTCCGCCGCGTGAAGAATCTCCCCGGTTTCGGCGAGCAGAAGGGGAGGATCTTCCTCGCCCTGCTCGGCAAGCGGCGCGGGGTCACGCCGCCCGGGTGGCGCGAGGCATCCGCACCCTACGGCGAGGAGGGCTCGTACCGCTCCGTCGCCGACATTGTCGACCCCGAGTCGCTCACCCGCGTGCGGGAGTCGAAGCGGGCTGCGAAGGCCGCGGCGAGGAAGGCCTAGGTTCGCACCAGCCCCAGGACGAACTCGGCCACCGCTCCGACCACGAGGGTCGCAACTCCCTCGGCATCGAGCGGCGACGACGCGCGCACTCTCATGCCGTGATCGGCGCCGCCAGCTTCGACCACTCGGATCCCGGCCTGCCCGCGCACCTCGTCGGCGACGAGCGCCGCCGACCCGAACGTGTCTCGGTCGCCCTGCACGACGAGCACCGGCAGATTTGGCAGCAGCAGTTCGGCGAGCCGGGACTTCTCTGGTCTGCCGGGCGGATGCAGGGGAAAGGCGAGGCACACGACGCCGACCGCGTGCACCGCGGATGCCGTGCGGCAGGCCACTCGCGCGCCGGCGCTTCGCCCACCGGCGATGATCGGCCGGCCGCCGGCGAGCTCCGCCACGAGCGGTGCCGTCTCCAGCCACGCCGCGTCGAGCGCCACGGGACGCGGCGCCACCTTGCGTCCCGCCACCCGCCACAGCTGCTCGTACCGCACCACCGTGATGCCCAGGCGGGGAAGCCTGGATGCCAGCGCGGCGAGATCCGCGGCGCCGATCCCGCCCCCGGCACCATGGCCGAGCCACAGCACCGCACGGGCATCCGCCGCCTCATCGACCACGAGACGGGAGTCGCCGAGCGAGGTCGGCACGGACAGGTCCATCCTCCGAAGCTACCCGTAGGCTGGGCGGCGACATACCGGGTGGAGTTCGCACGACCTGGACCCCTACCGAGAGGACACCGGGCATGAGCCTGATCCGACTGCACGACGTGAGCGTTCGATTCGAGAACACCCAGATTCTGCGGGAGGCCTTCTTCCGCCTCGAGCCCGGCGACCGGGTTGGCCTGATCGGACGCAACGGCTCGGGCAAGACCACGATCCTGAAGCTGGTCCTCGACCAGGTGGCCCCCGACAGCGGCACCGTCACCCTCGAGCCGGGCATCAAGGTGGGCTACTTCTCGCAGTTCTCCGAACTCGACGGCGACGCGACGATCACCGAGGTGCTCGTCGGCCTGTTCTCCGACATCCAGGCCGTCGAGGCGGAACTCGCGACGATCGACGCGACCATCGCCGCCGACCCGAGCGCGAGCCCCGAGCTCGACCGGCTCATCCACCGCCAGGCCGAGCTGTTCGAGGAGATGGACCGGCTCGACGGCTGGGACTACACCCGCCGCATCGACAGGGCCCTCACAACGCTGGGATTTACCGAAGCGCACCGGACCTGCCCGATCGACGAGCTGTCCGGCGGCTGGCGCAACCGTGCCGCGCTCGCGAAGATCGTGCTCGAGGCCCCCGACGTGCTACTGCTCGACGAGCCCACCAACTACCTTGATGTGGCCGGCGTCGAGTGGCTCGAGGCCTGGTTCCGCGACTTCCGAGGCGCCGCGATCGTCGTTAGCCACGACCGCAGGTTCCTGGATGCCGTCGTCACGCGCATCATCGAGGTCGAGAACTTCCACCTGCACGAGTACCCCGGCAACTTCGGCGAGTACGTGGTGCAGAAGCAGTTCCGGCTCAAAAGCCTCGAGCAGCAGTTCGTGCACGAGTCCGAACTGCTCGCCTTCGAGGCCGAGGGAATCGCCGACCGCCGCGAGGCAGCAAAGGCCGCGAGCCGCGGCCTCGACAAGCAGCTCTCACACATCAAAAAGTCCCGCGCTCCGCGCCCGGTCGACCAGATCATCACCGAGATCTACGGCGGCCTGCACATCAAGGACGTGCTCTGCCGGGTCGAGATGCTCAGCAAGGCCTACGGCGAGAAGGTGCTGTTCGACGGCCTCAACCTCGAGATCCGGCGCGGCAACCGCATCGTCGTGCTCGGCTCCAACGGCAGCGGCAAGACGACACTGCTGCGGGTGCTCACGGGGGAGGAGGATGCCGACTCCGGCGAGGTCGCCTGGGCGAAGGGAGCAGGTGTCGTCTCGTACAACCGGATGCTGGACGAGCTCGACGACGACGACACCGTCACCCACGCCGTCAACGCAATGCCCGGGAGCCTTGCGTTCACCGCGACCCGCAAGTCGGTGAACCGGTTCCTCGGCATGTTCCAGTTCTCCGAGGCCGACCTGAAACAGCGGATCGGCAACCTCTCCGGCGGACAGCGGGCGCGCGTCGCGATGGCGCAATGCCTGCTGTCCGGGGCATCCGTGCTGCTTCTCGACGAGCCGACCAACCACCTCGACATGGCCAGTACGCAGGTCATGGAGCGGGCACTCGTGCACTTCCCCGGAGCCGTCGTCGTGGTCAGCCACGACCGGTTCTTCACCGACAAGATCGCCACCCGGCGTCTCGTCTTCGGGAGCGACGGCGCGGCGCCCGGCGAGATCGACGTGCGCGCCGCCTAGCAAGGCCTGTTGGGTGACCTGCGCCCGAGGGTACGTTCAGGTTCGCCCGCGTCCGGCGCGTTCAGCGTCGAACACGAGGGACCCTTCCATGCCCGTATCATCAGTTCCGGGTCGATTCACCGGCCGCACGGTCATCGTCACGGGTGCCGGAAGCGGCATCGGCAAGGCGACCGCTGAGCGCCTCCTCGCCGAGGGAGCCCGCGTCGTCGCGAGTGACATCTCCGCCGAGCGGCTCGACGCGCTGGCTGCCGGCAACGAGGGGGCCGACCTCCTGATCGTCGCCGGGGACGTGAGCTCGCGGTGGGCGGTCGATGACATCGTCGCGGCGGCAGGCGGTAGCGTCGACGGGCTCGTGAACAACGCGGGAATCATGGACGGGTTCCTGCCGACGGCGGAGATCACCGATGAGGTGTGGGAGCGGGTCATAGGGGTGAACGTCACCTCGCAGATGCGCCTCATCCGCGCGGTGCTGCCCGGCATGGTCGACGCGGGTTTCGGCCGCATCGTCAACGTCGCGAGCGAAGCGGGCATCAAGTCGGGCGGATCCGGCACCACCTACTCGGTGTCGAAGCACGCGGTCATCGGGCTCACCAAGAGCACGGCCCTCTTCTACGGCCCGAAGGGCATCCGCTGCAACGCCGTCGCGCCCGGCGCCGTCATCACGAACATCGAGGCTCCGTTCCTGTCCGCCTGGGCAGGGGAGCGCCTCGGACCGATCATGCAGACGACGATTCCGACACCGGCGGCCGCGGAGGACCTTGCGGCCTCGATCACCTGGCTGCTCAGCGAGGACTCGCCGAACGTCAACGGCGCAGTGCTGATGTCAGACGGCGGCTGGTCTACCGTCTAGCGCCGTCGGTGGTGCGTGCGGCCCGCCAGGCCTGCCATGCGCCAGTCGACCACAGTGCCCAGAGAACCAGCAGCGGCTGGAACAGCAGCCGGATACCGCGGGCGAGGTCGGTGTTCAGGCCGAACGAGTCGGTGGCCGTGACGAATTGGGAGATGTTTCCGGGAAAGATCGCCACGAAGAACGCCGCGGTGATCCAGCCCACGAGCACCCGCTGCCGCGGCAGCGCGATCAGGGCGAGTCCGAGCGCGATCTCGACCACACCCGAGGCGACCACGACAAAGTCGGCGTCGAGCGGCAGCCATTCCGGCACCTGCGCCTGGAACGCCTCGCGGTTCGTGGTGAGGTGGCTGATCCCGGCGAGCAGGAGGAACGCCCCGAGAGCAATCCGGGCGAGCGCGCGGGGGAGCGAGGTGCGCGGCCGGGAGGCTGTGATGCCGGTGGTCATCAGACAAGCTTTCGAGAGGTCCGACAGATTCGAAAGCCGGACGCGACAGGCGGGACGTGGTCGACACTAGCCGCTGTCAGTGTGGAGTCAGCGCGTCGTCTCGTCGCGGCGGGTATCGGGTGCACCGTCGCGGCGAGTGTCTGGCGAGTCGTCGCGCCGGCCGCCGGTCTCCGATTCCGACCGGCCGACGGTGTCCGGGTCGATTTCGTCCGCCCGCCGCAGATGCTCCTCAGACTCGGCGCGGACGCCCTCGGCATCCATCCGGCGCCGCTCGCCCTCGTTCCGAAGCCGTTCGGCCTCGACCTGGGCCTGCTGCGCCTCGGCCTGCACGCGCATCGCGTCGGCCTCCCGCTCTCGCGCCGAGAGGTCCGCCTCGCGCGCCTGCTCGCGATGTTCCTCGGCGCGGCGCCGGTCGTCCTCGAGCTTGGCGTCGCTCTCGCGACGGCGCGACAGAACGAGGGCCAACACGAGGAGCACGGCGACAACGACGACGCCGACAATGATCCAGAGGAGAACGTCGGTATTCATCACGACCCGCCTTTCTGCGGTCAACCAATGCTCAAGGGTACAAAGCCGGAGCGGCGCGCGACAGGGGGTCGATTTCGGCGACGGATGCTGCCTGTCTCGCGCACTGCGCGCGGGAGCGTGACTTCACCCGTTCTCGACGGTGGCACTTCCCCCGGAGACGGGGGTTCCTCCAGGTGCGGGGCTCCCGGCATTGGCGACGCGCACCGTCCGATGGGTGTCGATCGCGATGACCAGCCCCAGCACCATCAGCGCGACGCAGGCGGCGCCCAGGGCATCCGTCGCCCAGTGGTAGCCGAGGTACACCCGGCTCGCCGCCGTCGCGAGAATGGCGAGCGACGCGACGACGAAGGCGGCGACGGCGGTGCCGGGGTTCCTCCTCCGGGAGAACACGAGGTAGGCCGTGAGCAGCATGATGGCGGCGGCGCCGACCACGTGCCCGGAGGGGAACGACTCGCTGAGCTCGGGGCCGATGAGCATCCCCCGCACGGGCGGGCGCGCGCGGCCGACCAGCTCCGCGATCAGCCGAACGCCGACAATCGCGACCAGCGTGCCGCCCGCGAGCAGCAGCGGGCGCCAGGCGTGACGCGCCGTGACCACCCAGCCCAGCACCAGGACGAGCGCCACGATCGGAAAAACGGGTGGGCCGAACAGCACCGACAGGCCCGTCATTGTCGCGGTGAGGAAGTCCGATTGCACCGAGTTCAGCCAGGCCTGGACGGGCGCGTCGATGCTCGACAGTTCGCCGCCCCGCAGCACATCGATGAGGATCACGATGAAGGCGATGAGCGGCACGACGACGAGCACCGCCGCGATCAGGTAGAGCTTTCGCTGCACGGGCGCCGCCACGACCCGCTCTTCCACCATGAATCTCTCGTGCAGATCGCGCAGTGCCATCGCTGTGGAGGGTTTGTCGTCACGTTGTTGGGCCACCCGCACACACTATCCGTCAGTGCGCGCGGGTAGGGGATCCGCCGTCACCAGTGAGAAACTGAACCCATGACGGCAACTCTCGTGGCGAAGGGTGTCGCCGGCGGCTACGCCCACCGTGTGCTCTTCGATGCCCTCGACCTCACGGTCGCCCCCGGCGATGTCGTGGGTGTTGTCGGCGTGAACGGCTCGGGCAAGTCCACGCTGCTGCGGATCCTCGCCGGTGCGGACAAGCCACAGGCGGGAAGCGTCAGCCTCGCGCCAGCGGATGCATTCGTCGGCGCCCTCCCGCAGGAGCACGAGCGCATCGCGGGCGAGACCGTCTCCGGGTACATCGGCCGGCGCACCGGGTGCGCCGACGCGACGAGCGAGATGGATGCCGCGGCATCCGCCCTCGCCGAGCCGGGCACCGGTGGAATCGACCCGGCCGACATCTACTCGAGCGCCCTCGAACGGTGGCTCGCGAGCGGAGCCGCCGACCTCGACGACCGGCTTCCGCCAGTGCTCGCCGACCTCGGGCTCGACCTCGGCGCGGCCGGGTCCGAAACGCTGATGACCGGTCTCTCCGGAGGGCAGGCGGCCCGGGTGGGCCTCGCCGCCCTGCTGCTCTCGAGGTTCGACATCGTGCTGCTCGACGAGCCCACCAACGACCTCGACCTCGACGGACTCGAGCGGCTCGAGGCCTTCGTGCGCGGGCTTCGCGGCGGCGTCGTGCTCGTGAGCCACGATCGCGAATTCCTCGCCCGCTGCGTCACCCGGGTGCTCGAGCTCGACCTCGTCCAGGGTTCCAACGCGGTCTTCGGCGGCGGCTACGACTCCTACCTGGAGGAGCGCGCGACCGCCCGGCGGCACAAGCGGGAGCAGTACGACGAGTTCGCCGAGAAGAAGGCCGACCTTGTCGGCCGCGCCCGCACCCAGCGGGAGTGGTCGAGCCAGGGCGTGCGCAATGCGATCAAGAAAGCCCCCGACAACGACAAGATCCGTCGCAAGGCCTCGGCCGAGTCGAGCGAGAAGCAGGCGCAGAAGGTGCGGCAAATGGAGAGCCGCATCGCCCGGCTGGAGGAGGTCGACGAGCCGCGCAAGGAGTGGCAGCTCGAATTCACGATCGGCGCGGCGCCCCGCGCGAGCTCGGTGGTCGCCACACTCAGCGACGCCGTCTTCCACCAGGGCGACTTCACTCTCGGGCCGGTCTCGCTGCAGGTCGCGGCGGGTGAGCGCATCGGCATCACGGGGGCGAACGGAGCCGGCAAGTCGACGTTGCTGCGCGCCCTGCTCGGTCGCCAGATGCCGGATGCCGGAACCGCCAGCCTCGGCACAAGCGTGGCGATCGGTGAGATCGACCAGGCGAGGGCGTTGCTGTCCGGGCCGTATCCGCTCGCCGCGAGCTTCGAGGAGCTCGTTCCGGAGCTCAGCCCCGGCGAGGTGCGCACTCTTCTCGCGAAATTCGCGCTCAAGGCCGACCATGTCGGCCGCGGCGGCGACGACCTGTCACCGGGGGAGCGCACCCGCGCCGGACTCGCGCTGCTGCAGGCGCGCGGCGTCAACCTGCTCGTGCTGGACGAGCCGACCAACCACCTCGACCTTGCCGCGATCGAGCAGCTCGAGCATGCCATCGAGGCCTACGACGGCACGCTTCTGCTCGTCACGCACGACCGGCGGATGCTCGCGAACGTGCGCCTCGACCGGCACTGGAGCGTCGACGCGGGCCGGGTGGCGGAGCTATAGACCGCGGGAGGTTGGCGGGGCCCGCCGCAGGGTGCACGATGGAGCCATGACGATTTCTGCGGCGATAACCTCCGTGCCGGCGTACGTCATCCCCGGTGCCGATTTCCCTCCCTGGGCCCCCTTCGTGTTCGGGGCCATGGGACTCACGACCCTGGCCGTGCTGATCTGGCAGGCCGTGCGGTACTTCCGCGACAACCGCGACTGACCCGTAATCCCGAATCCGGCGCGGCGCCTCGGCGCGGTAGGGTTGAGCCACAATCGAACATCGGGCCCACAACGCGATGCGGGAGAGTTCGCCACAACATCGGCGAACACCGAAGGAGCAATTTCTCCCCACCAATCTCTCAGGTACGAGTACCGCATCGAACAGGCCACTCTGAAAAGAAGCGTGAGGCACCACTCCCGCTCGCCCACGGTGAAAGTGGCAGGCCCCAGCGGGCCGGCCGCGAAGCTCTCAGGCCCATGACAGAGGGGGAGTTCCCACAGTTGCTTTCGCGCCCGCGCGACGATATGGAGAACTCGTGACCGAAGAACGCTTCTCGCCCCTTCACCAGCGCCATCTGGATGCCGGCGCGAGCTTCACCGACTTCGCCGGCTGGATGATGCCTGTGCGCTACTCGAGCGATCTCGCCGAGCACCACGCGGTGCGCACCGCCGCCGGCCTGTTCGACCTCTCCCACATGGGGGAGATCCTCGTGCTCGGCCCGGAGGCATCGGACGCCCTCGACTACGCCCTCGCCGGCAAGCTCTCGGTCATCGAGATCGGGCAGGCGAAGTACAGCCTGCTGCTCTCCCGCGAGGGAGGGATCGTGGACGACCTCGTCGTCTACCGCACCGGCGAGGACCGCTACCTCGTCGTAGCGAACGCCTCCAACCGGGAGGCCGTCGCGGACGAGCTGCGCGACCGATGCTCGCCGTTCGACTGCGAGGTGCACGACGAGAGCGACGACATCGCGCTCATCGCGGTGCAGGGTCCGCGCGCCCTCGAGATCCTCACCGAGGTGCCCGGCGTGCGCGTCGACGGCCTCGACGGCCTCGACGGCCTCGGCTACTACCGGTCCGCGCACGGCCACTACGGCGAGCACGCGATGCTCGTCGCCCGCACCGGCTACACGGGAGAGGACGGCTTCGAGCTGTACCTGGCCCCGGAGGCGGCACCGGCACTGTGGGACGCGCTGCTCGAGACCGGTGCCGGCGCAGGCCTCGTCCCCGCCGGGCTCGCAAGCCGCGACACGCTGCGGCTCGAGGCGGGCATGCCGCTCTACGGCCATGAGCTCTCGCTCGACACCGTTCCGTCGCAGGCGGGCCTCGGCCGCGTCGTCAATCTGAAGAAGGAAGGCGACTTCGTGGGCCGCGCCGCGATCGAGGCGGGACCGGATGACGGCGCCCGCGTGCTTGTCGGACTCACGGCCGAAGGCAAGCGCGCCGGCCGTGCGGACTACCCCGTCTTCGACGGAGAGACCGAGGTCGGGATCATCACGAGCGGCGCCCTGTCGCCGACCCTCGGGCATCCGATCGCGATGGCCTACGTCGCCCCCGACAGCGCCGACCTCGGCGCCGAGCTCTACATCGATGTGCGCGGCACCCGAATTCCGGCGACCGTCGTCTCCCTCCCCTTCTACAAGCGAAAGGCATGACCATGCCAGACAAGACCACCCTCCAGTACACCCCCGAGCACGAATGGGTGCAGGTCGACGGTGACGTCGCGACCGTCGGCATCACCGCGTACGCCGCCGAGAAGCTCGGCGACGTCGTGTTCGTCGACCTTCCGACCGCAGGCTCCAGCATCGCGAGCGGCAAGGTCGTCGGGGAGATCGAGTCGACGAAGTCGGTCGGAGAGCTCTTCGCACCCGTCGACGGCGAGATCGTCGAGGCGAACCAGGCCGTCGTCGACTCGCCCGAGCTCGTGAACAGCGACCCGTTCGGCGAGGGCTGGCTCATCAAGGTGCGCTTCGACTCGCTTCCCGAGCTGCTGAGCTTCGACGAGTACAGTGCGCTGGTAGGGGAGTAATGGGCGGCGTCAACCTCCAGGGCTTTGCCGCGCGCCATATCGGCACGGACACCGCAGCACAGGCACACATGCTCGCCGCGATCGGCTACGACTCCGTCGATGCCCTCGTCACCGCGGCGGTCCCGCCGTCGATCCATGTCGACGGCTTCCGCTCCGCGGCGGACTCGGTTCTGCCGCCCGCCGCGACCGAGCGCGAGGCGCTCGCCGAGCTGCGGATCCTCGCCAAGCGCAACACCGTCAACCGGTCGATGATCGGCCTCGGCTACTACGACACGATCACCCCCGCGGTCATCAAGCGCAACGTGCTCGAAAACCCGAGCTGGTACACGGCGTACACGCCGTACCAGCCGGAAATCTCGCAGGGGCGCCTCGAGGCGCTCATCAACTTCCAGACCATGGTCTCCGACCTCACCGGCATGACCACGGCGAACGCGTCGATGCTCGACGAGGGCACCGCGGTCGTCGAGGGGATGTTGCTGGCCCGCCGGGCATCCAAGTCCGCGTCGAACACATTCATTGTCGACGCCGACGCGCTGCCGCAGACCAAGGCTCTGCTCGCCAACCGTGCCGGCGCTGTCGGTTACGACCTCGTCGAGATGGGCCTGTCAGAGCTGCACGACGGGGACGAGCTGCCTGCCGCGTTCGGCATCTTCGTGCAGTACCCCGGCGCATCCGGCCGCGTCTGGGACCCCAGTGCAACGATCGCCGCAGCCAAGGCACAGGGAGGCATCGCGATCGTCGCGGCCGACCTGCTCGCGCTCACGCTGATCAAGTCGCCGGGCGACCTCGGGGCCGATGTCGCCGTCGGCACCAGTCAGCGCTTCGGCGTTCCGATGGGCTTCGGTGGACCGCACGCCGGCTACATGGCCGTGCGCGCCGGACTCGAACGCCAGCTCCCCGGCCGCCTCGTCGGCGTCTCGAAGGATGCCGCGGGACACCCCGCCTACCGCCTCTCGCTGCAGGTGCGCGAGCAGCACATCCGCCGCGACAAGGCCACCTCGAACATCTGCACCGCACAGGTACTGCTCGCCGTCATGGCCTCGATGTACGCGGTGTACCACGGCCCGGATGGGCTGCGGCGCATCGCCCAGCAGGTCGCGTCGCGCGCCGGGGCACTCGCGGGCATCCTGACGGGACTCGGCGCCGAGGTCTCCACCGACCACTTCGACACGCTCACCGTTGCCGTTCCCGGCCGTGCCGCCGACATCGTGGCCACGGCGTACGACCTCGGGGTGCTGCTCTGGAAGGTCGACGAGAACACCGTGCGCCTCTCGGTCGACGAGACCACCGAACTCGCCGACATCCGGGCCGTCGCGCACGCGTTCGGCGGGGAGGCGGATGCCGACTACAGCGACACGGTTCGCTCCGGAGCATCCGCCCTGCCCGGCGGCCTCTCCCGCGAGTCGCAGTACCTGACGCATGCGGTCTTCAACACGCACCGCTCGGAGACGAGCATGATGCGCTACCTGAAGACCCTCGCCGACTACGACTATGCGCTCGACCGGGGCATGATCCCGCTCGGCTCGTGCACGATGAAGCTCAACGCCGCGACCGAGATGGAGCCGGTGACCTGGCCCGAGTTCGGCGGGCTGCACCCGTTCGCCCCCGCGGCCGACGTGCAGGGCTACCTGACCCTGATCGAGCAGCTGCAGAGCTGGCTCGCCGACGTCACGGGCTACGATTCCGTGTCGCTGCAGCCGAACGCGGGCAGCCAGGGCGAACTCGCGGGCCTGCTCGCGATCCGCGGCTACCACGACTCGCGCGGCGACACCCAGCGCCGCATCTGCCTGATCCCCTCGAGCGCGCACGGCACGAACGCCGCGAGTGCGGTGCTCGCGGGCATGCGGGTCATCGTGATCGCCTGCGACGAGCTCGGAAACGTCGACCTGGACGATGTGCGCGCGAAGATCGCGGAGCACTCCGGCGAGATCGCCGCGCTCATGATCACCTACCCGTCCACTCACGGCGTGTACGAGCACGAGGTCGGCAACATCTGCAAGACCGTGCACGATGCTGGGGGACAGGTCTACGTCGACGGCGCCAACCTCAACGCGGTGCTCGGGTTCGCCCGGTTCGGCGACTTCGGCGGCGACGTCTCGCACCTCAACCTGCACAAGACGTTCTGCATCCCTCACGGCGGCGGGGGGCCGGGTGTCGGGCCTGTCGCAGCGAAGGCGCACCTCGCGCCGTTCCTGCCCGGGCATCCGATGGCGCAGCACGACTTCCATACGGGAGCGCCCGTGTCGGCGGCACCGTACGGTTCGCCCAGCATCCTGCCGATCAGCTGGGCGTACGTGCGCATGATGGGTGCCGACGGGCTCAAGGACGCCACCGCAGCCGCTGTTCTTGCGGCCAACTATGTGGCCGTGCGGCTGCGGGAGCACTACCCGCTGCTCTACTCGGGCGACAAGGGGCTCATCGCGCACGAATGCATCCTCGACCTTCGCCCACTCACGGCGTCGACCGGGGTCACCGTCGACGACGTGGCCAAGCGCCTCATCGACTTCGGGTTCCACGCGCCGACGATGTCGTTCCCGGTCGCGGGCACCCTCATGGTCGAGCCGACCGAGAGTGAGGATCTCGCCGAGATCGATCGCTTCATCGAGGCGATGATCGCGATTCGTGTCGAGGCGGATGCCGTGGCGGCCGGCGATTTCCCGGCCGACGACAACCCGCTGCGCGGGGCGCCGCACACGGCGCAGTCGGTCATCGACGGCGAGTGGACCCACCCGTACTCGCGCGAGCAGGCGGTGTACCCGGTGCGCAGCCTCATCAAGGGCAAGTACTGGCCGCCCGTGCGTCGCATCGACAACACCTACGGCGACCGCAACCTGGTCTGCTCCTGCCCGTCGCCGCAGGCGTTCGAAGACTGAGCGCGCCCGCTCCGGGCTTTCATCATTCAGGAGTTTGGTGGGCGGCAGCCCGGTGGTGGCCAGGTCGAGGGTAGGTCGGCCGTTCATCATTCAGGAGTTTGGTGGGCGGCAGTCCGGTGGTGGCCAGGTCGAGGGTCGGTCGGCCGTTCATCATTCAGGAATTTGGTGGGCGGCAGTCCGGTGGTGGCCAGGTTGAGGGTAGGTCGGCCGTTCATCATTCAGGAGTTGAGGACGGATGCTGACCGTCCTGCGCTGATTTACGCCACGGAGGAGCTCCGAATAGCGAGAACCTGCTCCATTGGGGGCTGTGCGCAACGATCGGCTATTGCCGATTGCCAGCCTCCTGAATGATGAAAGGGGCCGGGTCGGCCAGCCTCCTGAATGATGAAAGGGGGCGGGTCGGCCAGCCTCCTGAATGATGAAAGGGGCGGAGCTAGGAGAATAGCGCCGGGAAGGTGACTGCGGCCCACGGGTAGCCGATGAAGACCGCGGCGTTGATCAGGAAGTGCGCCACGACGAGCGGCAGCAGCCGCCCACCCCGTGCATACAGCCAGCCGAACAGCAGCCCCATCGCGAAGTTGCCGAGGAACGCCGTCGGCCCCTGGTAGAGGTGGTACGTGCCGCGGAACAACGCCGTCGTCACGATGATCGTCCACGTTCCCCAGCCGAGCAGGCGCAGCCGTGCGAACAGGTAGCCGACCACAATGACCTCCTCGGTGATCCCGGCGCGCGCTGCGGCGAGCAACAGAATCGGAACGGTCCACCAGTACGTGTCGAGCGGGGCAGGCACGACGTTGAGGGTGAACCCCAGCTGCCGCCCGGCGAGGTAGAGCACGATCCCCGGAATCCCGATGACGAGCGCGAGGCCCGCTCCCGCGAGCGAGTCCCGCCCGGCACGCGAGAAGTCGATGCCGAGCTCACCGAGGTGGGGCCGCGCCTGGCGCCACAGCAGGAATACGACGAGCACCACCGGCACCAGGTCGAAGAAGATCGCGAGAAACTGGTAGATCAGGTCGAAGGTGGGCCGAGGGCTGAGCGACGGGTTGAGTGCCGTCGACTGGTCCGCAATCGGCTCGGGTTTCGTTGCGGAGTTCACGATCGCCACCACCGAGTAGACGGCTGATGCCCCCAGGGAAAGTCCGAGAACAATGAGCACCTCCGCCATGAGGCGTCGCTCGCTCGGATGGCCGGGAGCGGATGCCGCCGTGCTGGTTTCCGACAAGTGACCTCCGATGCGATTTCGATAATACCTGCGGACGTGAGCAGATTTTTGCAAGCAAATGCCGTTTTTGGCGCTCGGATGCTGCGTTTTCCCCAGAAACCGCGCAGGTATTCGCTGGACTTTGTGTGAGAGCCAGCTCCGCGTCGGAGGCCGCTGCAAAACCGCCTAGGGTTTTTCGAGCAACAGGGAGCGAATCAGCCACCCTGTTAATCGCGGGGGATCGCGCTACAAACGCGCTCACCTCTCACTTTTGCACTGGAGGAAAATTGAGATTCAATAGAATCGGCACAGCAATCGCCGGTATCGGAATGGTCACCGCCCTCGCGTTGACGGGATGCGCTTCGGGCCAGGCCGCGACGGAGGGTGGCGCCGGATCGGCGGTCATCACCACCAACGGTTCCGAGCCGCAGAACCCACTGATCCCCACCGCCACGAACGAGACCGGCGGCGGCAAGATCCTGGACAACATCTTCGCGGGACTCGTCTACTACGCGGCCGACGGCGCTCCGGTCAACGACCTCGCCGAGTCGATCGAGACCGAGGATGCCCAGAACTACACGATCACCATCAAGAGCGGCGCGACCTTCACCAACGGCGACCCCGTCACGGCGAAGTCGTTCGTTGACGCCTGGCAGTACGGCGCGCTCCTCAGCAACGAGCAGCTCAGCAGCTACTTCTTCGAGTCGATCGAGGGCTTCAGCTACGACGAGGACAGCGAGCTGACCGGCCTCACCGTCGTCGACGACACCACCTTCACGGTGAAGCTCAAGCAGCCGGAGTCCGACTTCCCGCTGCGCCTCGGCTACTCCGCCTTCTTCCCGCTGCCCGAAGTCGCCTTCGAGGACATTGACGCGTTCGGTGAAAACCCGATCGGCAACGGCCCCTACATGCTCGACGGTGAGGGCGCCTGGCAGCACAACGTGAAGATCGACCTCGTCGCGAACCCCGACTACGAAGGCGGACGCGCGGCCCAGAACGACGGCCTCGAGATCACCTTCTACGCGAGCCAGGAAGCCGCCTACGCCGACCTGCAGAGCGGCAACCTCGACGTGCTCGACGCGGTGCCCGACAATGCACTCGCCAGCTTCGAGGATGAGTTCGGCGACCGCGCCGTCAACCAGCCCGCCGCCGTCTTCCAGTCCTTCACCATCCCGGAGCGCCTCGCACACTTCGAGGGCGACGAGGGCAAGCTGCGCCGCGCCGCCATCTCGATGGCGATCAACCGCGAAGAGATCACCGACGTGATCTTCGAGGGCTCCCGCACGCCGGCCACCGACTTCACCTCCCCGGTGATCGACGGCTACTCGGACTCTCTCGAGGGCGCCGACGTTCTGGAGTTCAACCCCGACGAGGCTGTGAAGCTGTGGGCCGAGGCCGACGCCATCTCGCCGTGGGACGGCCAGTTCTCCATCGCGTACAACTCGGATGGTGGCCACGAGGCCTGGGTCGACGCCGTGTCGAACCAGCTCAAGAACACCCTCGGAATCGACGCGATCGGTGCACCGTACCCGACCTTCGCCGAGATTCGCACGCTCGTCACCGAGCGCACGATCGAGACCGCGTTCCGCACCGGATGGCAGGCCGACTACCCGGCCCTCGCCAACTTCCTCGGACCGATCTACTTCACCGGCGCCGGTTCCAATGATGGCGACTACTCCAGCGAAGAGTTCGACTCGCTCTACAAGGAGGGCCTTGCCCAGACCGACGCAGAGGCAGGCAACGAACTGTTCCAGCAGGCACAGACCGTGCTCCTGACGGACCTGCCCGCGATCCCGCTGTGGTACTCGAACGTGACCGGCGGCTACGGCGAGAACGTCGAGAACGTGCAGTTCGGCTGGAACTCGGTTCCGATCTACTCGGAAATCACCAAGGGCTAATACCCGGTCCCCTCCCTGACGGGAGCTGATCCCGCGTCGTGGGGTGGTAGCGCTTGCCGCTGCCACCCCACGCATGCGTGCGCTCGAACCACCCAACGCCTGTCCCGCAACAGTGAGGTCGCATCTCAGTCATGTTCACGCTCGTAGTAGTCGGAGGCTAGACCCGTGGTCTGGTACATCATCCGGCGCCTCCTGCAGGTAATCCCCGTTTTTTTCGGCGCCACCCTGCTCATCTACTTCATGGTCTTCGCCCTTCCGGGAGACCCCATCATCGCGCTGGGCGGTGACCGCGGACTCAACCCCGCCGTCGCCGACGCCCTCCGCGCCGAGTACAACCTCGACAAGCCGTTCATCGTGCAGTACCTGATCTTCGTCGGAGGCATCTTCGTCGGGGACTTCGGCACCTCCTTCTCCGGCCAGCCGGTGTCGGACATCCTCGCCCGCACGTTCCCGGTCACGCTGCGGCTCGCGCTGCTCGCCGTCACGATCGAAGCCGTCCTGGGCATTCTGATCGGGCTGTTCAGTGGCCTCCGCAAGGGAAAGCTGTTCGACTCCTCGGCGCTTGTGGTCAGCCTCCTCTTCATCTCGGTGCCGATCTTCGTCACGGCCTTCGTTGCCCAGTACATCTTCGGCGTGAAACTCGGCATCGCCCGCACCACCGTCGGTGCCGGCGCCCCCTGGGAGGACCTCATCCTGCCGGCCGTCGTCCTGGCGAGCGTGAGCTTCGCGTACATCGTGCGGCTGACCCGCACCTCCGTCATCGAGAACCTCAACGAGGACTTCGTGCGCACCGCGACCGCGAAGGGTCTCTCGCGCCCCCGGGTCATCCGGGTTCACATCCTCCGCAACTCCATGATCCCCGTCGTGACCTACATCGGAACCGACTTCGGCCTGCTCATGGTCGGTGCGACAGTCACCGAGGGCATCTTCAACGTGCCAGGAGTCGGCAACACCCTCTACCAGGCGATCATCCGCAGCGAGGGGCCCACCGTGGTCTCGTTCGTGACCGTCATGGTCATCATCTACCTCGTCGCCAACCTGCTCGTCGACGTTCTCTATGGATTCCTCGACCCAAGGATTCGCTATGCCAAGTAACGCCCCGCTGTCGCCGACCCACTTTGTCGCACCGCTCGACGAGACTCCTCTCGTCGCCGTCGACAAGGTGCAGGTCGCCGCGAAGCCCAGCAACCTCTACCTCGACGCGTGGCGCGACATGCGCCGCCGCCCGCTGTTCTACGTCTCCGGCGTCATCGTGCTTCTTGTGGTCGTCGTCGCGCTGTTCCCGGCGCTGTTCACCCAGCTTGATCCGCGGGCCTGCGCGCTGTCATTCAGCAACCAGGGGCCGAGCGCGGGGCATCCGCTCGGCTTCACCAAGCAGGGCTGTGACGTGTACGCGAGGATCATCTTCGGCACGCGCACCTCGCTGTCGGTCGGGATCATCGTGACACTCCTTGTCACGGTCATCGGGATCGTCATCGGTGCACTGTCGGGGTACTACGGTCGCTGGATCGACGCGGTGCTCTCCCGCATCGGCGACATCTTCTTCGCCATCCCGTACATCCTTGCCGCCATCGTCATCATGTCGGTTGTGGCCCGTGAGGCGCGCAGCATCCTCGTCCTTTCGCTCGCCATCGGCATTTTTGCGTGGCCCAGCACTGCCCGCGTGCTGCGCGGCCAGATCCTGTCGGTGAAGAATTCCGACTTCGTGATGTCGGCGGCCGCGCTCGGCGTGTCCCACTTCCGCATCCTGCTGCGGCACGTGCTTCCGAACTCGATCGCGCCGGTCATCGTCATCACCACCATCGGTCTCGCCGGCGCGATCGTCGCCGAGGCGACCCTGTCGTTCCTCGGAATCGGACTGCCGCCGGATGTGATGTCGTGGGGCAAGGACATCTCCCAGGCCCAGGGCGACCTGCGGAACAACCCGATGACACTCATCTACCCCTCGATTGCGCTCTCCGTGACGGTGCTCTCATTCATTCTGATGGGCGAAGTCCTCCGCGACGCCCTCGACCCGAAGGCACGGGCACGCCGATGACCGACACGACCGTAGCGACCAGTCCGGGAACAGGCCGGGACAAGGGCACTCCACTGCTGGACATCCGCGACCTGCACGTCGGGTTCGTCACCCAGAACGGCATCGTCCCGGCGCTGGGCGGCGTCAGCCTGACGATCATGCCGGGGGAGACCGTCGCGATCGTCGGCGAGTCCGGGTCGGGCAAGTCGACAGCCGCCCACGCGATCATCGACCTCCTGCCCGGAACCGGGAAGGTGACGAGCGGCCAGATTCTCTTCGACGGGAACGACCTCGCCGCCACCTCCGGCAAGGCGTTCGACAAGATCAGGGGCAACCTGATCGGCTTCGTGCCCCAGGACCCGATGTCGAACCTCAACCCGGTCTGGAACATCGGCTTCCAGGTCGAGGAGACCCTCGTCGCGAACGGGCGGGCGAAGCGCGGCAAGGATGCCAAGGCCAAGGCGATCACGGTTCTGAAAGAGGCGGGCCTCGCGGATGCCGAGACTCGGCTGAAGCAGTACCCGCACCAGTTCTCGGGCGGAATGAAGCAGCGCGTGCTCATCGGCATCGGGCTCTCCTCCCGCCCGAAGCTCCTGATCGCCGACGAGCCGACCTCGGCGCTCGACGTGACCGTGCAGCGGGTCATCCTCGACCACCTCGCGACGCTCACGGGCGACAGCGGCACCGCTGTGCTGTTCATCACCCACGACCTCGGCCTCGCCGCCGAGCGGGCCGAGAAGCTCGTCGTCATGTACAAAGGCAAGATCGTGGAGTCCGGCCCGTCGCTGGAGATCCTCCAGAACCCGCAGCACCCATACACGAAGCGGCTCGTCGCGGCGGCGCCGAGCCTCGCCTCCCGCCGCATCCAGGGCAGCCATCGTGAGCGTGCCACGCTCGGTCAGGTGGTGCCGGATGCTGCGGCGTCACGCGTCACTGCCGGCCCCGCGATCGTCGTCGAAAATCTCACCAAGGTGTTCCAGATCAACACCGGCAAGGTGCGCTCGCAGCCGTTCACGGCCGTCGACGACGTGTCGTTCTCGATTCCCACAGGCACGACGATGGCTCTCGTGGGCGAGTCAGGCTCGGGCAAGTCCACCGTCGCGAAGCTCATCCTCAAGCTGGAGTCAGCGACATCCGGTTCCGTCACGGTGGGTGGCAAAGACATCAACACGGTGAGTGGGCGCGAACTCCTCGCCCTCCGGCGCCAGATGCAGCCGGTGTTCCAAGACCCGTTCGGCTCCCTCGACCCGCTCTACAACATCGGGTCGACGATCGCGGAGCCCCTCGTCACCCACCGTGTCGGCAGCAAGAAGGAACGGCACGCACGAGTGCTGGAGCTGCTCGACCAGGTCGCCCTGCCGACGACGCTCATCGACCGGTACCCGAACGAGTTGTCCGGGGGGCAGCGCCAGCGCATCGCGATCGCGCGGGCGCTCGCTCTCAAGCCCGAGATCCTGGTGCTCGACGAGGCAGTCTCGGCTCTGGACGTGCTGGTGCAGGCCCAGATCCTCGCGTTGCTCACCGAGCTGCAGTCGGAGCTCGGTCTGACCTACCTCTTCATCACCCACGACCTCGCCGTGGTCAGGCTCGTCGCCGACCATGTCTCGGTGATGCGCCAGGGTCGGATCGTCGAGGCGTCGTCGACAGACGACGTCTTCGACAATCCGCGTGAGGAATACACAAAGGAACTGCTTGCGGCTATCCCGGGAACCGGGATTCAGCTCGGCGTCTGATCGCGATCACGCAATATATCACCGCTGAGGTCGGGAGCCCGCACCCGATTCCGTCATTATCGGGCGATTTGGCGCGTGATTTCCTTGGGCCAGACAAAATTCCTGCGATATCGTCACCACTGTGTAACGTTTTCGTGTTGCAGTAGGAGGAGCGGTCCACCGTGCTTAGGGTCGACATAATCGAGTCGGCGATAGCACAGTCACCTGCGTGATCGTCCGCTCACTTCGCACAGGAGGAAAATTGAAGATCACACGAATCGGGGCAGCAGTAGCCGCAGTCGGTGTCGGTGCGCTTGTTCTGTCCGGTTGCACTGCGCCAGAAGAGGCGGACAGTGGACTCGAAGAGGGAACCAGCGTGAATATCGCGTGGAACCAGGCGTTCTACTCGTACAACGGCAACACGTCCTTCGGTAACGCGACCGCGAACAACAACATCACGTCGCTCACCCTCGGCGGCTTCAACTACTACAACAACGTTCCCGAGCTCGTCACCGACCCGTCCTTCGGAACCTACGAGCTCGTCTCGGAAGACCCGCAGGTCGTCGAGTACACCCTCGCCGAGGGACTCGAGTGGTCGGACGGAACGCCGCTCGACGCGACCGACCTGCTGATGTCGTGGGCCGCGAACTCCAACGCGTTCAACGACGCCGAGTTCGACGCGAGCGAGTTCCAGGACCCGGAGACGGGACAGCTCAACGAGGACTTCCCGGAAGATCAGGTCTTCTTCGACGCCGGCGGCACGAGCCTCGACCTCGTCACCGAGACGCCCGAGGTCAGCGAAGACGGACGCTCCATCACGCTGACGTACGACGCACCGGCGATCGACTGGGAGATCCTGCTGCCGCCGCCGCTGCCGGCTCACGTCATCGGCAAGAACGCCCTCGACATCGAGGACAACGCCGAAGCCAAGGACGCCGTCCTCGCCGCGATCCAGGACAAGGACACCGCGGCCATGGCGCCCATCTCGGCCGCGTGGAACTCCATCTTCAACTTCCAGTCGCTGCCAGAGGATCCCGAGCTGTACCTGAGCTCCGGCCCGTACGTCATCTCGGCGTTCGAAGCGGACCAGTTCATCACCCTGGTCGCGAACGAGAACTACAAGGGCGACAACAAGCCGAAGATCGAAGAGGTGACGATCCGCTTCATCCCGGACCCTCTCGCCGCGGTCTCCGCGCTCGAGAACGGTGAAGTGGACGTCATCAGCCCCCAGGCCACCACCGACGTCGTCGCCGGCCTCGAAGCCATCGACGGCATCGAGATCATCACGGGCATCGAGGGAACTTACGAGCACGTCGACCTCCAGTTCGACCAGTCGAAGAGCGGACACTTCAACAACCCGCTCATCCGCGAGGCCTTCCTGAAGACGCTCCCGCGCCAGGCGATTGTCGACACGCTCATCGCACCCATCACGGGTGACGACGCGGCCGTGCGCAACTCGCAGATCTTCGTGCCCGGAGCCGACGGTTACGACGACTCCGTCACGAATAACGGGTCGGACGCCTATGCCGAGGTGGACATCGAGGGAGCCAAGGCGCTCCTCGCTGAAGCCGCAGTCACCGCTCCCGAGGTCTGCCTCCTGTACGCGTCGAACAACCCCCGCCGCGTCAACGAGTTCGCGCTCATCCAGGACTCGGCCAACCAGGCCGGCTTCAACGTGACCGACTGCGGCAGCGAAGACTGGGGCGGCCTCCTGGGCACCCCCGGCGCCTACGACGCCTCGCTCTTCGGATGGCAGTCGACCAGTACGCTGCCGACGAACTCGTCGCCGACGTTCCGCACCGGTGGAATCAACAACCTGACGTTCTACTCGAACGCCGAGGTTGACGAGCTGCTTGACGAGCTCGACGTGACCTTCGACGAGAAGCGCCAGATCGAGATTCAGCAGGAGATCGACGCACTGCTGTGGGCGGATGCCTACGGTGCGACGATCTTCCAGTTCCCGGGAGTGACCGGTGTCAGTGACCGCATCGTCGGTGTCGACCCGGGACCGATCGCGCCGACCATCTTCTGGAACGTGTGGGATTGGACCGTCAGCGAGTAACTTGACACCAGCGGTGTCAGTAACGCTCGTCTAGCGAAGTTCGAAACAGGCGCTGGGGTCACCTTCGGGTGGCCCCAGCGCCTGTATCCCCCGATTCCAAGAGAAACGGCTCACGTCTTTCATGGCCACTTTCATCATCCGCCGCCTCATCGCGAGCTTCTTCGTCCTGCTGGCCGCGACGTACATCATGTACGTGCTCACCGCCCTCGCGGGCGACCCGCTCGAGGACCTCCGCACCTCCACCGCACCGAACGCTCTCCAGCTCATCGAGGCGCGCACCCAGCTGCTCAACCTCGACGTCCCGCCCTACCTGCGCTACTTCATCTGGCTTTCGGGCGTCGCCGGATGCTTCGTGGGCAACTGCGACTTCGGTGTGAACGTCCAGGGCCAGGACGTCACCATCCAACTCGCCCAGGCGCTCGGCCAGACGCTGCAGCTGGTCACGACCGCCTCTCTGCTCGCCATCATCGTCGGACTCGCGATCGGGATCACGACCGCACTCCGGCAATACTCCGGGTACGACTACACGGTCACGTTCTTCTCGTTTCTCTTCTTCTCGCTTCCGATCTTCTGGGTCGCCGTGCTGCTCAAGCAGTTCATCGCGATCGGGTTCAACGACTTTCTCCGCGACCCGGAGATCCCTCCCGTCGTCATCGCCGCCTTCTCGGTGATTGCGGCGCTGCTCTGGTCGTCGATCCTCGGCGGAAACACGCGCAAGAGGATCATCGTCGCCGTCGTCGCCGGCGCCTCCACCGCGGTCACCCTCGCCTACTTCAACCTCGCCGACTGGCTCAGCGATCCGAGCCTCGGCATCGTCGCCGTCGGCCTCACCGCGATCGGGATCGCCTTCGGCATCACCGCCATCTCGACCGGGCTGCGCAACCGCCGCGCGCTGTACGGATCCCTGGCAGTCGCCGTTCTCGCGATCGTGCTCTACTACCCGCTCAAGTTCTACGTCTTCCCCCTCATGAGCCTCGGCCTGTTCCTCGGGATGCTGGTGCTGACGGTCGCGTTGACGGGGGCCGTGGGGTTCGTGATCGCGAGGCGCGACCGGTGGCAGGCGTTCCGCACCAACGCGCTCGTGGGCCTGCTCGTCATCCTGGTGATGAGCCTCGACCAGTACATGTCGTTCTGGGAGGCGTACTCCGACTCGAGCCGCATCCGGGGCCGGCCGGTCGCGACGGTCGGGGCGTTCACGCCGAATCTCGGCGGGAACTTCTGGATCCAGGGGATCGACTCGTTCACGCACCTGCTGCTGCCGACGATCGCGCTGATCCTCGTCTCCCTGGCGAGCTACACCAGGTACTCGCGGGCGACGATGCTCGAGGTGCTCAACCAGGACTTCATCCGCACCGCGCGGGCGAAGGGGCTCACCGAGCGCACCGTCATCGTGCGCCACGCCTTCCGCAACGCGCTCATCCCGATCGCGACGATCGTCGCCTTCGACATTGGGGCTCTCGTCGGCGGCGCGGTGATCACCGAACGGGTCTTCGGCTGGACAGGCATGGGACAGCTGTTCGTGAAGGGCCTCGAGGCGACCGACCCGAACCCCGTCATGGCGTTCTTCGTCGTGACCGGCACGCTTGCCGTTCTCTTCAACCTCGTGGCTGACCTCGTGTACGCCGCCCTCGACCCACGAATCCGGGTAAACGCATGACCATGTCGCAGCAGCCCGAGACGTCCGAACCGACGCCGACCGTCACCGACGCGGAAAACAACGCCCAGCTCAAGGAGGTCGCGGGTCTCAGCCAGGGGCAGATCGTCCGCCGCCGGTTCTTCCGCCATAAGGGGGCCGTCGCGTCGATGGCCGTGCTCACCTTCGTCGTGATCCTGGCCTTCACCTCGGTGGGTCTCTCGATCGGCGACTGGCGCGTTCTCGGCTGGTGGCAGTGGAACTGGTCGCAGCTCGCGCCGGTGCAGAACCGCACCGTACCCACGATGACCCTCGTGCCCCAGTTCTTGGGGGGACCTGGCATCAACATCGGCGACCACCCGTTCGGCCAGGACGAGGTCGGACGTGACACCTTCGCCGTCGTCATGCGTGGGGCGCAACAGTCCCTCATGGTGATGGTCATCGTCGGGCTCGTCGCCACGACGATCGGCACGGTGCTCGGCGCGGTCGCCGGCTACTACCGCGGCCTGACCGATTCGATCCTGATGCGCTTCACCGATGTCATCATCACCATCCCGGTGATCGTGATCGGGGCAGTGCTCGGGAGGGCGTTCGGCAACTTCGGAGCCGGAGTGCTCGGCGTCGTCATCGGCCTGTTCGCGTGGACGGGCCTCGCCCGACTGGTGCGTGGTGAGTTCCTGAGCCTCCGAGAACGCGAGTTCGTCGATGCCGCCCGTGTGGCCGGAGCGTCGGACACCCGGATCATCTTCCGGCACATCCTCCCGAACGCCGTCGGCGTCATCATCGTCAACACGACACTGCTGATGGCCGCCGCGATCCTGCTCGAGACGGCCCTGAGCTATCTCGGATTCGGTGTGCAGTCGCCCGACACGTCGCTCGGCAAGATCATCAGCGACAACCAGGCGGCATTCTCGACCAGGCCCTGGCTGTTCTGGTGGCCGGGCCTGTTCATCGTGATCATCGCCCTGTGCATCAACTTCATCGGCGACGGACTGCGCGACGCCTTCGACCCACGCCAGAAGCGCCTGCCGAACGCGCGGGCTCTCGCCAAGTCCGCCGGCCTCGACCGCGCGGCCATCGAGGTGTCCACGCGCGGCGAGGGCCGCGGCGACGCGGGAGTGCCCCAGCCGGACAGGCCGGACACCCCGCCGACCCGGGACCGCTGATGCGGTCCCTAGGGCAGCCAGACGCCGAGCGCGCTCAGTACAACGAGGACCGCCGTCGACACGAGGAGCGGGAAGTGCAGGCGGATGCGGGCCGTTCCGGGCTCGACGCCCGCGAGCAGCCCGGCCTCGAGCAGCTCGTCATACCGCTGGCGGATGATGTACGCCGCTGCGCCCGACTCGCTCGCGGGCAGGTCGCCCGGGCGGATCGAGCCGCCGACCCCCAGCATCCGGCGCGGCAGGAAGCCCACCGATCCGAGCGTCGCCGAACTCGACGCGTGCCGGCCGGGCGCCGGCGCCGCCCAGACAGAGAACACACCGATGGTCGTATAGAGCGTGAGGGCGTACTTCGTGTCGACACGCTCGATCGCGGGCCACGGCAGCTCGATCGTTCGGAACACGTTGCGCACCATCAAGCCCTGGGTCTCGATCCGCAGCTGCGGCTGCCAGAACAGCGTCCAGGCCAGGACCGCGAGCAGCAGCAACGGCCAGACGTAGCGCGTGATGGCCGACACGTCGCCGGTGGCGACGAGACCGCCGACACCGCTGAGCGCGACCGCGATCGTGACCGCCGAAAGCCATCGGCCGTACCTCAGTCGAAACGTCACCGGCGCTTGATCCATGACTCCAGCTTCGCAGAATCGACTCCACCCGATGCGCCCCTCGCCTCGGTAGGAAAGGAAACCTCGTGACCATCACCCCCGCTGCGCCCGTCACGCCGGACGTCGTCCAGGCCGAGACCGTGCTGAAGGTGACCGACCTCGGCGTCGACTTCTGGGTCGACGGCGAGTTCTACCCCGCCGCGATCGACCTGAACTACGACGTCAAGCGCGGCGAAGTGCTCGCGATCGTGGGCGAATCCGGCTCGGGAAAGAGCTCGAGCTCGATGGCGCTCCTCGGCCTGCTGCCACCCAACGCGCGCGTCTCCGGATCCATCGAACTGCTCGGGCGGGAACTTCGCGGCATCCCCGAGTCGGAGCTGCGCACCGTGCGTGGCGGCTCGATCGCCGTGATCTTCCAGGAGCCGATGACCGCGCTCAACCCGGTGTACACCGTCGGTTTCCAGATCGTCGAAGCGGTGCGCAGCCACTTCGACCTCGACCCGACCGATGCGAAGGAGCGCGCGATCGAGCTGCTCCGCAAGGTCGACATGCCCGAGCCGGAGCTGGCGTTCCACAAGTACCCGCACCAGCTGTCGGGTGGCCAGCGCCAGCGCGCGATGATCGCCCAGTCCATCTCCTGCGACCCGGTGCTGTTGATCGCTGACGAGCCGACGACGGCGCTCGACGTGACGGTGCAGGCGGAGATCCTCGATCTTCTCCGGAGCCTGCGCCACCGCCTCAACAGTGCGATCATCCTCATCACCCACGACATGGGCGTTGTGGCCGACCTCGCCGACAAGATCCTGGTCATGAAGGACGGCGTCGGCGTCGAGGCCGGCAGCGCGCTCGACATCTTCGGACGCCCGCAGCATCCGTACACCCAGCAGCTGCTCGCCGCCGTTCCCCACCTCGGCATGGGCATCGAGGTGACCGAGCGCGCGGCGCCGTCCCATGTGGGCGTCGAGCCGATCCTGCACTTCGAGGACGTGGCGATCGACTACCCGAAGCGGGGGCGAATCCCGGCCTTCAGGGCGGCGAAGGAGATCAACCTCAAGATCTATCCCGGCGAGATCGTCGGCCTCGTCGGCGAATCCGGCTCGGGCAAGACCACCCTCGGGCGCGCCGCTGTCGGCCTGCTTCCCATCGCGGCGGGCAAGCTCACCAGCGTCGGAACCGACATCTCGTTCGCGACGCGCAAGGACCTTCGTCCGCTGCGCCGCAAGACGGGGATCGTCTTTCAGGACCCGGCATCCTCCCTCAACCCGCGGATGCCGATCGGCGAGAGCATCGGCGAGCCGCTGTTCCTCGCCGGGGTCGCCAAGGGCGAGGAGCTCGGCCACCGCGTCGAGGAACTCCTCGCGTCGGTGGAGCTGCCGCGCAGCTACCGCAACCGGTACCCGCACGAGCTGTCCGGCGGGCAGAAGCAGCGCGTGGGCATCGCCAGGGCGCTCGCCCTCACCCCGCAGCTCCTCGTCGCGGACGAGCCGACCTCGGCGCTGGACGTGTCGGTCCAAGCGCGCTTCCTCGACCTGCTGCAGGGCCTGCAGGCCGAGCTCGGCTTCGCCTGCCTGTTCATCAGCCACGACCTGGCGGTCGTCGACATCCTCGCCCACCGCATCGCGGTCATGCACCGGGGCCGACTGGTCGAGCAGGGGAGCAGGAACGAAGTGCTGCGCACGCCCCGCGAGGAGTACACGCGCCAGCTCATCTCCGCCGTGCCGCTGCCCGATCCGATCGCGCAGCGCGCCCACCGCGAGAAGAGGGCAGCGGGTCGCATCAACGAGGGACTGTAGGAGCGCCGCGGCAGGCGCTCGTCGACCTGAGGTTGGCTGATCGCGTTCGCGCGTCAGCCGCCCGGCTGTCACACTTGACAGGCAATGACGAACAGGCGGCGCGCGCTCCAGATCCTCGCGACGGGTCTCGCTGCGGTTCTCCTGCTCGTCGGATGCACGGGCCGGGGCGTCGCCGAGGGCACCGAGGTGACCGTCGCCGTGAGAGCGCCGTTCAGCTCCTACAACGGCAACACCTCATACGGCAGCACCCCCGCGAACTCCTCCGTGATCACGGCCACGAACTCGCGATTCTTCGCCTACGACGAGCGGTCCGAGCTCGTGCCCGACGAGTCGTTCGGCACGGTCAGGGTCGACTCGGAGGAGCCATTGACCGTCACGTACACGATCGCCGACGGGGTCACCTGGTCAGACGGGGTGCCGGTGGATGCCGCCGACCTTCTGCTCGCCTGGGCCGCGAACTCCGGGGTGCTCAACACCCCCGGATTCGACGACGGGCCGTTCCTCGACGTCGACACCCAGCAGTACACCGACGACTTTCCGGCCGACGTCGTGTTCTTCGACGGGTCGTCGGGCGACGGCCTCGAGCTCGTCACGTCGACGCCCGAGATCGGCGACGGCGGACGCTCGATCACACTCGTCTACGACGAGTACTTCGTCGACTGGCGCCTCGTATTCGAGGTGGGGGTCGCCGCCCACGCGGTGGCGGGGGAGGCCCTCGGGGTCGACGACCCGGACGCGGCCAAGCGGGCGATCGTCGACGCCGTTCAGGATGCCGATGGCCAGGGCCTCGCCCGCATCTCCCGTTTCTGGAACTCGGGATTCAACGTCACCCAAGACCCGCCGGACCCCGCGCTGCTCGTCGGCACCGGGCCATACACGCTCGCTGAGAGCGACCCGGAGCGCACGATTCTCGAGGCGAACCCGAACTACCGCGGCGCCAACGCGCCCACCTACGAGCGGGTGGTCCTGCGCTACATCGGCGACCCGCTCGAGGCGGTCGCGGCCCTGGCCGACGGTTCCGTCGACGTTGTCGCGCCGCAGGCGACCGCCGACGTCGCCGCGGCGTTGAACGCCATCGAGGGGGTCACCGTCGAGAGTGGCTTCGACGCCACCCACGAGCGCCTCGACCTGCAGGTCGCGAACGGCCGCAACGAGACGTTCGACGACCCGCTCGTGCGCACAGCGTTCCTCAAGACGATCCCGCGCCAACAGATCGTCGACGAACTCGTGGCCCCGGTGCACGCTGACGCCCAGGTGCGCTCCTCCCACGTCTTCCTCCCCGGCACGGACGACGACGCCCAGGCGGCGCAGCGCAACGGGTCAGCCGACTTCGGCCGCCCCGACGTCGCCTTGGCGAAGCGGCTGCTCCGGCAGGCCGGGGCCGTCGCGCCCGAGGTGTGCATCCTCTTCGATCCGGCGAACCCGCGCCGCGTGAGCGAGTTCGAGCTCATCCAGTCCGCGGCAGCACAGGCGGGGTTCCGGGTGACCGACTGCTCCAGCCCCACCTGGCAGGAACTGCTCGGTCTTCCCGGCGAGTACGACGCGTCGTTGTACGCGCTGCGCGCCTCGAATCTCGCCGTCACGGCGGCACGCGCCTCGTTCGCCTCGACCGGGGGAGTCAACAACACGAGCTTCTACTCCAACCCCGAGGTCGACGCCCTCCTCGCCGAGTTGAGACGGGAGACGGACGCCGCGGAGCAGACCCGCCTCCTCGCCGAGATCGACCGGCTCGTCTGGGCGGATAGCGCCGGGATGCCGCTGTACCAGTTCCCGTCGATCACGGCGTTCCGGACCGGCGTCACCGGGGTCACGCCGTCGCCGCTCGCCGCCGGAGTGCTCTGGAATGTCTGGGATTGGACGCCCGCGTAAGAACGCGGAACGGGGGAGGGGCGCGCCCCGGATGCGTCTCGCAGGCGGATATCGCTCGGGCGCGGTAGACTACGGGGTGCAGGGCACCGGAGCCGTGATCCTGCACACCCCATAGATCCCATCCCAGCGCCCGCTGGTTGCTGCTCCTGCCCGATCGCGCATAGCCCCGATCGCGGCGAGCAGCCAGCCGCCTCAGCAGTCAAGGACTCATATACGCATGGCCATTGCCACTCGCAAAGACCTCCGCAACGTCGCAATCGTCGCCCACGTAGACCACGGCAAGACCACACTGGTCGACGCCATGCTCAAGCAGACGAACTCGTTCGACGCCCACTTCGAGGGCGAGGACCGCATGATGGACTCGAACGACCTCGAACGCGAAAAGGGCATCACGATCCTCGCGAAGAACACGTCGATCCTCTACAACGGCATCCACGCCGAAGAGCACGGCGCCGGCGGCCCGATCATCATCAACGTCATCGACACCCCCGGCCACGCCGACTTCGGTGGCGAGGTCGAGCGCGGCCTGTCCATGGTCGACGGTGTGGTTCTTCTCGTCGACGCGAGCGAGGGCCCCCTTCCGCAGACCCGCTTCGTGCTGCGCAAGGCGCTCGAGGCCAAACTCCCCGTCATTCTGCTTGTCAACAAGACCGACCGCCCCGATGCGCGCATCGACGAGGTCGTCGCCGAGAGCCAGGATCTGCTCCTAGGCCTCGCGAGCGACATGGCCGACGACGTTCCCGACCTCGACCTTGACGCGATCCTCGACGTTCCTGTCGTCTTCGCGTCCGGCCGCAACGGCGCCGCGAGCTGGAACAAGCCCGAGAACGGCACGATGCCCGACAACGAGGACCTCGAGCCCCTCTTCGACGCGATCCTCAAGCACGTTCCCGCGCCGACCTACGACGACGAGCACCCCCTGCAGGCGCACGTCACCAACCTCGACGCGAGCCCGTTCCTCGGACGCCTCGCTCTGCTGCGTGTCTTCAACGGCACGATCAAGAAGGGGCAGACGGTCGCCTGGGTCAAGCACGACGGATCCGTCTCCAATGTGAAGGTCACCGAGCTGCTCATCACGAAGGCGCTCACCCGAGTACCCGTCGACAGCGCGGGCCCCGGTGACATCGTCGCCGTCGCCGGATTCGATGACATCACGATCGGCGAGACCCTCGCCGACCCCAACGACGTGCGCCCGCTGCCGACCATCAAGGTCGACGACCCGGCGATCTCGATGACGATCGGTACAAACACCTCGCCGATCATCGGCAAGGTCAAGGGCCACAAGCTCACCGCCCGCATGGTCAAGGACCGCCTCGACCGCGAACTCGTCGGTAACGTCTCGATCAAGCTCGTCGACATCGGCCGCCCCGACGCCTGGGAGATCCAGGGCCGTGGCGAGCTTGCTCTCGCCATCCTCGTCGAGCAGATGCGCCGTGAGGGCTTCGAGCTCACCGTCGGCAAGCCGCAGGTGGTCGTCAAGCAGGTGAACGGCAAGGTGCACGAGCCCTTCGAGCACCTCACGATCGACGCGCCGGAGGAATACCTCGGCGCTGTCACGCAGCTGCTCGCCGCCCGCAAGGGCCGCATGGAGGGGATGAGCAACCACGGCACCGGCTGGGTCCGCATGGAGTTCATCGTCCCGTCGCGCGGCCTCATCGGGTTCCGCACCGAGTTCCTGACCATCACGCGCGGTGCCGGCATCGCCAACGCCGTCTCGCACGGCTACGAGCAGTGGGCCGGCGAGATCATCACCCGCGTCAACGGCTCGATCGTGGCCGACCGCGCCGGCTCCGCCACCCCGTTCGCCATGGTCGCCCTGCAGGAGCGCATGTCGTTCTTCGTGGAGCCCACCCAGGAGGTCTACGAGGGCATGGTCGTCGGAGAGAACTCGCGCGCCGACGACATGGACGTCAACATCACGAAGGAGAAGCAGCTGACCAACATGCGCCAGTCGACGTCCGATTCGTTCGAGCGTATGACCCCGTCGCGCAGGCTCACCCTCGAGGAGTGCCTCGAGTTCGCCCGCGAGGACGAGTGCGTCGAAGTGACGCCCGAGTTCGTGCGCATCCGCAAGGTCGAGCTCGACGCCAACGCGCGCCAGCGCAAGACCTCGCGCCTCAAGAAGCAGAACGCGTAACCCGTACGCGGCGGCAGCAGTACCGGGCGGGGTCCCTCACGGCGACATCCGGAGGGGTCCCGCCCGCTCTCATGTCGCACCGGCGCGAGCAGGCTGCGGTTCATGTAGCTGGTTTAGTTGCCTCCCCCGGTGTGGCCTTGTCGCCAAAGTCGGAACCCGTCGCCGGTCGCCCGGATGCGCGGCGTCGAACCCCGGTATCCCGGCACCGGCGGGCGACCCGCGGATGCTGGGTCCAGGCAGTTCCGACTTTGGCGACACCTGGAGCCGGGATCAGCCACCCCACATCGTTCACACAATCAGCACCGATACGCTGGGTTCCACGCCCCCGCCACACCATCGGAGACCTCCATGCGCACACCGCGCCGCCGCATCGCCGTTGCCCTCGCCATTGTTCTCACCCTCGCCGCAGCCCCCGTGCTCACCGGCTGCGTCGGCCAGGTCGAGGGTGTCATCGAGAACGTCACGGGGGGAGAGGTCGATCTGGGCGGCCAGAGCGTGCCGGAGGACTTTCCGGCGGACGTGCCCATCACCGACGGCGACGTGGTCTACGGGGTCTCGGCCGGCAGCGCCGACGGCAAGGTCTGGAATGTCACGGTGAGCGTCGCCGACGCGACCGCCCTCGACACGATCAAGCTCGAACTCGAGGATGCCGGCTTCACCACCCGCCTCGAGGGCCCGGCGAACGCGGACGGCGGCACCCTCGCGGCCGACAGTGCAGCGTACGGCGTGCTCGTCGCGGTCACGAACGGCACCGATGGTTTCGTGGCGAACTACACCGTCACAGCCAATCCCGCCTGAGCGGCCCACTGCTCAGCACCGGTAGTCTGGATTCGCGGGTCAGAGCCGAATCGGCCCACGAATATCCAGGAGTGAACGTCGATCATGTGCCCTGTTCCTCCGCCTGAGTTCGCGCCGCCGGTGGGGCCTGAGCGGGTGCTGTTCGTGCACGCGCATCCCGACGACGAGACCATTTCGACCGGCGGCACGATCGCGCGCCTCATCGACGACGGCACCGCGGTGACCGTGCTCAGCTGCACGCGCGGGGAGTGCGGCGAGATCGTCCCGCCCGAGCTCCAGCACCTGCTCGGCGACGGTGACGCGATCGCGGTCCACAGGGAGACCGAGATCGCCGAGGCGATGAAGATTCTCGGCGTGACCGACCACCGTTGGCTCGGCGGCCGCGATGCCCGCATGGTCGACCGCGACCCCCGCAGGTACCGGGATTCCGGAATGGTGTGGGGCGGGTTCGGCCCGGAGCTCGGCCCCGACCTGCCCGCCGATGCCCTGTGCGTGGCGGATGCTGGAGAGGTCGCGGCCGACATCGCGACGGTCATCGCCTCGGTCGGCGCGACCGCCGTGGTGAGCTACGACGCGAACGGCGGGTACGGGCATCCGGACCACATCGCGGCGCACTCTGCCGCGCGTCACGCCGCCCGTGTCATGAACGTGCCCTACTACGAGATTGTGGCGCCGGGCACCCTGCGACCGCAGGATCTCTCCGACCCCGACGTGAGCGTGGTGGACATCGCCCCCGTCCGCGCCCGCAAGCTCGCGGCCCTGCGCGCCCACCGCAGCCAGCTCACCGTCGACGGCGACCGCATCGTCATGTCGGGCGGCCAGATCGACGAGATCGGCAGCGTCGAGGCGTTCCGGCGGGAGGGGCACCCGGTCGCGCACCGCGACTGGTCGGACTACAGCCGGCGGGCGCGCGTTCTCGCCTGCGCCCTGGCCGTCGTCGTCGGCGCCACCCTCGGCGCCCTCGGCACGGTGAATCACCAGGTCAGCGTCGACCTGTTCGGCGCGAGTGGCCCGATCGGCCTGGTGCTCGGACTTCTCGTTGTCACGGCCACACTGGCCGGGCTGCGCCTGATCTTCGACAACCGCGTCGTCGTCGGATTCGCCTCCGTCGCGCTTCTCGTCGTGATCGCGGTCCTGGCGGCTGAAAGCACCGGCGGTTCTGTGCTCATTCCGGACTCGACGATCGCCTACGGCTGGCTCTACGGTACCGTCATCGTCGTCGCGGTCGTGCTCGCCTGGCCGAAACTCTCCCATCCGAGGCGCGGTAACATTGTCGGTAGTACACAACCGAAGGGATTCACCTCACCGTGACCTACGTTATTGCCCTCCCGTGCGTCGATCTGAAGGATCGAGCGTGCATCGACGAGTGCCCCGTCGACTGCATCTACGAGGGCGATCGCATGCTCTACATCCATCCGGATGAGTGCGTCGACTGTGGTGCCTGCGAACCGGTGTGCCCGGTCGAGGCGATCTACTACGAAGACGACACCCCCGAGCAGTGGGCCGACTATTACAAGGCCAACGTCGAGTTCTTCGACGACATCGGCTCCCCGGGTGGCGCGGCCAAGGTGGGCGTCATCCACAAGGACCACCCGCTCGTTGCCGCACTGCCGCCGCAGCCTGTCGGCGTCCAGTAACCCGGCCCGGCGTGGCCCTGTCGCTTCCCGAGTTCCCGTGGGACGCCCTCGTACCTTTCGGTGACCGCGCGCGCGCACATCCCGACGGCATCGTCGACCTCTCCGTCGGCTCGCCCGTCGACCCGACGCCCGCCGTCATCCGGGACGCGGTCATCGCCGCCGCCGACGCGCACTCCTACCCGCAGACCGCGGGAACGCCCGCGCTGCGCGAGGCAATCGTCGCCTGGTTCGCCCGCCGCCGCGGAGTCGAAGGCCTCAGTGCCGCGCAGGTGCTTCCGACAATCGGATCGAAGGAACTGATCGCCGGCCTCCCGCTGTGGCTCGGGCTCGGCGCCGGCGATGTTGTTGTGCAGCCCCGCACCGCCTACCCGACCTACGCGATCGGCGCCGCCCTCGCCGGCGCGACCGTGCACGCGGGCGACGACCCGGCTGAGTGGCCGGAGGCCACCCGCCTCGTCTGGCTGAACAGCCCCGGCAATCCGGATGGCCGGGTGCTCGGGGTCGACGAGCTGCGCGCGGCCGTCGCGCGTGCGCGGGAGCTCGGCGCGGTCATCGTGAGCGACGAGTGCTACGCCGAACTGGCCTGGGACGCGCCGTGGGGCGGGTCGCCGACGCCCAGCATCCTTGACCCCGCGGTGCTCGCAGGGGACCTCGGCTCGGTGCTCGCCGTCTATTCGCTCAGCAAGCAATCGAACCTCGCCGGCTACCGCGCCGGGTTTGTGGCGGGTGACCCCGACCTTGTCGGTGAGCTGCTCGCCGTTCGCAAGCACATCGGCCTGATCCCGCCCGCGCCCGTGCAGGCGGCGATGGTCGCCGCGCTGTCTGATGACGAGCACGTCGCCGAGCAGCGCGAGCGCTACCGCGGGCGCCGCACCGTGCTGAGGGGTGCGCTCGAGCGGGCCGGTTTCACCATCGATCACAGCGAGGCGGGCCTGTACCTGTGGGCGACGAGGGGCGATTCGGCCTGGACAACGGTCGGCGAGATGGCGGCGCTCGGCATCCTCTGCGCACCCGGAACCTTCTACGGAGTCGAGCACTCCCGGCACGTTCGGTTCGCCATCACGACGACCGATGAGCGCATCGCGGCCGCCGCGAACCGTTTGGCGGCATCCTCCAACTGAATCGCTGATTCCTTAGCGGTTGCGATCGTACCTTCCCGTGGCATTTAGGCTGTAGGGGTGACTGACGCCGCTACGAACAACGCCGACAAGGCCACGCTCCACTATCCGGGGGGCACGGCGGAGTTTCCGATCCTGCGAAGTGTCGACGGGGCGTCGAGTATCGACATCTCAACGTTCACCAAGCAGACCGGCTATACGACCATCGACCAGGGTTTTGTGAACACCTCGTCGACGAAGAGCAAGATCACCTATATCGACGGCGACAAGGGGATCCTGCGCTACCGCGGATACTCGATCGAGGACGTAGCGACCAACTCGACCTACCTCGAGGCCGCCTTCCTTCTCATCTACGGCAACCTTCCGACCGCTGACGAGCTCGGCGAATTCGACGAGAAGATCCGTCGCCACACGCTCCTGCACGAGGACCTCCGCCGATTCTTCGACGGTCTGCCGTCGAGCGCGCACCCGATGTCCGTGCTCTCGAGCGCAGTATCGGCCCTCTCGACCTACTACGAGGAGTCCTCGAGCGTGCATGACAAGGAGCAGGTGGAGATCTCGACGATCCGTCTGCTCGCGAAGCTGCCCGTGATCGCCGCTTACGCCCACAAGAAGAGCCTCGGCCAGGCATTCCTGTACCCGGACAACTCGCTGAGCTTCGTCGACAACTTCCTCAAGCTCAACTTCGGCACGATGGCCGAGCCGTACGAGGTCAACCCCGTCGTCTCGAAGGCGCTCGACCGCCTCCTCATCCTGCACGAAGACCACGAGCAGAACGCCTCCACGTCGACCGTGAGGCTCGTCGGCTCGACCCAGGCGAACATCTTCTCGTCCATCTCGGCGGGAATCAACGCGCTCTACGGACCGCTGCACGGCGGGGCGAACGAAGCCGTGCTCAAGATGCTCGGCGAGATCAAGGACTCGGGCGAGAGTGTCGAAAAGTTCGTCGAGCGGGTCAAGAACAAGGAGCAGGGCGTCAAGCTCATGGGCTTCGGGCACCGCGTCTACAAGAACTTCGACCCCCGGGCAAAGCTCGTCAAGGAGAGCGCCGACGAGGTGCTCACCGCGCTCGGCGTTCAGGATCCCCTGCTCGACATCGCGAAGGAGCTCGAGGCGGTCGCGCTGGCCGACGACTACTTCATCGAGCGCAAGCTCTACCCCAACGTGGACTTCTACACCGGGGTCATCTACAAGGCCATGGGATTCCCGCCGCGCATGTTCACCGTGCTGTTCGCCATCGGCCGACTGCCGGGCTGGATCGCCCACTGGCGCGAGATGAATGAAGACACGAACACGAAGATCGGCCGCCCACAGCAGCTCTACGTGGGCGAGCCGGCACGCGATTGGCCGGTTCGCTAGAACGGGATCGTGGTGACCGACAGGCTCACGTTGCGGAAGGATGCCGAGCTGAAGCCGGTTGCAGAAGGGAAGCATCGCAGCCCCAGGGTGATGTCGGGGAGGCTGAAGGTCGTCTCTGCGCGGTAGCTCGCCCAGTCCTGACCCGCGCGAACCGGCTCCGGGTCGTCGAAGAGGAACGCAGTGGTGCCGTTGCCGTCGACGACGCCGCAGCGCAGCTCGACCGGTTGCCAGGCGCTGTCGAGGCGTGCCTCGAAGGCGTACCGTACGACGTACTGTCCGGGTCGCACGGTGAGGTTCGCAACCGCGATCGCCGACCCGGGTTCCAGCACCGCGGTGTGGGCGACGGCGTCGACCTCGGTGACGAAGTCGGGGCCGCGTTGGCCGTTCGCCGAGGACCGCAACGGCCACGCGTTCGTCGACACCGCCGGGTTCGCGGCCCCGCCGGTCTCGGGATCGACGTCGTTGCCCGCATCGGCGATCGCGGCCGACCCGCCGACCAGTCCGAGCGCGACGACGGTTGCGAGAACACGCATCCGCCGTCGGTCCATGACACAGGAGCGTACGCTGCCAGGCTGCACGCGCGCCGCGCTCGGCCGCCCCTCGGGCGCACGCCCCTCGGGCGCACGGCCCACGGGCGCACGGCCCTCAGGCGTGCAACGCCGCGTTGAGCTCGATTCCGCGGCCGGAGCGGGCGAAGGCCTCGACAGCCCCGGTGGCGGAGTTGCGACGGAACAGGAGACCGGGCATCCCGCTCAGTTCGACCGCCTTCACGGTCTGTCCATCGACCGTGCCGACGAGCGACACCTTCGTGCCGGCGGTGACGTACAGGCCCGCCTCGACGACGCTGTCGTCGCCGATGGAGATGCCGATGCCGGAATTCGCCCCGAGGAGGGCGCGCTCGCCGACGAAGACCCGCTGGGTTCCGCCGCCGCTGAGGGTCCCCATGATCGACGCGCCGCCGCCGACATCCGATCCGGCGCCGACGACGACGCCCTGGGAGATGCGCCCCTCGACCATCGATGAGCCGAGCGTGCCGGCGTTGAAGTTGACAAAGCCCTCGTGCATCACGGTGGTGCCGGGGCTGAGGTAGGCGCCGAGGCGCACGCGCGACGCGTCGGCGATGCGCACCCGGTCGGGCACGACGTAGTCGAGCAGTCGGGGAAAGCGGTCGAGGCCGGTGATCGAGATGCCGTGGCGCTGCAGCGACGGCCGCAGGCGGGCGTAGTCGTCGGGATGCATGGGACCGGCGGTCGTCCAGGCGACGACCGGAAGGTGGCCGAAGATGCCATCGAGGTTGATGGAGTTCGGCGCGACGAGCAGGTGGCTGAGCAGGTGAAGCCGGAGGTACGCGTCGGGGGTGGATGCCGGGGCGGCGTCAAGATCGATCTCCACCGTGATGAAGTCCACGCGGGCGTTTCGTCGGTCGTCGCCGCCGAGAAGCGGCTCGAGCGCGGCGGGTGCGATGTGCCGGTCCCGGCCGGGCGGAACGGCGCCGAGAGCAGGGGAGGGGAACCACGTGTCGAGCAGCGTCCCGTCGTTCGAGATGGTCGCAAGTCCGTAGCCCCAGGCCGCACGTTCAGTCATGCCTCAAGGTTACCGATAGCCGCTCGCGGTAAACTCGCCCACATGCGTTCAGCCGATCCGACGATTCCCGTTCTCGACCTCTCGGCATCATCAACCGACCTGACCAGGCAACTCTGCGACATCGAATCGGTCTCCGGCAACGAGAAGACCGCGACGGATGCCATCGAGGCGAGCCTCGCCGGGCTCGACCACCTCGAGCTGTTCCGCAACGGTGATGCGCTCGTCGCGCGCACCAATCTCGGCCGCGACCGCCGCGTCGTGATCGCCGGGCACATCGACACCGTGCCACTCAACAACAACTTGCCGACCAGGTACGAGAGCATCGACGGTCGAGACTACCTGTGGGGCCGGGGCACGGTCGACATGAAGGCCGGCGTCGCCGTGCAGCTGAAGCTCGCCGCCGAGCTCACTGCGCCGATCGTCGACGTCACCTGGATCTGGTACGACCACGAGGAGGTATCGGAGTCACTCAACGGGCTCGGGCGCCTCGCGCGGGAACATCCGGAGCTCCTCGAAGGGGACTTCGCCATTCTCGGCGAGCCGACCAATGCGCAGATCGAGGGCGGCTGCAACGGCAACCTGCGCGCCGAGGTGCGCACGTTCGGCCTGCGCGCGCACTCTGCCCGGGCGTGGGTCGGCCGCAACGCCATCCACGACGCGGCACCGATTTTCATGGCGCTCGCCGCCTACGTGCCGCGTGAGGTCGAGGTCGAGGGGCTGGTCTACCGCGAGGGCCTCAACGCGGTGGGAGTCACCGGTGGGATCGCCGGCAACGTCATCCCCGACGAGTGCATGGTGCACGTGAACTACCGTTTTGCGCCGAGCCGCAGCGGGGCACAGGCCGAGGCCCACGTGCGGGAGATCTTCGACGGGTTCGAGGTCACGATCGTCGACCTCGCCGAGGGTGCGACGCCCGGACTCACTGACCCGCTCGCGCAACACTTCCTCGAGGCCGTCGGTGGCGAGGCGAAACCGAAGTACGGCTGGACCGATGTCGCGCGCTTCTCGGCGCTCGGCATGCCAGCTGTGAACTACGGGCCCGGCGATCCGCTCAAGGCGCACGCCGACGACGAGAGGGTCGCTCTCGACCAGATCGAGGACTGCGAACGGGGCCTGCGGGCCTGGCTGGCCGGCTCCTAAGCAGGGTTCGCCTACGAGCGCTCGGTCAACTCGTGTGGACCGGCCTCGTTTTCGGGTTCAGCGATTCATACGAGATAATGGAACATATTCCACGAAAGGGGATCCATCATGGCAGCCATGAAGCCGAGGACCGGGGACGGACCAATGGAGGCTGTTAAGGAGGGGCGCCTCATTATCGTGCGCGTCCCGCTCGAGGGTGGGGGACGCCTCGTCGTTTCGGTGAACGATGCCGAGGCCATGGAATTGCACGACGCGCTCGCTGGAGTCGTCGCGGCGGCCAAGTAGCCGCCGGGCTAGTCGCCCCGCTTGGTCAGCTGTAGCAGCCCGTCTCCGACGGGGGACAGTGCACTGATCACGGCGTCCGATCCCGCGATCTCCTTCAGGAGAGTGCGATACCCGACCGTTGTGTCGTCACGTTTCGCGGGATCGGCGACGCGTCCTCGCCAGAGGGCGTGGGTCACGAGCACGGTGCCGCCGGCACGCACCAGGCGCAGCCCGTGCTCGACATACTCGATGACGGCACCGGGATCGGCATCGATCAACACGATGTCGTAGGAGCCCTCGTTCATCCGAGGAAGCACGTCGAGCGCGCGACCGGTGATGAGCCGAACCCGGTTGCCGGGAATGCCCGCCTCGAGGAACGTCTTGCGTGCCTCCTGCTGGTGGTCGGCCTCGATGTCGATCGACGTCAGCATCGCGCGGGGCGCCCCCTCGAAAAGCCACAGGCCGCTCACGCCGACTCCGGTGCCGATCTCGATCATGCTCGTCGGGTTCGTCGCGGCGGCGACGACGGCGATCTGGGCGCCCACGGCGGGCGACACTGCGTCGACTCCGAGTTCGATCGAGTGCAGTCGCGCACTGGCGATGTCCGCGCTCTCACTGACGAACTCTTCGGCAAAACGCCAGTTCGAGTCTTTGTCTGACACGTAGGTCTCCTTGGTCATCTCAAGCGTACGGGCAGGCTTCAGTGATCCGGCGATAGTCTGAACGCATGTTCGGATTGACGATCGACAAGCTGCTGATCCTGGCCGTTGTCGCCGTGTTCCTCCTCGGTCCGGAGCGACTGCCGCACTATGCCGCGCAGTTTGCTCGTCTCATCCGTTCGCTGCGCAAGATGGCCGATGGGGCCAAGGACCGCATGCGCGAGGAGATGGGCCCGGACTTCGACGAGGTCGACTGGAAGAAGCTCGACCCGCGGCAGTACGACCCGCGCCGCATCATCCGCGAGGCGCTCGTCGATGAACCGGAGCCCGTGAAGGTGCGTCCCCCGGTGGAGTCCGCTTACGCGAGGCGTCAGCGGTTGCTCAAGGCCGCGCAGCCGGCACCGTTCGACTCCGAGGCCACCTAGGTGCGTGGGTCAGAACTTTCTGGTTAACGCGCCGAGGTGAATCCGGTGGGCAGTGCGCGGCGCTGGGAGAATCGGTTCATGTTGGTGACTG
>NZ_JBEPNA010000005.1:0-179553 GCF_040546025.1 Marisediminicola sp. UYEF4 | reverse complement strand
CCTGTGATTATGCCGATAACATCCACCCGGAGGCCAGCAAAGACAAGGGCTCCACCGTCAACATCGGCATAATCCGGACATCGGAATAATGCCCCGGCCATCACACGGTCAAGGACGAGACCGCCTGGGCCGTCGAACACACCACCGACGGCACCGGGGCACTGGAATGGACCTCACCCACCGGGCGGAAGTACATCACCGAACCCGCCACGATCATCCAGGCCGGAGTCAACGACAACCTCACACGCGCCCTCAACACGGTGGACTGCGCCGAGGACGAGGGACCGCCACCATTCTGAGGCTACTCAACAGGGAGCGAGCCGTGCGGCCATGAATACTCGATCTGGTAGGGCTACCCGACCTTGTGCAGCCACACCACCTGGCTCGTGTCGCTCGCGTGACGGAACGCCTCGAGCTCGTCGTCCCAGGCCTGTCCGAGCGCGAGACGCAACTCGCGATGCAACTCGAGGGCGTTCGATCCCGCCACCTCCATCGCGTAGCGGACACGGTCCTCGGGAATCACGACGTTCCCCACGGTGTCGGTCTGCGCGAAGAAGATGCCGAGGTCGGGAGTGTGCAGCCATCGTCCGCCGTCCGCGCCGAACCCGGCATCCTCGGTGACCTCGAAACGGAGGTGCTCCCAGCCGCGAAGGGCCGACGCGAGCACAGCGCCGGTGCCCGGGGCGCCCTCCCAGAAGAACTCCGCACGCAACGAGCCCTTGAGCACGGGCTGGTCCGACCAGTCAAAGTTCACGGCGCGGTCAAGAGCGCGACCGGCTGCCCACTCGATGTGGGGCGCCAACGCGCGGGGAGCAGAGTGCACAAAAAGCACTCCGCGAGCAGTTGCTGCAGCCACGATGACTCCGTTCGGTTAGGTGCGACTTCCCCATCGACCTGGCGAACGGCAATACCGTGCAGACACGTGCATATGAAATTGGCAACGGCGAACCGTTACCCCCATTATTGTCGATGCTTGCTCGGAATGACAAGCATGTGATTGCACCGATTCGGCAGACGGCTCGCTCGAAACTATGCTCAGTACAAGAATTTCGAGAGGATCGATGCGGATGTCTGTGCGCGGCGGCCTCCTGGCGATCCTCTCCCTCGGTCCCGCCTACGGCCTGCAGCTGCACGCCGAGCTGACCTCACGTGCCCCCCATCGCGGCCCCGTCAACGTCGGCCAGATCTACGCCACTCTCGACCGACTGGGCAAGCAGGGTCTCATCACATCGTCGGGCGTGACTAGCGACGGGCTGCCGCTCTACCGCCTCTCATCCCAGGGCAGGAGTGCCGTGGATGCCTCGCGCGAGACCGCTGCGGTGCACACGCTCCCGGAGTGGACCGAGATGCTCGACCAGATCATCATCGAGTCGAGCATCCAGCCGACCGCGGCCGCGGGACTCGCCCGGGCCTATCGCGCTTGGTGGACCGACGACCTCGCCCGCGTGCGGTCCGTGCTGGAGAACGAAGCGCCGAAGTCAGAGGTTCGACTCGCGTTTCTGGCAAGACAGGCTCAGGCCCTAGCGGCACTCGACTGGCTTGGTTCGGTCATCGACGCGCTCCGCGACGATGACGCCTCACGGCCCTACTCCACGGACAAGCCGCGCCGCGGCCGGCGCCCCCGCACGACCGTGGTCGGCGCGTCCCTCGCCTGAGTGGCGAGCCTATTTGGCCTGCCCATAGTCATCGACGATGGCGACCGTCACGGGAAACTCGACCGGGAGCGCGCCGAACAGCAGCCGACCGGCATCCGCCGCCGCAGCCCTCTGCTCGTGCTCGACCTGGTCGGCCAGGTCTTCCGGGCAGTGCACGACGACCTCGTCGTGGAGGAAGAAGACCAGGTGCGCGCCCGAGGTGAAATCGCGCTGGCCCTGCCCGACGCCCTGCCCCAGCCGCAGCAGTCGGCCCCGCAACCCCGCCATCCAGCACAGCGCCCACTCGGCCGCGGTACCTTGCACGACGAAGTTTCGGGTGAACCGGCCCCACGACCTGGCCTGGGCTCGCGCGCGGGTCACATCGGCCGCTGTCGCGGTTTCGTCATAGCCGGCGGAGGCGCCGAGCGGTGAACTCCGACCGAGGCGGGTCGTGACGACCTCCCCGCGCTCGCCCGCCCTGGCCGCGTCCTCGACGAAGCCGATCGCGCGCGGGTAGGCCTTCGCGAGCCGCGGCAGGAGCCGCCCCGACTCGCCGGAGGTCGCGCCATACATCGCCCCGAGCATCGCGACCTTGGCATGCGCGCGAGTGTCGACGGCGCCGCTCGCGACGATTCCCGCGTACAGGTCCCCCGCGCTTCCGGCCTCGGCCATGCCGCGGTCGGAGGAGAGCGCCGCGAGGATCCGCGGCTCGAGCTGCGCGGCATCCGCAACGACGAGCTTCCATCCCGGATCGGCGACGACGGCGCCGCGAATCTGGCGCGGCAGCTGCAGGGCTCCTCCCCCGCCCTTGCTCGCCCAGCGCCCGGTCACGACGCCGCCAGGCACATAGTCGGGGCGAAAGCGCCCGTCGGCCACGTTCGTATCGAGCCAGCTCCATCCGTTGGCACTCAGCATCCGCGCCATCTTCTTGTACTCGAGCAGCGGCGCGATTGCGGGGTGGTCGATGCTCTGCAGCTCCCATGAGCGCGTCGACTGCACCTGCAGGCCCGCTCGGCCCAAAGCCCCGAGCAACTCGGGCGGCGAATCCGGGTTCAGGGTCGGCGTGTCGAGGGTTGCCCGCACGGCCTCGAGCACCGCCTGCATCTTTGCCGGTCGATGATCTCCCACCGGGCGCGGCCCGAGAAGGTCGCTCAGCATTGCGTCGTGCACGTCGGTGCGCCAGGGAAGGCCGGCGAACCGCATCTCCGCAGCGATCAGCGCTCCCGCGGATTCAGCGGCGAGCAGCAGACCGATGCGCGCGGGATCCGCTGCGGAGGCGACCGCGGCCCGCTGCCGGGCGAACTCGGCCGTCGCTCCGTCGTCGGGTTGCTCGTCGACCTCGAAGAGGGCGGTCCCGCCGGTTCGTCGCTCCGGCGTCGGTTCATCCCATCCGTCGCGGGCGCTCATCGCCAGGGCGGATGCCGCGGTGAGAGACGAGTTGCGCAAGATCGCGCGACACAGGCGCAGATCGACGCAGCGGTCGACCCTCACCCCCGCGCGGAGCAGTTCGGGATACCAGCGACTGGTGTCGTCCCAGACCCACCGGGCCGCAGCAGACGCACGCTCACGGACCGCGACCTCGGCCGCCAGGTCGACGACCTCGTCCGGCCCGCGCACGGTGGCTCCGGTATCGTCGAGCTCGGTGAGGGTCACCCCGGCGGGGCCACGGCTCAGGACGAAATACACCTCTCCAGTCTGCCGTGCCCCGCCCACATTCTTGTGTTAGAGCACCGTTCCGGCATCCTCTGCGCCGAATCCCTCCATCAGCCGTGAACGGATCATGAACCGCACCCCCTCCGGCGCCTCAACCGAGAAGCCGCTCCCGCGACCCTTCACGACATCGATCGTGAGAAACGTGTGGCTCCAGTACTCGAACTGCTCGGAAGACATCCAGAAGTCGATCACCTGGGCATCGGCGCCGGCCGGCGCAATGTCGAGCCGACCGAGGAGCACATCCTGGTCGGAGGTGCGGAAGTCCCCCTCGGGGAAGCACATCGGGCTGCTCCCGTCGCAGCATCCTCCCGACTGATGAAACATGAGGGGACCGTACTGGTCCCAGAGCTTGCGGAGCAACTCAACGGTCGCCGGCACGAAATCGACCCGCGGAATCGTCTCGCCCGGCACCGTGACACTTGCAACAACGTTGTCGATGATTGACATCGGCGTCCTTCCATCAGGGGGAAATGACGAGGTGCCGGTCGCTCACGGAGCGACCGGCACCCGCATCACGGTTTAGAAGAAACCGAGCTTGTCTTCGGAGTACGACACCAGGAGGTTCTTGGTCTGCTGGTAAGCCGAGAGCGCGAGGCGGTTGTTCTCGCGCCCGATACCCGAGCTCTTGTAGCCGCCGAAGGCAGCGCCGGCAGGATACGCGTGGTAGTTGTTCACCCAGACGCGACCGGCCTGGATGTCGCGCCCGGCGCGGTACGCGACGTTGCCGTTGCGCGACCAGACACCGGCACCGAGGCCGTACAGCGTGTCGTTGGCGATCGAGATCGCATCGTCGTAGCCGTCGAAGCTCGTGACCGCGAGCACCGGTCCGAAGATCTCCTCCTGGAAGAGCCGCATCTTATTGTGGCCCTCGAAGATCGTCGGCTGCACATAGAACCCGCCGGAGAGGTCTCCACCGAGGTCGACGCGCTCGCCACCGAGCAGCAGCTTCGCGCCCTCCTGCTTGCCGATGTCGATGTAGCTGAGGATCTTCTCGAGCTGGTCGTTGGATGACTGCGCGCCGACCATCGTGTCAGTGTCGAGCGGGTTGCCCTGCACCGCCTTCGAGGTGCGAGTGACGGCGTCGCCGAGGAAGCTGTCGTAGATCGGCTTCTCGATCAGAGCCCGACTCGGAGCGGTGCAGACCTCGCCGTTATTGAAGGCGAAGAGCGCGAAGCCCTCCTGCGCCTTGTCGTAGAACGCATCGTCGTGGTCGGCGACGTCCTTGAAGAAGACATTCGGGCTCTTGCCGCCGAGCTCGAGGGTCGCGGGGATGATGTTGGCGCTTGCGTACTGCAGGATCAGGCGCCCCGTGGTCGTCTCGCCCGTGAACGCGATCTTGCGGATGCGGGGACTCGAGGCGAGCGGCTTGCCCGCCTCGACGCCGAAGCCGTTGACGATGTTGAGGACTCCGGGCGGCAGGATGTCCCCGATGAGCTCGACGAGTACGAGGATCGAGACGGGTGTCTGTTCCGCGGGCTTGAGCACGACCGCGTTGCCGGCGGCCAGTGCGGGGGCGAGCTTCCAGACGGCCATGAGGATCGGGAAGTTCCAGGGGATGATCTGGCCGACCACGCCGAGGGGCTCGTGGTAGTGGTACGCCGTCATGGAGTCGTCCATCTCGGCGAAGTAGCCCTCCTGCGAGCGGATCGCGGCCGCGAAGTAGCGGAAATGATCCGCGGCGAGCGGGAGGTCAGCATTCAGGGTCTCGCGCACGGGCTTGCCGTTGTCCCAGGTCTCGGCGACCGCGAGCAGCTCGAGGTTCGCGTCGATGACGTCGGCGATTTTGTTGAGGATGTCGGCGCGCGCCGTCGTGGAGGTCTTGCCCCAGGCCGGTGCGGCCTTGTGGGCCGCGTCGAGGGCGAGCTCGATGTCTTCCGCAGTGCCGCGGGCGACCTCCGCGAACGGTTTGCCGTTGACCGGGGAGATGTCCTCGAAGTACTGGCCCTTGACGGGCTTGACCCATTCACCGCCAATCCAGTTCTCGTAGCGGGGCTTGAAGGAGACCCTCGAGTCGGCCGATCCTGGCACTGAGAAAATTGTCATGACACTCCTGTTGACGTCTTTGCCGGGTGACCCCTGCTGTCGGGGTTGCCTGACGCTAACCCGGGCAACGTTGCAGGAGGGTTGCGCTGAGAATCAGCCGTGTAGAGTGCCCAGCTCCGCCTCGATGTGTTCAATCCGCGACACAACGCCGGCGCGTTTCGGCGACCGGGCCGGCAGCAGCATGAGGCAGGTCTTCCACACCTCACTGTCGTAGGCGGCCTCGTCGGTGCGGGCATAACTGAGCAGAGTGTCGACGGCTGCATAGGCGAGGAGCGCCGCTCGCAGCCGGGAGCTGACCTCGTGACGGATCTCCTCGATGCCGGGCGACACCGATCCCGGCAGCACCGGCCCGCGGTAGGCGGCCAGCGCGACGCGGTGCGCGCCCTTCTCGAGGAACGCGAGCACCCGGTTCGCGTCGAGGTCGAGCGGGCGGCCCAGGCGATAGGGGCGGGAGGTCGGGGTGAGCTCCGGGGCGAAGGCCTCCACGACCTTCCGCAGTCTCACCATCTCGGCCCGGAGGGTATCGCGGTAGCCGTCGCTCTCATAGACGAGATCCGCGAGCTGGTCCGCCGCCAGCCCATCCGGATGCCACGCCAAGAGGGTGAGGATTTCCGCGTGCCGGCGCGAGAGTTCGAGCGAGCGTCCGCCGACCTCGAGGGTCGCGTGGTCCCGGCCGAGGGAGTTCAGCACGAGGTCGAGCGGCAATGACCGCGGTCGTGATGAGGACCGGGGGGCGGGCCGGCGGCTCAGGTCGTCCAAACGGCGGATGCGCAGCTCCGCCTCGACCGCCGCGACGGTGGCCTCGATGAGTGGGAGGGTGTGGGGGGCGACGGCCTCGTCGCTCCCCGTGATGTCGATGACGCCGATCACGCCGCCCGTCTCCGGGTCGTGAACCGGCACGGCGGTGCAGCTCCAGGGGTGCACGATGCGGTTGAAGTGCTCGGCGCGTTGGATCTGGATGCCGTGGTCGAGGGCGAGGGCGGTGCCGGGAGCGCTTGTCCCCACGCGGCCCTCCGACCAGTCGGCCCCCTCGACGAAGAGCATCCCCTCGGCTCGGCGGCGCAGGGCGCGGTCACCGTCGATCCAGAGCAGCCGCCCCGACTCGTCTCCCACCGCGACAATGAGGCCCGAATCGAACGCGTGCCGGGTCAGGAGCTTGTGGACCACGGGCAGTGCGAACGACAGCGGATGCGACTTGCGATACTCCCGAAGGTCGTCGTCGTCGAGGGCGAGCTCGGGATTAGCCGTCGCCGGGTCGAGCCGGAGTCGGAGCGACCTCTCCCACGATTCCTGCACCACCTGGCGCACCCCGCGGACCTGCTGACGATCGGAGATCACGCGGTCGTGGGCGAGCGCGAGCCGCTTGGAAAGTTCACTGACCGAATCGACGAACGGGGCTGCGAGCCATGGATTGCGCATGCTCCCCCGATCGTCATTGGTCGCGGGCCAACCGCTGCCCAACCCTCACACTAGGCCAGAGCGGGCGCTAGTGAAGCAGTTCCCCGGCTTTGTTCAGCACGTTCTTCTCGCCCGCCTCGATTGCAACCGCGAAGCGATTCTGCTTCGGCGGCAGTGGGCAGTTGAAGTTGTAGTTGAATCCGCACGGGGGAAGGTACGCCCGGTTGAAGTCGAGCGTGATCGAGCCGTCGCGGTTCGGCGCGACCATCAGGAACCGGCCGACGCTGTAGGTCGAGACGCCGTTGGTCGCATCGGCGAACACGAGCAGAAGGGCACGGCCCTCCTTGAACGCTGCGAGGTTGTAGTCCACGCCATCCTTCGTGAACGTGATCTCTCCAGGAACCACCTTCTCGCGCGGCTTGCCCTCATCCTTGAGGTGCTCGATGCCGACGCTCGTTCCGCCCTCGATCTGCGTCCACGTCGCCGTGATCACCCAATCGGGGTTGTACGGGAAGGCATCGATACCGCCGAAATCGCGTATGCCGTCGGACTGCGAATCCCAGACCCGCAGCGCGTAACTGCCCGCTTCGCTCGCGATCACGAAACCGCTGACAGTGTCGCTGAACACCACATCGCCCGGCGTCGCCGAGTCCTTGCCAGCGACGACCGCCTCGCCATCGACGAGCACCCCGTTCACGCGGACGTTGTCGGTGGCGCTAGCTGTCACCTTCAGCCCAGACTGGCCAGCGGGAAGCGGCGCCCACAGGCCCGCGACACCGTAGACGGGCTGCTCGGAGTCGACCCATTGGGTGTTCGTGAGGGCCAGGTTGCCCCTCGGCTGGACCACCGACTGCTCCCTGCGGGTGCGGTAGATGGCGAGCAGATCTTCGGGCGACGCGGATGCTGTGGTGGTGTCAGTCATAGGTCCATCTTTCTAGAGTCTCGGACCTCAACCTGCAGGAACCCTATTTTATTGCCTCCGTGTCGAGACGCGGAACTGCCGGGTCGTTCGGTCATGCCGTGGCCGAGAGGATGAACGCGGCCGTCTGCGCCGGCTGATCCCAGTGCGGGAAGTGCCCGCAGCGGTGGAACCCGTGAAAGCGGGCGTTCGGGAACCGTTGCAAGGCAACGCTCGCCTCGCTCGGAAGAGTCACGCGGTCCTGCCGCCCCCACCCGATCGCCACCCTGCCTTTCGTGCGCAGCGCCCCGGGTTGGGTCGGGCCGTGCACGAGCGCGTCGAGCGCTTCGTCGATGCTCGCCGCCCGGTTGAAACTGCGCAACTCGGTCAGCACCAGCCCCGGGGCGAGCGCCCAGGGATGGTCACTGAACTGGAACAGCAGTGCACTCCGTGTGATCCGTGACTGGGTGAGAACAGGCAGAATTCCGTCGAGCGCGCGGATGAGGCCGATGGATGCGCCGACCGTCGCACCGAAGGCCGCCCGCTGCCCCGGAGACCAGAAGCCGCCGGGGTCCAGCGCGACGACCGATCCTGTGTGGCCACGCCGGGCCATCTCGAGCACGAGCCTGCCACCCATCGACGACCCCACGACATCCGCCCCCTCGAGACCCTCGTCGCTGAGAAACCCTTCGACGGCATCGGTCAGGGTCGCGACCGTGACCTCCCCGTCGAGCGGCTCGCTCGCACCGAACCCCGGAAGGTCGACGGCGATCACGTCGCGGGTCGCAGCCAGCCTGTCGAAGATCGGCATCCAGGTTGCCCAGGAGGATCCCAGCCCGTGTACGAGGACGAGCGGCGTGCCGCTGCCGCGTCGGACGGTGTTGAGGCGGAGTGCTGTCATGAGGTTCTCCTTACTGCTCCCTGACCGGAATCCAATGGGGTGCGATGCGGGGCTCTTTCGCCGAAACTGGTAGGCATGACTATCGCACAGGGGCCCTCGGAGCGCACGATCTCCACCGACCCGGACTGGTGGCGTCAGGCCGCCGTCTACCAGATCTACCCGCGCAGCTTCACCGATGCGAACGGCGACGGGCTCGGCGACATTGCCGGAATCACCTCGCGGGTGCCGTACCTCGCGTCACTGCACATCGACGCGGTGTGGCTGGGCCCGTTCTACCCGTCACCGCTCGCCGACGGCGGCTACGACGTGGCCGACTATCGCAATGTCGACGACAGGCTCGGCACGCTCGCCGACTTCGACGCCCTCGTCGACGCACTGCACGCATCCGGCATCCGGGTCATCACGGATATCGTTCCGAACCACTCCTCGCACCTGCACCCGTGGTTTCAGGAGGCGCTCGCCTCGGCCCCCGGCTCTGCTGCGCGCGAACGCTACATCTTCCGCGATGGGGCGGGACCAGACGGGGCGCTGCCTCCTTCGGGGTGGGGATCGAATTTCGGCGGCCCGGCGTGGACCCGCGTGCCCGACGGGCAGTGGTATCTCCACCTCTTCGCGAAGGAGCAACCGGATTTCAACTGGGACAACCCCGAGATTCAGGAGGACTTCCTCACGACGCTGCGCTTCTGGTCCGACCGCGGTGTCGACGGGTTCAGAGTCGACGTCGCCAACTCGCTCATCAAGGACCTGTCCGAACCCTTCAGGCCCTCCATCGACAAGGTGCTCGGCGGCGACCTGCCCATCGACGGCAGCGACCCGCTCTACGACCGCGACGACGTGCACGCGGTATTCGAACGATGGCGCGAGGTGCTCAATGAGTACGACCCGCCGCGGTCGGCCGTGGCCGAGGCCTGGGTTCCGAGGGAGCGACGACTTCTCTATGCCCGACCGACCGAGCTCGGCCAGGCCTTCAACTTCGACCTGTTGCTGGCCGGCTGGAACCCGCACGAGTTCCACGACGTGATCACCAGCAACCTCAACGACGCCGCCGCGACCGGCGCCTCCTCGACCTGGGTGCTCTCCAACCACGACGTCGTGCGGCACGCCACCCGGTACGGCCTCCCCAGCGGCGCTGACCACAACGCGTGGCTGCTCGGCGCCGATGCAGCGATCCTCGAGGACCGCGAGGTCGGCCTGCGCCGTGCCCGCGCCGCGACCCTGCTCATGCTGGCGCTCCCGGGCTCGGCCTATCTGTACCAGGGTGAGGAGCTCGGCCTGCCCGAGGTCTCCGAGCTCGACGATCACGTGCTGCAGGATCCGACCTGGGAGCGCACCGGCCACCAGGAGAAGGGACGGGACGGATGCCGTGTGCCGCTACCGTGGGCGCGCGGCGGCGAGTCGTTCGGCTTCGGCCCGGGCGGGTCGCACCTGCCGCAGCCCGACTGGTTCGGCGAGCTGTCCGTCGAGGCGCAGGACGGCGCATACGGATCGACCCTCGAGCTCTACCGGTCGGCGCTGCGTGCGCGGGCCCAGTTGCAAGGCAATGAGGAACTCGACTGGCAGGTGCGGGAGACCGAAGGGGTCCTCCATTTCATCCGGTCCAGTGGGTGGCACTGCGTCACGAACTTCAGCCAGGAGCCCGTCGACCTGCCCGCCGGTGTCGTCGTCCTGTGCAGCGGGCCGCTCCAGAAGGGGCTGCTTCCGACCGACACCACCGCGTGGATGCTACAGTGAGCCTCGCTCTGGTTAGCTAAGGCTGTCCGTGCTGGCGCACGCGCGTCCGGCGTGGTTTCCTGAGCACATGGCATCCAGCGAATCGGTCGACGTGCCCGGACAACATGCCGGCGAAAACAACACCCCCAACCTCGCCGGTCGCCTCAACTGGCTTCGCGCGGGGGTGCTCGGCGCCAACGACGGCATTGTCTCGGTCGCGGCTCTCGTCGTCGGCGTCGCCGGTGCGACGAGCTCGGTCCCGGCCATCGCAACGGCCGGCGTCGCCGCCCTCGTCGGAGGCGCGATCTCGATGGCGCTGGGCGAATACGTGTCGGTGAGCAGCCAGAGCGACAGCCAGCGCGCCCTGATCGCGAAGGAACGCCAGGAGCTCATCGACTTCCCGGAGGAGGAGCTGGAGGAACTCGCCGGACTGTTCCAGGCCAAGGGGCTATCGAGCACGACCGCGCATCTGGTGGCCGTCGAACTCACCGAGACCAACGCCCTCCGCGCCCACCTCACCGAGGAGCTGGGCATCAGCGAAGACGACGTCGTGAGCGCTTGGCACGCCGCGTGGGTCTCCGCGCTCTCGTTCACGTTCGGCGCCGCACTCCCCCTCATCGCCATCCTCCTCCCCATCGGCGATGCGCGCGTGCCAGTCACCTTCATCGCGGTACTCATCGCACTCGCCATCACCGGCGCCTTCGGCGCGAGAATCGGCGGCGCACCCGTTGTTCCCTCGGTCGCGAGGGTTGTCGTCGGAGGCGCCGCCGCGCTCGCCGTTACCTTCCTCATCGGAACCCTGCTGGGCACCTCCGGCCTGGTCTGACGACCGACGTGACCCAGCGGATACTCATCGTCGAAGACGACATCGAGATGGGCGCCCTCGTGGAGCGCGGCCTGATCGGCGAGGGATACGAGGTGCGCCTCGTGGCCAACGGCGTCGACGCGCTCATCGCGCTCGCGCAGGACGAGTTCGCCGCCGCCGCGATCGACGTGATGCTGCCCCAGATGAGCGGATTCGAGGTGTGCCGGCGCATCCGAGAGTCCGGCAGCGCGATGCCGGTCATCCTGCTGACGGCGCGCGACGCCGTGGAGGACCGCGTCTTCGGCCTCGACTCCGGCGCCGACGACTACCTCACGAAGCCCTTCGCCTTCGCCGAGCTCAGCGCGCGGTTGCGGGCGCACCTGCGCCGTGGGGCGAGCGTCGCGCCGACCGTGCTGCAGGTCGGGAACCTGGCCCTCGACACGGTGAGCGTTCGGGCGCGGATCGAGGGGCGCCCGGTGGCCCTCAGCGTGAAGGAGTTCTCCCTGCTTCGGATGCTCGCCTCGCGAGCCGAGACCGTCGTGAGCCGCGTGGAGATCCTCGACGAGGTGTGGGGGTCAGCGGAGCACTTCGAACCGACGATCGTCGACCAATACGTGAGCTACCTGCGCAAAAAGCTTGAGTCCGGTGACGCTGGCGTGCACGTCACGACGGTGCGCGGTGTGGGCTACCAGCTCGACGTCGATACCGTGCCTGCATGAGGTTCCTTCGCTCGCGTTCGATCCGTTTCCGAATCACAGTGGGCAGCGTCGCTATCGCCGCGGTGGTTCTGACGCTCGCCTCCCTGGCGATTCACGCGCAGATTCGCTCGATCACGAGGGGCTCGGACGAGACCCTCGCGATCAGCGACCTGGGTTCGTTTATTGCGGACATCCGTGCCGACTCCCCCGAGGGACCGGACGATCCGGGACCGGGGATGCTGGTGCTGGTCCGCGATCCGTCTGGCGATGTGCTCATCAACACCATGCCACCCGAGCTCGGAAGAGAACTCAACCACTTTCGCGACGGCGGTGGGGCCGTCACCGTGCCCGAGGACGACACCGACTACGTCGTCGTCAACCGAACCGTCTCGACCGACGACGGCGAGTGGAAGCTGTGGGCAGCGCGCAGCACCGCGGCAAGCGACCTCACGGTCGCCGCAATGGACCGGTCACTCGTGATCGGGGCCGCTCTTGTGCTCGTCGCATTCGGCGTCGCCGCGTGGCTGCTGGCAACGGCCGCGCTGCGCCCGGTCGCCCGGATGCGGGAGACGGCCGACTCTCTCAGTCGCGAGCCCGGAGGGGGCGAACTGCCGGTCGGCCCCGCCGCCGACGAGCTCTCCGCGCTCGCCAGCACCCTCAACAGGTTCATCGGTCGAGTGCGCGAAACGGCGCACCGGGAACGGCAGATGGTCTCAGATGCCAGCCATGAGCTGCGCACGCCACTCGCGGTTGTCGCCACCCAACTCGAACTCGCTCACCGTAGCTTCGGCGATGCCGAGGCCCTGAGGGGTGAAATCCTCGCCGCGGAGGTGTCTCTCGCCCGCCTGTCGCGGCTTGCAACGACACTGCTCGAACTCTCGCAGATCGAGGCGTCCGAGTCGGCGGGCGCGCCCGCGACGCGCAGCGAGAGGTCGACGGGAGGCGAGCTAGTGACCGAGGTGATGACCGCGGTGGATCGCGCCAGAGTGCTCGCGGGACCGGCGGGCATCGATATCGAATTCGAGACGGCGGAATTCGAGACAGGTGAGGCAACGGCGACTGCCTTCCGCATCTCGACGACCGCATTCGGCCGCGTGCTCGACAACCTCGCGATGAACGCTCTCGTTGCTACCGACCCCGGGGGCAAGATCCTTCTCGATGTGCGGCTCGTGGATGGCGGGTTGAGCCTGTCGGTCGCGGACAGCGGAAGCGGCGTGCCCCCGGACTTCCTTCCTCGGGCTTTCGACCGATTCTCCCGGGCCGATACGTCACGAGCCCGTTCTTCTGGCGGCAGCGGGCTGGGACTCGCCCTCGTGCACGCGATCGTGGAGCGGGCCGGAGGAACGGTGACGCTCGCCAACCGCGAGGAGACGGGTGCTGTCGCGACGGTCCTGATCCCGAAGATGTGAACACTCGAATGTTTTGAGGGCACTTTTCACGGCGCCCGCTCGTCCACGGCTCACAGACTCGACCACAGACGGACTCCCCGTCACGGACCCGAGGACATCTTGTGAGGACAACCCAGCTCATGCCGCGACCCGAGGGTGGAGGCGCACCCATGACCGACGATGCCGGGCGTGTTCGTGTTCGACGGTATCGGCGCAGAGCAGCCACCGCCGACCTGCTGACGGTCGCCTGCTGGACCTCGGCCGCTGCCGCGGTCTCGCTCTACCTCGCCTCGAGCGGACTGGCGCAGTTCGGCACCATCGCGGGGATCGTGACGGGCGGGGGGATCGTCGCCGGGCTTGTGGGCACGGACCTCGTGCTCGTCATGCTGCTCCTCGCGGCCCGCATCCCGCTGATTGATCGCACATTCGGGCAAGATCACGCCATCGCGGTTCACCGTTCGCTCGGCAAACCCGCCCTCTACCTGCTGCTCGCCCACGGTGCGCTGCTGACGGTCGGTTATGGGCTCAGCGCGGGCCTCGACCCGGTGCGGCAGACGACTTCCATGTTTACCACGGTGGCCGACATGCCCCTCGCCTACCTCGGGCTGGCTCTGCTCGTCACTGTCGTCGTCTCGTCGCTCGTGGCGGTGCGCCGACGGCTCGCCTACGAGGTGTGGCACCTCATCCACCTGCTCAGTTACGCGGCTGTCGTGGTCGCGCTCCCCCATCAGCTGAGCCAAGGCGGAATGCTCGCCGAAGGCAGCTGGCAGCGCGTGTACTGGATCGGGCTGTACACCGCGGCGCTCGGCGCCATCATCATCTACCGATTCGGGCTTCCCCTTCGACAGACGATCCTCCACGGCCTGCGGGTCGACAGCGTTGAGACCATCGCCCGCGGGGTCTTCTCCATCCGCCTGACCGGACGTCAACTCGACCGATTGGGCGTGGCCGGCGGCCAGTACGCCATTTGGCGATTCTGGAGCGCGGGAACCTGGTGGCACGCGCATCCGGTTTCCTTCTCAGCGATGCCGACATTGCGCCAGGTGCGCATCACGGTGCGCGAGCTCGGCAAGGGCACCTCGAGCCTCACGACCCTCCCCGCAGGAACTCGGGTGTCGATCGAGGGCCCCTACGGGGTCTTCACCGATCTCGCCCGCACGGCGCCGAATCTCGCGATCATCGCGGCGGGAATTGGAATCACGCCGGCTCGGGCGTTGCTCGAGGGCTCCCCGCCGAAGCCCGGAGAGGCAACCATACTGGTGCGGGCGACCGTCGAGGACGAGCGCTACCTGTGGCGTGAGATCGGCGAACTCGCCCGCAGCACCGGATCCGCCCTGTACTCGATGGTCGGACCGCGCCCTCGCGGGGTCGCGACGTGGATGTCCGCCGAGGATGCCGCGCGCGGACTCACCATCACCTCCGTCTTCCCCCGGTTGGTCGAGTCGGACCTCTACGTGTGCGGGCCGCGCGCCTGGGCGGATCTTGTGCTCAGGGACGCACTCGCGGCGGGCATTCCCACGCATCAGATTCATATGGAGAGGTTTGAGTCATGAGACGGCGCGCGATCGTCGCCAGCCTGATGTCGTCGACCGCTGTGCTGATCTTCGGCTGGCAGCTCGGCACCTCGGGTGCGACGGTTCCGACGTACTCGCCTGGTGCGGCATCCGACTCATCGGCCACCACGCCGCCCGGCGCCGCCGGCTCGGGAGCCGCGGAGGTCTTCGCGGGAAATGTCGTCGCGACCAGGTTCGGCACGGTGCAGGTGCAGATCACCGTGGCGAGCGGTCAGCTGACCGATGTCACCGCGCTCAAACTGACCGATGCGGGCAACCAGTCGGTGCGGATCAGCGCGCGGGCGGCGCCGATCCTGAGATCCGAGGCGCTCACGGCCCAATCGGCGGAAGTCGATGTCGTGACCGGGGCAACCTACACGACCGACGGGTACACCTCGTCGCTCCAGTCGGCCCTCGACCAGGCGGGGATGTGACAGCGGTGTCGACTCATACCTTTTCGACGATGGGGACTGTTGCAAGCGTGCGCCTGGGGTCCGACGCGGACGCCGCCGACGTGATCGCCGAGCTGAAGGACTCATTCGATGCGATCGAGGACACATTCAGCCTGTATCGCGACGTCTCCGAGTTGGCACGGATGGCCCGTGGCGAGATCGCACTGTGGCAGGCGGGGCCGCGGGTACTGGAGGCGTACGCGCAGGCATTGGACTGGCGCACCGCGACGAACGGCACGTTCTCTCCCCACCGGCCAGACGGGGTGATCGACCTCTCCGGGATTGTCAAGGCAATCGCCATCGCGGATGCGGGTCGCATTCTTGACGGTAGCCAGTCCAACTGGCTGGTGACGGTCGGTGGTGATGTGCTCTCCCGCGGAACGAATGTCGGCCTCCCGTGGCGCTGTGGGATCGTGGATCCCGCCGATCGTGCTGCGCTGCTCTCGGTCACCGAGTTGCAGCCCGACAGACGCGCGGTGGCGACCTCAGGAACCTCAGAGCGCGGCGAGCACGTGTGGCGCAGCGCTCCGGACTCGCCGTTCTGCCAGGTCACGGTGACCGCCTCCGATATCGTCACGGCGGATGTGCTCGCGACAGCGGTTCTCTCGGGTGGTCGTGGGGACCTCGACGACGTGGTCGCGAGATTCGATGTGGGAATACTCGCCGTCACCCGCGACGGGCAGCTGTACGGCACACCGTCAGGTCTCTGACCTTCGGGACGGCGCGAGCTGCCTGGCCTCGGCCGAGAACGACAGCAGCGCCGGGGCGACTTCGTCGCCGATCATCGGGATGCCGTGACCGGCCGCGAGCACGCGGGGCTCGAGGCGGGCGAGTCGCTCCATCGACTCTGCGGCGTCGTGCCGATCCCAGGTCGAGAACCTCGGCGGTCCGGAAACCTGCTGCCGGTGCCGGGAGGGCTCGGCGGGCGAGTTCAGGTTCACGGTCAGTACCGCGTCACCGGAGATGAGCACCCGGTCGGCGGGCCGGAAGAACGACGCATGGCCGGGCGTGTGCCCCGGCGTCGCAATGCACTGCCAGTCGGGCAGCCCGGGCACACCGTCATCGGGGTCGAACGCGTGCACGATCGACCCGAGGTCGAGTTCGCGAGTCTGTGCCGACATCATTCGTGTGGTGATCCGGTTCAGTAGGCCAGTGGGGTACTCGTTCGCCCTGTACCCGCTCGAAACGAGTGGGCGCTCGGCTGGATGCACCTGAACAGGCAGTCCCCAGTGCCTGGCCAGTTCGCGCGCCGACCCGGCGTGGGTGGCATGCAGGTGGGTGAGCAGAATCGCTGCCGGACGGCTCGCGGTCCCGAAGATCGTCTCCGCCGCCGAACGGATTTCATGGGCGTGGTTCGGGCCCGCCGTGTCGATGAGCACCCAGAAGGCTCCTGAGCGCACGAAGTAGACATTCGTCGACGTGATCCCGACCCCCAACCGCAGGCAGTAAACGCCTGGTGCGATCTGCACCGGCGCGGGCGGCACGTCCGAGGACAAATTCACGTCGGAGACGACGGGCGCCCTCCCGATGTATTGCCGGCTCACCGCGAGCTCGAGCATGAAGTCGGCCGCATTGGCGCGGCTCAGCGAGCCACCGGTGACGCCGTCACCGAGGTATCCGACGGCGACGTGCCCGGTACGCGGCCCGTCCCTGAGCGCGAGCGGGCGCACAATCGTCCAGTCGAGGCCGGACTCGCTCACGACCCTCGCCGTCTCGACGACATCGTCGTATCGTTGGCGGCGAAATTGCCGCGTCGCCTGAATGCCGAGGCGGGTCAGCACCGAGGGCTCGTCATTAGGCACGTGCACGCCGGGCCGCGCCACGATGACCAGGCGGCGCACCCCGAACTTCTGCATCGAGGCGACGATGTTCCTCGTCGCCCGTGCGATCGGCGCGCCAGCCCGGTTCTCTGGCTGCCCGAGAAGGCTGACCACCCCGTCGGCGCCCTCGACGGCGCGGTCGATCGCCGCGGCATCCGACAGCTCCCCGTGCGCCACTCGCAGCCGATCGTGAACGATTCCCAGACGCGCCGCCGGACGCACGAGTGCGTTGACCTGGTGACCCTCATCGAGCGCCTGGCCGATCAGAATCCTGCCCGTCGCACCGGATCCGCCGAATATCGCGATGATCATGGTGTTCCTCCTTGACAGGTCAGCCTCTGCTGGATGACATCGACCGGTAAGGGGCGAAGGTCCTCACGACGGTGGGTGCGATCAGCTGCGCGCGATCTCGGCCGAGCCGTCGAAGCCGGCGTCGTGGCTTCCGTCGGCGTTCAGTACGTAGTAGTGATATTGATGCACCGGATGCGTGAACCGCACCCAGATGCGGCCGGCCTCATCGGTTGTCACGAAGTCGATCCACGCGTCATGGTCGGGCCACTCAGCGACCAGACTCGTGATGGCAGCCTCCTGGGCAGCAGTCGCAGTAATTTTGATCGGCATCGATCCTCCTCCGCTGGGTGGGGACACTCCGCGGGTTCGACGATCCGGAGCACTATCGTCCCCCAACTCCGTGGTGTGCGCCAGAGGATCGGTTTCCTGTCCTCCACTGCGCACCCGGCCTACAATGGTGTGAGTCTAGGGCGCTACGGAGTGCCATCTCCCCCCATCGAGAGGCAGTGGCGAATGGACGGCACCGAGGGCAGACGAACAGGCAGGCCCGCCGGCTCACGGCCCAGAGGTGATAGGCACGGAATCCGGTGACGTTCGACGACGTGATCGGCACCCTGGTTCTTGCGGTCGAATCGGTTGGAACGCTCATCATGGTCGGCGGCGGCGCCGTCGCCTTCCTCAGGGCGTTGCTGGAGCTTCGGCGACCCGACCAACGCAAGGGCGCCTACCAGCGACTGCGCCGCACCCTTGGCAGGGCGATACTCCTGGGACTCGAGGTGCTGATCGTGGCCGACATAATCCGGACGATCCTTGTCGAGCCCTCGGTCGAGAGCGTGCTCGTGCTCGGTGCCATCGTTGTCATCCGAATCGCCCTGAGCTTCTCCCTCGAGGTGGAGATCGACGGTGCATGGCCGTGGAGTCGCTGGCGCACTCGTGCCACGGGCGACTCACGGTCGGAGTAGGCGCTCACGGCGGCACAATCGCAAAAAGCAACGATCTTTCGGTCACCGTGCGCCCGCCACAACGGTGCAGGGTGACAGATTGGTGATGGTGCGTAGCGACTCCGCACCCGCGCGCGCTATCGAGACGAAGGCCATCATGAACGACCGATCCACCCTGAGATTTCTGGCCGCCCCGGTCGATGCGGCGGCGGACGGCGCAACCGTGCAGGCGGGCAGCGTACTCGAGTGGATCGATAAGGCGGGCTACGCCTGCGCGGTGGGCTGGAGTCGGTCGGCCTGCGTGACTGCCTACGTGGGCAACGTCCACTTCACCAGGCCAATCGCGGTCGGCGACCTTGTCGAGGCCGAGGCGCGCGTCATCCACACGGGACGGTCCAGTATTCACGTGCTTGTCACGGTGGCATCGGCGGATGCCCGAGACCGCAGGTTCGCGCGGGCAACGCACTGCATTCTCGTCTTCGTCGCCGTGGACGAGAACGGCCGACCTCACGAAGTGCCGAAATGGGCCCCGCGTAGCGGGGAGGACCTCGAGCTCTCGATCGGCGCCGAGAGCCGAATCGCGGCGAGGTCCCGCATCCACGCCGCCATGCGGGAACAGGTGTACAGCGAGGACGGCAGCGGCCCCCGCGTACTTCTGCGGTTCCTCGCCTCACCTTCAGTAGCGAACTTTGGAGGAAACGCGCACGGTGGAACGGTCATGCGCTGGATCGATGAGGCCGCTCGCACCTGTGCGATCGGCTGGAGCAAACGGGCTTCTGTGGCCGTCTACTCCGGCGGCATCCACTTCTACAAGCCGATCCACATCGGCGACATTGTGGAGGTCGAGGCGCGGCTCATCCACACGAGCGCGCGCAGCATGCATTTCGCGATCCACGTGCGATCCGGCGACCCTCGAGGCGAACCGCTCGCCCTCACGACACAGTGCATGAGCATCTTCGTGGCGCCGGATGCGGGCGGGCGCGCCGCGCCGGTGCCCGCGCTTCTGCTGGAAACTGCCGAGGATCTGCGGCTCGACGCCCACGCGCGGCAGCTCACCGAGATGCGGGCCGCGCTCACGGCAATGCCGATCTCGGACGGTGAAGTGGGAACCTCGGTCGGCTGAGCACGTCGCGGGATCCCAGTTCGCGTATCGACCGTGTCGTGACCCGCCGCGGCTCAGGGCAGTGTCGGTGTGGGCAGTCTGCCGCCGCGTCTCGGTGTGCGTGTCGGGTCGATGCTCGCGGGTGGGATGAACCAGGGGACGTTGTCGATGACCTGCACTGTCCGGCGCTCCCAACGGCGCTCGGTCGTTGTTTTCACGGTCGGGAGCGTACGGCGAATTCCTCGTGGTGGTCAAGGCCTCTGCGGTCGGTTTCATGGGTGCTGATGTCGTCCCGGGCGATGTGTTGACCGTGCTCTCGGTGTTATATTCGTCCACCGCTCGCCGGACGTTCTATGTCGATGGTCAATGACGAGAACGGGGTATTCAAAATGGTCGCCAGGCTGCCGTCGTCCGGGGCGCTGCCCGATGGGCAGGCGCCCGGATGCGATACGTCTGGCCTGATCCTCGTTCATCGCATGTTTCGGTGGCTGTACCGCGAGTTACCGGTGCTCATCCGCGAGGTCGGGGATGGCGATGTCGACCGCGCGGCGGTCATCGGGGTGTATGCGAAGCTCTACTTTTTCGCCCTGCACCTGCATCACGAGACCGAGGACATGTTGCTCTGGGATCGGTTGACCACGCGCGACCCCGCCTGCGCGGTGCATGTCGATCAGATGTTGGCTCAGCACGCCGACATCGCGGCAAGGCTCGCTCGCATCGAGCCGCAGGTCGCCCCGTGGGTCGCGACGGCAGAGACGCGACTTCGCGATGCGATCGGCGGCGACATCGAACTCCTGTACGCCAGCCGCGTCACGCATCTCGGCAAAGAGGAGGACGACATACTCCCGGTCGCAGGGGCGATACTTTCACAGCAGGAGTGGGACGAGCTGGAGAAGCACACGCGAGCCACGCTGATTGCGCACCGCAAGAAGCTGCCACGAGACGTGATGTCGTTACAGCTCGGCCTGCTGCTCGCCAGTTTTCCTGAGGCCGAACGGGACGAGTGGTTCCGGACGAACGTTCCGGCACCGGTTCGGGTGCTCTACCTGTTGCTGATGAAGCGAAGGTACGAGCACGCGATGGGCGAGCTCTATCCTGACCGCCCGGTGCCTCCGATGGTCTGAGTGGCGACCGCTACCGGCCTTCTTCCTGCGCAGTGCGATCAAGGATTCTAAACTCGCTCTTGCGAAGGCCCCACCCTTCGCGATGCAGTTGTTCCGGGCGCCGAGTTGCATCGGCGGTCAAGTCCTTTTGTGTGGTGTGTCTGAGTCCGGCGTGATCCTTCGGTTTTTTGTTATGCGGTGAGGGCGTGGACGGCGTCTGTGTCGGGCTGGTCGAACACGGTCTGCAGCAGTGTCTTGACCCACGGCCAGGAGCTCTTCGGGGTGGTGGCCATCGGGTTCGTTGCGTAGTGGGTTCGGCAGCGTTGCCAGCCGGCGCCGGGGAGAGTCGCGCCGGCCGCGGCGACCAGGCTCGCGTGGGCGTCGGAGGTGAGAAGCTTCACTCCGGTGAGGCCTCGCGCGACGAGATCGCGGAAGAACGCCAGCCAGCCCACGCCGTCCTCGGTGGAGGTGACCTGCAGCCCCAGGATCTCGCGGTAGCCCTCGGCGTTGACCCCGGTCGCCAGGAGCACGGCGACCTTGATCACCCGTCCTCCCTCCCTGACCTTCATGGTGAGAGCGTCCGCGGCGACGAACGTGTAGGGGCCCTGGTCCAGTGGGCGGCTGCGGAACTGCTCGACCTGCTCGTCGAGGTCTTTGGCCATCTCGGAGACCTGCGACTTCGACAGGCCCGTGATCCCGAGGGACTGGACGAAATCGTTCATCCGGCGCTCCAGCAGCCACTCGGGGAACTAGGTTCCCTCCCGCAGCTTTGGGATCGCCACGTCGAGCGTCCCGGCGCGAGTGTCGAACTCGCGGTGCCGATACCCGTTGCGGCGATTCGTGCGGGGACGTCGAATAAGCGTGGGGTCCATCAAGTCCCGCGCTCACCGCGGGAGCAAGACTCCCCGGTCAAAGCAAGTTTCCGACTGGCCCGCAGAGCCTCGAACACGAATCCAGTCGCTAATCGGTTCAAGTCTCGTCGCATTATTGGAAACAGGAACCCCAGATCAGGCCCAACTTTCTTATATGGCGGACAGGACTTGAACCCGTGATCGACGGATTGCGACGGGGCCTTCCGGAACCCGCGGCAGCAATTAGACCAACCTCGACTTGCCTCGCCCTGACCGGAGAATCCTTGCCGAATGTGCTCTCATCTCACGCGAATACCTCGACCCGCCTAGACCGATCTCGACTCATAAGCGTTGAATAAGCGTGTGCGCATCAAGTTATTCCAGATGACCGGCGAGAACTGATGGTTGACCTGCGCTTCGGCACGCTCCTGGCCCCGGACATGCTGGACGTCTACCGGGCTATCGCGAATCGGGTCGGCACCGTTCTGCGGTGTACCACCGAACTCGTCGTCGAGACGGATTACGAATCCTGCCGCGCGGACGTCAACGACGTCTGCTTCGTGTGCAGCTTGCCCTATGTCATGTTCGAGCGTCAGGGCATCGACCCGGCAGTTCCCGTGGCAGCGCCCGTGCTCGCCGGTCGCCGATACCATGGCCAGCCGATCTACTACTCGGACGTGATCGTCCGAAGAGACAGCCCGTTTCGGTCGTTCGCCGACCTTCGGGGCCATTCCTGGGCGTACAACGAGCGGCTGTCGCAGTCCGGCTACGGGATCACGCGGTACACGATGGTCGAGAGAGGTCTGACGGCTGGCTTCTTCGGCGAAATCGTCGAGGCTGGCTTCCACGAGGCCGCGATCCGGCTCGTCGCCGAGGGTGAAGTCGACGCATCGGCGATCGACTCGCAGGTGCTTTGGGTCGAGCTGGGCCACCACCCCGAGTTGGCGGCACGGCTTCGCGTTCTCGAAGCCCTCGGTCCGTCGACCATCCAACCGGTCGCCGTCAGCCGACGGATCGACTCGGTCCTGCGCTCGCGGATCCAAGACGCCCTCGTCTCCATGCACCGGGACCCCGAGATCGTACAAGCACTCGCACGCGGCATGATCACTCGCCTCGTCCCGGTCGGACCCCAGAGCTACGACGACATCAGGAGGATGGTCGACGCCTGCCAGCGAGCCGGATACATGGAGCTGAGGTGACCTCCTGAGTAGCCACGTGCGGGATCGGGAACCGTTGTGGGCCTTGCCGCTATCGCGATGGCCGCAGCAGCCGTCGAAAAGGCGAGCTTCTTCGACGTCTTCGGTGTCATCCAGGCTGGCACCGACAGCGCACCGCCGGTGTCGCGCTACAGAGCTGCTGATGGTGCCGTCCCGCTGGGTGGCAACTCCGCATAGTGCGGCCAAGGCAGGCTTGGCCGCGCTCCTCGGCCGTGGTCAGTGATTTGCGGCCAGCGATTGTCCGATGATGGGTGCCCCGTCGGCGAATGCGCCGGGGTTGGGGCCGGAGTAGTTGAGTCTGACGAAGGAGCCGGTGGGTTGGGCCGGGAACCAGTTGGAGCCTGCGGCGATCATGACTCCGGCGGCTTCGCAGTCTGAAGTCAGACGGTCGATGTTGGTTGCGCGGGGTAGACGAGCCCAGGGATTGAGGCCGCCCGCCGGAACATTCTGGGGGCCGAGGTTGCGGAGGTGGGTCTGCCATCCGGGTTCGGTGACGACGTCGAGTGCTGCGGCTTGGAGGCGTCCGCTGACGTACGTCGACTCGGCACCGCGGTCGGCAAGGATGCGTTCTCTGGCGGGGCCACGCACGATGATGGCGGCATGCGAATTGACGGCGAAACGCTCTTGGTGAGCGATCGAACGTGAACGACATGCCCAGCATCGTCGCGCGCCGCGACCGATCGCGGGTCGGTATCGATACCGAAATCATGCGCCCAGTCGTCCTCGACGAGCGCGGCCTCGTTCTGGCTTGCGCCGGTGGCGCTGACCTGTCGCGTCTCGCCATCCCAGTCGCGGAAGGGGTGAACGCGCGGTACCGCCCGGGGCGACCTTCACCGTCTCAATCGTGCCGAAAGTACTGACTGGTAGTCGTGGACGACCGGCCATCAGATCTGTCGTCCATGAATCGCCGCGCTGGGTTGCGGCTCGTGGAGATCGTCCAGCCAGTGACGAACGTCGGAGACGCGGTAGCGAATCTCCCGCCCGACTCGAATGCCAGACGGGCCTCGACCGTCGGTGTGCGGGTCGTAGATCGCCTGCGCGTGCGCGCCGAGGTAGTCGGCGAGCTCGCTCGTTGTCGGCACGGACTCGAGACCGAGCCCGGAGAGGCGTTGAGTATCCATAACTCGTAGGTGTCCGAGGCCGACCCAAGTGAATCGAACTGGGTCGAGCACCCCGCATGGAGGGGCGTGGAGCCGGCCGTTGCTTGGCAATAAATGCTGTCTAGACATTAAACGCATCGAGTCTTGTCCTTTTGATGGAACAAGAAACGCTGATCAGACAGTCCCTTCAGAAGGGCGGGCGGGACTTGAACCCGTGACCGACGGGTTGCGACGGGGCCTTCCAGAACCCGCAGCAACAGTTAGACCAACCTCGACTGACCTCGCCCTGACCGGGGATTCCATGCCGAATGTGCTCCCATTTTACTCGAACACCTCGACTCGCCTAGATCAGTCTCGACGCATACACGTTGAATAAACGTGTGCGCATCAAGTCGCGGGGTTCGACGCGCTTTGCGGGGCAACCGCGGATGCGACCACTGGAGTGGCGGTGTCACCGGTGATACCATTTCTGCATGCCCATGACCCTTCGTCTTACGGATGACGAGATTGGTGCCCTGCGTCGACGTGCCGAATACGAGTCCCGTTCCATGCAAGAGGTCGTCAAGCAAGCGGTGCGTGAATACGTCGAGAACCACAGTCGCCAGGACCTCTTGAGCAGCGTCCTCGACGAGGAGCTCCCCCGCTACGCCGAGGCGCTAGACCGCCTCGGAAAGTGATCTACCTCACCTACGCCGACCTCCTCTACATCGGGCAACGAACGCTCGGGGCAGACATGCCGATCCGCGACCAGGGGTTGCTCGAATCAGCACTCGCCCGACCACGAGCGAGCGCGTTCGGAAAAGACGCCTACGAATCTCTCAACGAGAAGGCCGCCGCGCTGACCCACTCCCTGGCCCGCAACCACGGCCTGATCGACGGGAACAAGCGACTGAGTCTCGCTGCTCTGATCGCGTTCCTCGGCATGAACGGACGACGGCTCAGCTGGTCCAACGATGAGGCATACGAGTTCATCATGGATGTCGCCTCCGGGCGCCTCGACGGCGTTGTCGAGATAGCTGCGCGGATCGCCTCGGGCAACGAAGCACGCTAGGGCGACGCGGCCACGTCAGCCCTGAATGACGGGCCGACGGCATCCGACATCTGCCCCAGCCGCTCCCGCCCGCCGTGAGGGGGAGATTGCTCCCGGGAATGTGCATCTTGAAACGGAGGCTTTCCGTTCCCGCAATCGCCGTACTCGATCGGGCTGACCTGCTCGCCACGGTACTCCTCCGACGGGAACGCTCGGCGCGGGGACGGTCTCGACGTGAAGTGAGCGCAGGGGGAATCAGGCGGTGAGTAGCCGCCAACCCACACCGGCATCAGCACCAAGCACGACCGTGTCCAAGCTGGCATCCCTCAACGGTCCCGGCCCGGAAGGATCTGCCATTTCGTCCCATACAAATCGCGCCCGCTCACGCTCGTTGGGGTCCGGCTTGAATAGCGATGCGAAACCGTTGATGTCGATACACATGCCCACGAGGGGGCCGCCGGCACCTTCCCTATAGATCACAAGCGGGTAATTCTCGGGCGAAAGACCGGTGCCGATCAACAACACCGAAGCCCCGTGATCGTAGGAGATATCCCGATCTCGCAGTTGCGCTCTCAGTTCGGCAATGAACAATGCGGGGTCAAGGTGCTCGTGCCGCAAGGGGCTCCCCTCCAGACTGCTTCTACGTTGGACACGGCTGGAGAGCGTTCAAGGCCATGATCAACCCAGTCTGATTCTTCGCATCTGCCCATGCCTACATGATTGTTGTTGGTGCCGCAGTAGCAGGGCCCGTGCCCACAGCAATTAGAGCCTAGAGGGCGCCCGCCGCAAGCGAGACAAGCGCTCACCGGAGGGCGCGTTCCGGCGATTAGTCGACCGCGCCGGCCTCGCCCTGGGGAAGTAACGGCCAGGGCGACCACTGTCCGGCAATCGCAAGCGCGGTTCGCGCGAACTTCACACGCTCGTCTGGCAGGTCATTGGTGCGGCTGCGCCCGGATCGCATACCGACACCAGGCCCATCGAGCCGGTATTCGATCCAGCGCTCCGGCCAGGGATCCAATCACTCAGGATAGCCGCCTGACGCGATGGTGCGCACGGTCCATTCGAGCTCGTCTGCCACGTTCGTGACATCGTCATCGCAGGCGTCCCCGCCGCACACGGGCAAGTGGAAATCGTGAAGCACACCTGAGTGAAGGAATAACCCCGGAAACCCCGTGAAGACTATTGTCAGCGGGGCCGCTGTCGGCTCGCGCGGTATGACCGCTAACAGACCCGGACTGCGCGAACAACTGGGCATCGAACGGTCACGGCGAATTTATGCGCTGTTTCACCGCTCGTTCCGCGAGGACCCCGACATAGTCCTTGATGGGGCGGTCCTTAAGGTGGGCAACTTCCGCGCGAACCTGTCCTTCAATATCGGCGCGATCCTGGGTCGGGAACTTCTTCAGCAGGCTTTCGGTCACGTGCCGGACGACTTGTTCAACCTGGGGTTGAGTAGTCACACGCGAAGTGCAGAGGTTCGAGTCGCAATTGCGAACCAAATAATGTCGCTGCACCGGCACTCGCTGCGTCGGGGCAACCAGCGATACTGATGTCCCGATGCCGCGAGATCATCGGTAAGAGCGCTTGGTGGTTTTCTGTCAGGCGACAGCCCTAACACTGCCGAGGAGGCCGCGCACCACGGCGTCGTACTCTGCAATCATGCGTTCACGTCCGAACCGCGCGCGGGCAGCGAGAGCGTGGCTGCGTAGCTCCGGTCGCCGATCGAGTACCTCGTCCCAGGTCGCGACGATATCGGCGAGATCGTGCGTCGTGACACGACCAATGTCCTCCACCGTCAGCGCAGCGTCGCCGACATCCGTGGTGACCGGTGTCGCGCCTGACGCGGCGCCTTCGAGCAGGCACAGCGGTGACGCTTCGCCGAAAGCACTTGTAAGCGCGACGATGTCGGCAATCTGGTAGACCGCGGGCATGTCATCGCGGATGCCGAGAGCATGCAGATTTGTTGAGCTGCTGATGGCCGACTCCTTCGCCAAAGCACGGAATGCCTCATTCTCCAGCGTCATTCCAGCGCCGCACACAAGATAATGCGTCTCCGGGCGATCCCGGGAATGCAGGGCCACGGAACGCAGGAACAGCCCGGGGTCTTTCATGACGTCGAACCTGGCAGCAAAAACGACGACGGGCACTGCCGCCGGAATGCCGAGCGCTTGCCGCGTCGCCGCCTGCTCAACCTCTGTACCGGGCTGGAAGCGATCGGTGTCTATTCCGTTGCCGATAACGAATCGCCCCGCAATGGGCGGGAGAAACGGCTGGTACGCGTCACTGGTCGATTGGGCGCACGAGATTTGCGCCGTTACAAGACCGGTCGAGGCTGCTTCGCGGAGCCACGAGAGGGCCTCTCCCGAGTGCTCCGGGTCGGATCGATGCAGGCATGCTGCCACCGGGATGTCTGGCATCATCCCGCGCTCGTGTAAGGCAAGGAGCAGCCCGAGCGGCTGCTCCTTCAGAGACAGGATCACGTCCGCTTGATTGATCACGTTCGCGGCGATGCGCAGCTGACGATCGGTGAACGAGGATGGCGCAGGAGCCTCCGCCCCGCCAAGTCGTCCCAGCGTCGTCACCTCGATACCTGCGCCGGCTAACCGGACAAAGCGCGGGTCTCGGCGCAGGTGCTGGATAGACGACTCCCTGCGGACTGCGGATGCGATCGACAGGACGCTGTGCTGTTGGTCTCCCCCGACGTGGAGTCCGGCGATGACATCGGTATGCAGGATGCGGGCTCCGCCAGCAAAGAACCCCTCGTAGAGGGAGAGGACTCGAATGGAACGGTTCATCGCAGCGACTTTCGAGAGGGAGAAGGTGGTGTGATCGCAGCGACGCTTCGAACGCATCACCCCACGTCCGCCACACCGCGACGATGCCGTTCGAACAATGTTGGAGGATGCACGGCCGAATCTCGATGAACCGGCGGTGTGCATCGGGTGAACGACTGGTCGACCGGGCGGGGCGGGCAACATCCACCGCAGTTGCCTGACTCTCGCATCGGCCGAACGCTTTGGCGGGCGACCTCAGCGATGCCGTCACTGGTCAGGAGCAGCTGATCCTCACGGGCATCGCTGACCTCGCAACCGTGATTGGAGGGCGGCAAGGCATGATTGGAGTGCGAAGAAAACTCCATCGCGGCGTTGTCGCCGCAGGCGCCGAGGTGTCCCATCGACCCGGTGATCCTGTTGTCCTCCAAGTCCCGGACGAAGGCTTTGAAGCGAACTTGAGACTCGCGGCCGGAGTGTATCAACGCGCCCGCGATATCGCGTTGGCTGATCGCGCTCCGGGCCGCTGGAACGCCGAGGGAAGCCCCTATTTTGGAGTCGATCGAGTAGCCGGCATGTTCGGGAGGACGTCCTTGATCGCGCAGAGGCAGAACTTGCCCTCGTCGATTGAATGCTCGGTGATGGTCGGGCAGCCAGAACTCGTTCCTGCTCGGTCGCCACGACCCGAAGGAGCCCGAGCTCAGGCCAAGTAGATCGAGACCGCTCCGGCACCTTCCGCGCCCGCGGGCTCCGATGTGGCGGCAGGCGACAATAATCGTTGGACGGGCGTTATGCCCGATCGACGCTTGCCGCGACAGCGGGACGAAAATCATCGACTCCCCAAGCCACACCTGCACCGGACGAACCGTGGCGCGTCAGGACAGCATCGGCAGCAGCTGACGCGACCGGAAGAATTGCCTTCGGGCTGGAAGCACCCGCAATCCCAAGCCGCCAACGAACATCGTTTGCTCCAGTGAGACCTTGAGCGCCCTCAAGCTCACACTGGCGGATTCCGTGCCGCAACGAAGCGAGATCGCTCAGGCGCCGTCCCACCGGAGGGTCCCAGCGGCTCAAACCAAACAACAAGCGTTAAGTAAACGCAGGGCCCATCGAGTCCCGCCCTCGCAGTGGGACGAAAATCCCAGTAGCGCACTTCAGAGCGGAATAGAGAGACTTGCTAAGACCGACTGCTGGTGGGCAAGTCGCGCAGCATTTTCTCAACCAGGAAAGCTTGATCAGAAGCAGATTCTTGGTAGGGCGGACGAGACTTGAACTCGCGACCGACGGATTATGGCGGGGCCTTCCAGGACCCGCAACAACAGTTAGACCAACCTCGGATGACCTCGCCCTGACCGGGGATTCCTTGCCGAATGTGTTCCCATTTTACTCGCACACCTCGACTCACCCAGAGCGATCTCGACACATAAGCGTTGAATAAACGTGTGCGCATCAAGTCGCAGCGTGCGCGGGCTTCACTCCCCCGCAACTTAGGTACACGTCGAGGTCAAGTTCTCCCGGCGATTGCTGCCAGGTCGACCACGACGTCGTGCCCGTTGACCGAGACGACGATCCGCGGATCGGTGGCTCCCACGGCAACGAGGTAGCTCCTGAGCGTGGACAGGAGCAAGTCGCCGCGGTTCTCGACCTGCGAGACGGCTCCCTGCGTGATCTCCAGTGCGCGGGCGATATCCGTCTGCGTGAGTTTCGCGGCCTCGCGGATCATTGCGAGGCTCATCGCGTGCGTGCGGTCGAGCTCCGCGGCCTCCTTCTCTATCTCGGCCACCGCCTGGGCAACGCCCGGTCGCGCAAGCGTCGTGCGCAGCCGGTCATCGCCGCACACGAAGGTGTTGTTGGTCATTGTGATGCCTGCTTCTCTGCGATCCATCAGTCGGTCATCTGGTCTGCTCGCGTGCCAACTGAGTTGCAAGAGGGGCTGTGAGCGTGTCGCCGGCAGAGGGTGAGCAGGGGCGGTCAGTAGTGCTCGCGCGCTTGCAGAATGACAATGTGGTCGTCCGTCACGAAGTAGACCAAGCGGTTCGCATCATCGATGCGGCGGGACCACGCGCCAGAGAGAATGTGTCTGAGAGGCTCAGGCTTGCCGATGCCGGCGAACGGATCGCGCAGCGTATCGGTGATCAGCTGGTTGATGCGCTTGAGGGTCTTACGGTCCTGGGTCTGCCAGTAGACATAGTCCTCCCACCCGTTCGGGTCGAAGGTGATCGTGCGTGTCAAGCGCGCGTCACGCGTCCAATAGGCCGTGCTGTTCGAACTCGCCGCGTCGGGCACGCTCGATCGCCGTGAGCAACCGTTCGGCGTTCGCCGGGTTTCGCAGCAGGTGGGCCGTCTCGGTCATTGCGTCGTAGTCGTCCTTCGACAGGATGACCACGTTTCCGTGTCGGGAAACAACCTCAACAGCAGTGTGGTCGTCGTTGACCTGCTGGATAAGCCCGAACAGGCTCTTGCGTGCTTCGGTCGCGGTGATCGCTGACATGATCGCCTCCTGTTGGTAGTGCCTGATAGCGTACCACTATTTTGGGGAATCTATGCCTAGTGCTCTGTGCCGCGGCGCCTCCGGCCGGAGCGGAGGACGAGAGGCGCTCGGTCGCCACGCGGATGCGGTGGGTGACACCGGGGAGTTTGAGTTCTCCCAGCAGGTTCAGCAGGGCAGCCTTCGTGTGGTGTCCTTTGTGAGTTCTCTGATCGGTACTCACTGACCACCTGCCAGCTCCGCCGCATCGAGGACCGCCTGAATGCTGTGCCGGGATATCCCCTGAGCCGACTCGATCGCTCGCCGGGACAAGCCCTGATTGCGCAGCTGCAACACCAGCTTCGCTTTGATCTTCCGTACCATTACCGGTACTCCTTCCACCACGTGGCCATCACATGGTGGAAGGAGCTTTTCAGGTGGTGCTCAACCACCCCGACAGTGGTGCTGAACAGTGCCAATCACGGGCCTGAACAGTGGTGCTCACGCGCACCCTAGGTGGTGTCCACAGCAGCCAATATTCACCGGCTTCCTCGACCGCCTTAGTCGCCTTTTCGTACGCCTCCTCGGGGTCTGGATTGCGCCCGTACGCTGCGCGCCACGCCTCAGAGAGCAAAGCACCCGCCGTCGCGGACGTGGCGATGATTGCCTCAGCTGCGTCTGCCACGCCCTGAGGCACCCGCTTTTCTAGGCCCGGATCGCCTGCGCGAGAACCAACCCGCCATTCGGATCCGCCTGCGCGAAGATACATCTCAAGCGCATTCCGCTCGTCCGCTGCGTTGTACTTATCCCGACCAAGAAATAAAAGAAAGTCGAGGAGGGCAAGCTTCTCACTGCTCTCGAGCGCATTCCAGAACGCACCTCCTCTGGTCAATGCGTACTTCTCTGTGTGGGGAGGACTATTACGCATGGACACATCCCAAGCGGTCGAGAAGCCAGCGTCGATTAGGCCACTACCTGAATTAGCGATTCTCTCAATCGCCCAGCCACGAATTGGAGCATCGACCCACGTAGGAATTCCCGGTACAAGCGCGGCGTGCTCGACCGGGTCAAGTCCGGGCGGGGTTCAAGGTGACATACCCCCATATTGCCCGACCGCACCGACAGAAGCTCAGGCGACACGATGGACGGTTTTGGACCGGACACGACCTGGAACCTCAGCGCGCAGAGGTACGAACTGCTCGGAAACATCGGTAGGCGAACGAGACTTGAACCCCGTGACCGACGGATTGCGACAGGCCTTCCCGGACTCGCCGCAACAGTTAGACCAACCTCGACTGACCTCGCCCTGACCGGGAGTTCCTTGCCGAATGTGCTCCGATTTTACTCGAACACCTCAACTGGCCTAGATCGATCTCGATGCATAAGCGTTGAATAGCGGCGGGAACGTGTGCGCATCAAGTGTGAAGGCAGCCTCGGCAAGGCGGTTCGGGCAGTCAGCCCGTCGTAGCGGATATCGGGGGTTGGCTGTTCAGCGGTGGTCGTCTCCCCGCATCCGCACGGCAACGATGATGCCGGATGCCGCGGTGAGGGCCGCGACGACGGCGACGGCGGTGGGAATGCCGAAAGCGTCCGCGATGATCCCGGAGAGCAGTGCGCCCACGGCGAAGCCGCCGTCACGCCAGAGGCGGTAGGCGCCCACCGAGCGGGCGCGCCATTCCGGGTGTGCGACGTCGCCGATAGCGGCGAGCAGGGTCGGGTAGACCATGGCGGTGCCGGCGCCGAGCAGGGCGGCGGCGGCGAGCCAGATGCCGAAGCTGTCGCCTGTGGCGAACATCCCGAGGGCGATCGCCTGCACGATCATCCCGCCGACGATCAGCCACTTGCGACCGATCCGGTCGGAGAGTGCGCCCGTGACCAGCTGGCCCGCTCCCCAGACCGCTGGATACACGGCGGCCAGAATGCCGACGCGTTCGATGCCGAGCCCGGCGGTGGCGAACAGGATCGGGAAGAGCCCCCAGGCCAGGCCGTCGTTGAGATTGTTGACCATGCCGGCCTGGCTGATCGACGACAGCGATCGGTCGCGGAAGCTCGTGAGGGTGAACACCTCGCGGTTGCTGAGCGAGCCGGCGTGAGCGTGGGCGGAGACATGACCGGCCGCCTCAACCCTCGCGTGGTGGTGTGTTTCCCGCACGAAGAACACCGACAGGCCGAGGCCCACGGCGATGAAGGCCGCGCCGAGCAGGAAGGGGCCGGGGCGCAGGCCGTACTCGGCGGCGATGTATCCGGTGGCCAGGGCCGTGGCGGCGACGCCGAGGTAGCCGGCCGATTCGTTGAACCCCATGGCGAGGCCGCGTTGCTTCGGACCGACGAGATCCATTTTCATGACCACGGTGGTCGACCAGGTCAGCCCTTGGCTGATGCCGAGAATCACGTTGGCGAGAACGATCCAGCTCCAGGTCGGGCCAACGATGAGCAGGATCGGAACGGGAATCGCGATCAGCCAGCCGGCGACCAGCACGGGCTTGCGGCCGTACCGGTCCGACAGCGTGCCGGCGAAATAGTTGGTGCCCGCCTTGGCGAGGCCGAAGGCGAGGATGAAGGTCAGCGCGCCTGTGTACTTGTCGAGCTCGAAGACCTCGTCCGCGAGCAGCGGCAGAACGGTACGTTCCTGGCCGAGGGTGCCGCCGACCAGGGCGTTGACCGCGACGAGCAGCATGAACTGCGGCAGATTCTGCCTCAGGCCGAGGATGATGCCGAGGTCGGAACTCCCCCGCTCCCCCGACGTCTTAGGTGGGCGGCTCATTGGCCGGTTTCCAGCGAAAGGCCCGCTTCGCGAGCCCAGTCGGCGCCGCCTCCGTCGAGCACGGCGACGTCGGTCCGTCCGGCGAGCTCGAGGATGCTGGCCGCGCTCATCGCGCGTTCGCCGTGCCCGCACATCACGACAAGCGGGCCAGCCGGCAGGTCAGTGACATGTTCGGCTAGCGCGCCAAGCTCGATGTTCCGGGCGTCGGCCACGTGGCCGGCCGCGAACTCGGAGGCCTGACGGATGTCGATGACGGCGGCGGATGCTGCGGGGCCGGAGACCATGTCCTCCGCACCGATCAGGGCCCCCTTGGTCGCCGCTTCGGCGTTCTCCCAAGTCGGGAACCCGCCATCGAGCTCACCGGCGAGGGTGTCGAAGCCCACCTTCGCGGCGGCCCAGACGATGTCGTCGGGGTTCTGATCGGGCGCGCGCACGATGACGACCGGTCGTTCGGGGTCGGCCAGCCAGCCGAGCCAGGTCGCGAACACCGGGCGCAGCGCGATAGAAAGGGATCCGGATATGTGTCCGGCGGCGAAGTCGGCGGGCTGCCGGGCATCCACGATCTGGGCGCCCTGCTCCTGGAGTTCCTTCACCCGGTCGGCGGACAGCGCAGCAAGCGACGGCGTGGTTCCGAGCACGACCGGGCCGTCGCGGTTGACCTCACCGAGGCGCAGGAAGTAGTCGGGGAAGGTGCCGAGCGACCCGAGCAGCGCGTCGACGAAGGCGTCCTCGCCGGTGGTCTGGAGCAGCGGGTTGGTGGCACGTTCGCGGCCGATCGTGGTCGTGCGCTCGCCGCCGGCCGCGGCAGAGCAGAACGACCCGGCGCCGTGGGTGGGCCAGACCGGGGTGTCGTCCGCGAGCTCCATGAGCCGTTGGAGCGAGTGGTACTGGGCGCGGGCCAGCGGAACGGTCAGTTCCGGGCTCACCAGGTCGGTGCGGCCGGCGGTACCCACCATGAGCGAGCCGCCGGTGAATACGCCGGAGATGCTCCCGTCGTCAAGGAGGAGGTAGGAGAGATGCTCGGGCGAGTGGCCGGGCGTCCCCAGCGCCTGCAGCGTGAAATCGCCCAGCTGCACGATGTCACCGTCGGTCAGGGCGGTGTGCGCGAATCCGCGCGTCCCTACCTCCGGTGCCAGCACAACGGCCCCCTCGGTGTCGTGCAGTTCGCGCACGCCGGAGATGAAGTCCGCGTGCAGGTGGGTCTCTGCGGCATACGCGATGGACAGACCGAGACGACGTGCCTCCGCACGCACCTGGCGCAGGTCCCGCTCCGGGTCCACCACCAGGGCCCTCCCCTGTCCGATGTCCAGCAGATAGGTGGAGTTGCCTAGACCCTCATCGATGACGGGAACAAGATGCAGCTTGGCCATGTGGATACTCCTCGCATTGTTATTCCATAGAACCATGGATTATTAGATGATAGTAGTCTGAGGAAAACCGGGAGGAACCACACATGGGCGATCGAGTGAAGAAGTCGGCGCTGTTCGAGCAGTTCGCGCGTGTCGGAAAGGCGCTGGGCAGCGGCAAGCGCCTCGAGTTGCTCGACCTGCTCGCGCAGGGCGAACGCACAGTGGACTCGCTCGCGAACGCCGCGGGGCTCGGCCTGACCACAGCATCCGCCCATTTGCAAACCCTCAAACAGGCCGGACTGGTCGCCACCCGCCGCGAGGGCACCCGCATCCACTACCGGCTGGCCGGGGACGACGTCGCCCGGCTCTACGGCCTGGTTCGCTCGGTCGCCCAGACGCACGTGTCCGATGTCGAATCCGCGCGGCTCGCCTACCTCGGACTCGACTCGGGCGACGACCACGCGCGCGAGGAGGTTACGCGGGACGATCTCCTCGCCCGTGCCGCCTCCGGCACGGTGACGGTGCTGGACGTGCGGCCACGGCAGGAATACAACGCCGCGCACATCCCCGGCGCCATCTCCATCCCCCTCGAGGAGCTGGGCGACCGGCTCGGCGAGCTACCGCTCGACCGCGAGATTGTCGCCTACTGCCGCGGCGCCTACTGCGTGCTCGCCTACGAGGCCATCGCCATGCTGAGCGGGCGCGGCCTCCGGGCGACCCGGTTGCACGAGGGGATGCTGGAATGGCGGCTGGCGAGCCTGCCGGTGTCGGTCGAGACGGCCGCCTGATGAACATTCTCCTCATCATCAACGGCGCCGCCTACGGCCAGGACACCACCTACAACGCGGTTCGCCTGGCGAAGTCCCTGTCCAAACGCGACGGCGTCACCGTACAGGTATTCCTGATGGGCGACGGCGTCACCGCGGCCATGGCGGGGCAGAAGACGCCGGACGGCTATTACATGCTCGACCGGATGCTGTCGTCGATCCTTCGCCAGGGTGGGGAGATCCGCTGCTGCGGAACCTGCATCGATGCGCGCGGACTCACCGAGGCCATGCTCATCGAGGGCGCCACCCGATCCACGATGGACGCTCTCGCCGACTGGACATTCGCAGCGGACAAGGTGCTTGTCTTCTAGCTCACGAGACAACTCGTGGACCGCGACCCATTCGGCGCGCTGAATGTCGTCGATCAGGCTGTCCACCTCGAAAGAGTCCCGCCGCTGGGCTTCGAAGATCCCGACGACACGCTCACGCAACCGCACATCCTCGGGGTACCCCGGTGCCCTGGTCGGCCGTCCCGGTGAACTCGATCGGCTCCGCCCGATCCGCATGAGGAGCTTCGAGGATCACTCGCTGCAGATCCCGCAGTCAGCGCGCGTGATGCAGCATTGGTCGGCGAGGGATCCGAGGTGAAGGCGTCGAGGAGCAGCATCGAAGGCAGCACGGCAACGGTGGAAAGTGCATGTCTCACTGGTCGACCCATGCGGTGGCTGGTCGACGGCGACGTTGACCCTCAGGGTAGCCCGTCATAATTGCGTCTCTTGATACCGAACGATCACCCCGTGCTGACCTAAGAAGTGTCGGCTGGAGGGGTGGTCATGTTTGCAACGGGCCTCCTAGTCGCAACCTGAGGAGCTGGGGGCACCGGTGCGGGGCACAGCCCCAGGTCGGCTGTGGCCCGTGAGCCGGGGTACGAGGCGCACGAATATCACCATGCCGACCAATTCGACAAGCGTCTGGGTCACCACGGCCAGTGCCGCTAACGAGAGCGAGGCCGGCAGCGCGAGCGCCAGTGGGAGAACCACGAGGGAGTTCCGGGTGGACCCGCTGAAGACGAGCGCGCGAATTCCTGGAACATCCAGGCGAACGAGTCGACCGGCAACCAACCCCACGATGACCATGATGACCAGGAACGCCACGTAAAGCGGGACCACTTGGAGCAGCGAGACAATCCGCGAGCCCACTGCGGCAACTTGCGAGCCGATCACCACGGCAAGCGTGGCCATCATCAGCGGGACCATGACCGATTGCATGAGTGCTTCGGTTGCGCGACCAAGACGGTGCCGACGGGCGATCCATTGAACCGTTGCCGCGGCCAGAAGGGGAATGACGATGAGTAGCACGAATGCCTCGAGGAAGGGCGTGATTTCGATTGCCGAGACGGTGTCCGGACCGGCGAACAGCAGCAGGTAGACGGGAAGCAGAACGATTTGTAACAGCATGAGCAAGGGTGTTGCTGCCAGGAGTCGTTCCCGTGCCCCGCCGGCCAGCCCGGTGAACACGATCACATAGTCAACACACGGAGTGAGCAGCACGAGCAGGACGCCGAGGAGCAAAGCCCGGTCGCCTGCAACGAATCGTGAAAGACCGAACACAATCACCGGGACAAGGATGAAGTTGACGACGAGTACCGTTCCCAGGAAACGGATGTGCAGCAGAGCCCGGCCGACCTGAATTAACGGCACACCGAGGAACGTCGCAAACAGAAGCAGCCCGAGCACCGGATTGATGCCCACCGCCAGAGTCGGAGCGACGGCAGGTGCAAGCCAGCCGACTGTGCCGCCGAGAACAATCGCCGCGATGTAGGGAGCAATTTGCCAGCGTTCCATCCAGCGCACGAGGTCGGCCACCGTTCAAAGGTACAGCGACGGTCGCGGGATCAGCATTAAACGCTATCATCGGATTATGACGATTGAATTTGCGGTTGCGGCCGACGCCTGTGGGCACAATCCCGCGGCAACGCTCTTCCATTCCCTCAGCGACCCGACCCGATTGAGCATCGTGAAGCGGATGGCTGGCGGCGAGGTGCGGGTCAGTGACCTCACCGGCGAGCTGGGCCTGGCCCAGTCCACGGTATCGGCGCACGTTGCATGCCTGCGTGAATGCGGGCTGGTGGAAGGTCGCGTGCAGGGCCGCAGCGTCTACTATTCGCTGTCCCGCCCTGAATTAATGAACATGCTCGCGCAGGCCGAGATACTGCTCGCCGCCACCGGCAATGCGGTCAGCCTGTGCCCGAACTACGGCACCGGCAGTGCCGGCGCCTCGCTGACAGAGGAGAACTCACGATGAGTGATGCCTGCGGCTGCAGCGACGAGAGTGCCCCGACCGAGTATGCCGAAGAATCGGAGAAAACCGTCGGATTCTGGCAGGTGAGCGAAATCCGGACCGCTGCGGTCTCCGGTGCACTGCTCCTCGCCGCGTGGATCGCCGGACTGGTGGGCGGCCCTGAGGTCCTGACGCTTCCGCTGGAAATCGCTGCGCTGCTGGTTGCCGCCTGGACGTTCGTCCCATCCACCCTGCGGCGACTGGTCAAGGGAAAGATCGGGGTCGGCACGCTGATGACGATCGCCGCGGCCGGAGCGGTGGCGCTCGGGCAGGTCGAGGAAGCGGCAACCCTGGCCTTCCTTTACGCGATCTCCGAAGGACTAGAGGAATATTCCCTAGAGAAGACCCGTCGGGGGCTGCGTGCATTGCTGGATCTGGTCCCGGCTGAGGCGACCGTCCTGCGCGACGGCATCGAGGTCACCGTCGCCCCGTCGGAACTCGCCCCCGGCGACCGCATGGTCATCCGGCCCGGGGAACGTCTGGCCACCGACGGCAGGATCATCACCGGCCGCACATCCCTGGATACCTCCGCGCTCACCGGAGAATCTGTCCCAGTCGAGGCCGGGCCGGGAACCGAGGTCTTTGCCGGGTCTATCAACGGCACGGGGCCGCTCGAAGTCGAGGTCACCAGTACTGCTGAGAACAACTCGCTAGCGAAGATCGTCCACATCGTGGAGGCCGAGCAGTCCCGGAAGGGCCCGGGCCAGCGCCTGGCCGACTCGATCGCCAGCAAGCTCGTTCCGGGCATCCTGATCGCTGCCGCCCTGATCATCGTCTACGGCTTCATCGTCGGCGAACCACTGCTGTGGTTCAATCGCGCCCTCGTCGTCCTCGTCGCCGCGTCGCCGTGCGCCCTGGCCATCTCCGTCCCGGTGACGGTCGTCGCCTCCGTCGGCGCGGCCAGCCGCATGGGCGTGCTCATCAAGGGCGGGAGTGCCTTGGAGACCCTCGGCAAGATCCGCACCATCGCGCTGGACAAGACCGGAACCCTCACCCGCAACAAACCCGCCGTGATCGACGTCGCAGCCACCGGATCCGCCACCAGGGACTCTGTCCTCGCCCTCGCTGCCGGCCTGGAATCCCGCAGCGAGCACCCGCTCGCCCGCGCCATCCTCGCCGCGACCCCGGACCGGGCATCCGTCACCGACGTGGACACCGTCCCCGGTTCTGGCCTGGAAGGCAGGCTTGAAGGTCGTCGTGTCCGCCTCGGCCGCCCGGGCTGGATCGACGCCGGCCGCCTGGCCGCCGACGTCGAGCGGATGCAGCGGGCTGGCGCCACAGCTGTCCTCATCGAAGACGACGGGCAAGTTATTGGCGCCATCGCGGTCCGTGACGAGCTGCGCCCCGAGGCCCGCGAGGTCATCGCCCGGCTGAGCGCATCCGGGTACACCACAGCCATGCTCACCGGCGACAACCTGATCACCGCCACCGCCCTCGGAGAGGCCGCCGGCATCACCGAAGTCCACGCCGAGCTCCGCCCGGAGGACAAGGCAGAGATCGTCCGCATGCTCAAAGCCCGCCAACCCACAGCCATGGTCGGCGACGGCGTCAACGACGCCCCGGCCCTCGCGACCGCCGACGCCGGTATCGCCATGGGCGCCATGGGGACCGACGTGGCGATCGAGACCGCGGACATCGCCCTGATGGGTGAAGACCTGAACCACCTCCCCCAGGTGCTCGACCACGCGCGGAGGACCCGGAGCATCATGCTCCAGAACGTGGGCCTGTCCCTGCTGCTGATCGCCGCGCTGATTCCCCTGGCGCTATTCGGCATTCTCAGCCTGGCCGCCGTGGTCCTGATCCACGAACTGGCCGAAATCGTCGTGATCGCCAACGGCGTCAGGGCGGGCCGGCTCAGCCGCACAACCACGCTGCAAGCCGCGCGGCCCGCCCCGGCATTGGAATCGGCAGCGTGAGCGCCGAAGCCGCCGCCCGCCCCGGCGCGTCCGCCGGTGCGGCACGAAGAATCAGGGCTGTGCTGCTCGTCTGGGTGGCTGCGCTGGCCGCGACCGACCTAGCGATCAAGGCGCTGGCCGAAGCCCTGCTCTCCAGCGGGGCGACGATCGACCTGGGGTTGATCAATCTCCGATTGCTCTATAACACCGGCGTTGCGTTCAGCCTCGGCGCGGGCCTCGCGCCCTGGATCATCGTCGCGGCCACCGGCCTGATCATTGCGGGCCTAACCTGGTACGCCCTCTCGTCGGCTCCGAGCATGACAGGGGTCTCCCGCGCAGGCGCAGCGCTGCTGCTCGGCGGAGCCGCCGGAAACTTCATCGACCGGCTCGACGGGCGCGGCGTAGTGGATTACCTGCACACCGGATGGTTCGCGACCTTCAACCTCGCCGATGCCTTCGTCACCGCCGGGGTGGCGCTCTTCATCCTTGGCACCATCCTCTCCCAGCGGACCCGGGACCGCGATTGACCGTCAAGCGAAGAGGAAGGGGAACTGTACCAGGATGGTGAGCACTATCACGGCGTAGTTTGCGACCACGAGTACCCATGCGAATGGGAAGGCGCTCTGGCCCAACCGACGTGTGCCGGAGCCGAAGAGGGTGCCGTATCTGAGCCCCCATCCAAGCAAATACCACCACATCGGAATCGTGACCGCCCAGACGATCAAGCAGTACGGGCAGAGCACACCGATGACGAAGACACTCTGGATATAGAGCCAGGTCACGAAGAGCCAGGCACCGAAAACACCGAGGGTGAATAGCCGCCAGAACCAGGAGCCGAAGTGGGCGCCGGCAAGAATGCCGGCCGCGACCGCCACCGGTGCCACGAATCCGGCGACACCAAGAATCGGGTTGGGGAAGCCGAGGAGAGACGCCTGCCACCGGTCGAAGAGAGCGCCGCAGGACACGAACGGGCTGATGTCGCAGCTGAGTGCTACATCAGGGTTCTCGAGGCCGCGCACGCGCTCGACGAGCAACGCTACCGCGGCGAGCCAGCCAATCGCGCCGGTGGCGAGCAGGACGACGGCCAGAGCTAGCGGCGATCGGTGACCAGGAGGTCGCTCAGGCGTGGTCCCCATGTTCATCCTCCGATTCACGATCATCGAGCCCTCCTCGCAAAGTCTATAGATGACTACGTGGAGCGAGCGTTACCGGGTATTTCGTCCCCCCAGGCGGGATAGAACAACCCCTGCCTGTTCGCGCCACGGTGCCGCGCGCTCGGCACGCAGGATGGCAAGGTAATATCGGCCTGTGAGTCCTCGCGCTGTCCTTCGCCTTGGGGCTCCGCGCTGGCCCGCTGCGATGATACGGCTCATGACCATCATTCTGGCGCTGACGATGATCACTCTGGGGGCGCTGGCTGCGCAGCACGCCCAGACCGCGCAGGGCGAGGCGAGCTACGGTCTTGCGGCGGAGTTGAACGTGGATCATCAGCAGCTCGCTTCCGGTGGCGCTGCATGGTCGAAGCCTGCTGGTGAGGTGATCGTGGTGGGGCTGGCCACGGGTTGCATCGCGCTGGTGGCCTCCTGCGCGCTGGGCCTGGCCATGCGGCTCGGCCGCGCCTGGCGGGCGGACCTCTACAGCCGGCTCGTCTCCGTCGCGAAACCCCGGCGCGAGGTCCTCGTCGGCCCGACCCTGACCATGCTCACCACCGCGCGGCCAAGCTTGGTCGCCTTGTCCATCAGCCGAACGTAGGCGAGCCGGTGTTGGAGCTCGCGGCGACGACCTGCCATCGTGCTCCTGCCGTCCCTCCCTGCGCGTTCCGTCCACTTCCGGGCGCGCTCTACCTGATGATTCTTTGAGCCTTGGAGAGAGACCGAACATGAAGAACAGCACCAAAGTCGCAATTGTATTGTCCGGCGCGATAGTCCTCATCGTGATCGTGTCCATCGTCGTCTCGATCATGCAAGCCCAGCAATCCCCGACGACAGCGGATCGCGATCAGGGGCCCGGTCTGACCTCCGCCATTCGTGACGACAGCCACGTTCTGGATGATGCTGGTGACGGCGCGGTGACTGTGGTGGAGTTCCTCGACTTCGAGTGTGAGGCCTGCGGGGCGGCCTACCCGGTGATGGAAGATCTGCGCGAGGAGTTCTCTGGGCAGATCACCTTCGCCATTCGTTATTTCCCGCTGCCCGGTCACTTCAACTCGATGAATGCCGCGATCGCCGTCGAGGCCGCCAGTCAGCAGGGTGAGCTCGAGGCGATGTACGGTCGCATGTTCGAGAGCCAAGCCGAGTGGGGCGAGGCGCAGGAGTCGCGGGCGCCGCTATTCCGTCAGTTCGCTGAGGAGCTCGGTCTTAACATGGCGGGGTACGACGCCGCCGTGACGGATCCGGCGACGACGGAGCGGGTGGAGTCGGACTTCAACGATGGCATCGCGCTCGGCGTCAGTTCCACACCGACCTTCTTCGTCAACGATCGGATGGTGCCGCTGACCTCCTTCGACGACCTTCGCACGGCGATAGAAGCGGAAATCGACAATTGACCTCGTCGCTGGAGCTCCTCCGGCGGAGGCGGGTGCTCGTGGCAGAAGGTCACCCCCTACGCGGGACTGAGGGCGAACACCGGATGATCGGACTCCCGCGCCCATGAACGAAGATTGGGCGAACGTTCCCGATTCACCTCCGGGCGTCGCGCAGTTCTTGGCGCTCGACGCGCAACCGCTGCCAATCCTGCCCATCATCGGGGTGGTGCTGGCGATTTTGTACCTGCTGGGTGCCATTCGGCTCTGGGCGACCGGTCGGCCATGGTCGGCGGGAAGAACAGTCACGTTCCTACTGGGATGCCTGGTGATCGTTCTGGTCACCGGCTTGGGGGTCGAGGGCTACGGATACGTCATGCTCTCGGTATTCATGTTCCAGCAGCTGACCCTGATGATTCTCGTACCGCCACTTCTGGTTCTTGGTTCACCCGGTACGCTGCTGTTTCGCGCGACGCCGCACTCGGGGTGGGGGCGCGGCGTGCTTCGTCTCGCGCTCTATGGTCTCCGGGGGCGGGTTGGCCGGTGGATGCTGCATCCCGCGTTCACCGTCCCGCTGTTCCTGCTCCTGTTTTACGGGCTCTACCTCGCGGGCCTGGCTGACCTGATCCTCGCACTCCCCTTCGGCCATATTGGGCTGGAAGTCGCCTTCCTCGTCGCGGGAATGCTCTTCACCCTCCCGATCCTCAGCAGCGACCCGCTTCCGATCCGGATGTCATACCCGGCGAGGGCCATTGATGTCACCGCGGAGGTCGCGCTCCACGCGTTCTTCGGGGTGTTCCTCATGATGAGCCCCACTCTCCTGCTCGACTCGTTCGCAAACCCTCCAGCGGCGCTGGGCATCGATCCCCTCGCCGACCAGGCAATCGCGGGCGGGCTCGCCTGGTCCTACGGTGAGGGGCCGAACGTCCTCATGCTGCTGTACATTCTTCATCGGTGGTTCCGCGACGACACCTCGAAGGCAGCGGCGGCCGACGTCCGGGTGGCGCGCTATGGGAATCCAGACCTCGACGCGTATAACGAGTACCTCGCGCAGCTGCGTCAGCGCGACGAGAACCCCCCACGGCGAGATGCGCCGACATGAGCGCGCGGCGAGACTGTTCAACTCGATGGACAATGACGACTCGAGCATGATCACACGCCGCCGTGCGGGGCGAGACCTGTCCCGACCGACGGTCACTATCGTCCGCGGGTGTCGACCATTTCTTGACACAGACGAGAAGGGACGGCGTAGGACGATTCGATTGTGTGAACTGGGCCACGAACTTGGCAATCGGCGACGGGAGCGCCCTCCCCCGCCGGGACGCATCGGTCGGAGCCGGGGAGGTCGCGTGGTGCCTTCTAGACGGAGCCAAGGGCGCGTCTGCCGGCTGTCGGGTTCTCCGACCCGACCTCGCGCGCGCTGGCACCCTCACGACCAGGTGCCGTCGACATCAGTCGAAGAGCTCGCTGAGCCAGCTCTCCTTTTTTCGCTTGCGCCCATCTGAGTGACCGCCGTGGGATTGGCTGAGTCCGTCGCCTTTGCGACCGCGTGACCAGTCGTCATTCGTCGGGTAGCCGGTCTGCGGCGCCGGGGCCGCTGCTTGCTGCACCGGGGCGATCGATCGCTCGATGATTTTATCGAGTTCGCCGCGGTCCAGCCACACTCCCCGACATTGGGGACAGTAGTCAATCTCGATCCCCGAGCGGTCTGACATAACCAAGAGAGCGTCATCGGTAGGGCATTTCATTGGTTGGTAATCCTTCCAGGTGAGGGTGAGCAATCCCACCCGCGAAGTAACCTATTCCTCCAGGCTGGCAACCCGCCCGGACCCTATCGAAGCAAGCGAGTGCCCCTCCTTCGGCCCGCGGCACCAGCGGCGACTGCGCCAACGGCGCAGATGTCCATTATGTGCAAGACTGTTCATACATGCGCACATCCGCTTCGGTGGAGACCTGCCCTCGCCGTGCGATCGCGAGAACAACCTGTCGAAAGGGCAGCAATGGCGACCGAAATTCAACTTGACCTGCGAACCCTGCTGCCGGAGGCGTTGGACGAACGTGACGCCTGTGTACGCAACCTGATAGGCGCTCTTGAGTCGCGCGAGGGCGTGAGGAGCGCACACATCGATCGTGCGCATGACGCGGCGACCGCGCAACTCTGCATCCATTTCGAACCGGATGTCATAGGTCTGGACCGAATCCGCGATCTCGCGCACTCTCTGGGTGCGCGAGTTGACAGCACCTTCGGGCACATCAGTGTGGAAGTCGACGGCGTGTCCCGCGTTGCGCGCGCGCAACTCCTTGAACAGCGGCTGCGCACCATGTCCGGAGTGGTCGAGGCCCACGTGTCACCGATCGGCTCGGTCAGGGTCGAGTATGCGGTGGGCGAGACGTCAGATGCGGCAATCCTCGACCTGCTGGACAAATTCGGCGCTTCTCCTCGGGGCGGACGAACTGCTGACGGTGCGGCGCGGGCCACGGAACCTCAGGTCGAAGGCCGCGCCCATAAGCACGGATGGATCTTCGGCGAGCGGACTGAGCTGATCTTCGCGCTTCTGTCCGCCGGCACCCTCACAGTGGGCTTCCTTCTGGGCTTGAGCTCGGCCGTGCCGGATGCCGTCTCCACGGCGTTGTACATCGCCGCGTACTTCTTCGGCGGTTTCTACACACTCAGGGAAGCCATCCAGACGGTGATGGCGAAACGGTTTGAAATCGATTTCCTGATGCTGCTGGCGGCGGCCGGCGCGGCGTTCCTCGGGGAGTTGGCCGAGGGCGCCCTACTCTTGGCGCTGTTCAGCCTGGGACACGCGCTCGAGAGCTACGCTATGGGCCGCGCACGGCAGGCGATCCAGGCGTTGGCAGAACTCGCCCCGGTGACAGCCACTGTCAAGCGCAACGGTGCGGAGCACGAGGTTCCGGTTGGAGATCTCGCAATTGGCGACACGGTAGTCATCAAACCCAACACCCGCATCCCGTCGGATGGTTTCGTCGTCGTCGGTCTGAGTAGCGTGGACCAGTCGGCCGTGACGGGTGAGAGCATTCCGGTCGAGAAGATGCCCGTTGCTCCGACATCCTCCCGCAAAGAGCAGGACATCGCTCCGGAGAGCCGCGTCTTCGCTGGCACGGTGAACGGTGGCGGCGTCTTGGAGATCGAGGTGACCCGACTGTCAACGGATTCGACGCTCGCCCGCGTCGTCCGGATGGTGAGCGAAGCGCAGGCCCAGATATCGCCCACACAGCGCTTCACGGACCGGTTTCAGCGGGTCTTCGTACCCGCAGTCCTGATTCTGGTCGTCATGCTCCTGTTCGCCGGGTTCGTGATCGACGAGCCCTTCTCCGCGACGCTGTATCGCGCCCTCGCAGTGCTGGTGGCCGCCAGCCCCTGCGCCCTGGCAATTTCGACTCCGAGCGCCGTGCTCAGCGGGTTGGCCCGCGCGGCGCGCGGCGGACTCCTGATCAAGGGTGGCGCTCCGCTGGAAAACCTCGGCACCCTGCGCGCTATCGCGTTCGACAAGACGGGCACACTGACCGTCGGAAAGCCGGAATTGACTGATGTCGTGCCGGCCGGCGGTTCGGACGGCACAGAATTGCTCCGCGTAGCTCTGGCTATCGAGTCGCAGAGCGATCACCCGCTCGCTTCCGCCATCGTGCGCGCGGGCCGCGCCACGATGGACGGATCGACTGCGCTCACTGCACGTGAGGTCACGAGCATCACGGGTCGAGGGGTCAGCGGAATACTCGACGGCGAAATTGTCCACATTGGCAAGAGACAACTCTTCGGGGAGATCGCCGGGCCCCCGATCCCGGCAGACGTCGCGGAGGCCACGACACGGCTTGAGGAATCGGGACGAACCACGATGGTCGTGCGTCATGGTTCCCGGTATCTGGGCGTTCTCGGGATCATGGACACGTCGCGCCCCGGGGCGGCGGACGTGATCACCAGGCTTCGCGCGACCGGCATCCGGAACATAATCATGCTCTCCGGCGACAACCAGATTGTTGCGGATGCGATTGCGAAGAAGCTCGGACTCGACCAGGCACGTGGAGACCTCCTGCCCGAGGACAAGGTCGCGGCCATCCGGCAAATGCGCGACGAGGAGCACAAGGTGGCCATGGTCGGGGACGGCGTCAATGACGCACCGGCGATGGCGACTGCCACCGTCGGGATCGCGATGGGTGCCGCCGGCTCGGACGTGGCCATGGAGACCGCCGATGTTGCTCTCATGGGTGACGATCTCGGTCGGCTTCCGTTCGCTGTGGCGCTGAGTCGGCAGTCCAGTCGCATCATCCGCCAGAATCTGTGGGCAAGCCTCGGGGTTGTGGCAATCCTGATCCCCGCGACCGTCTTCGGGGTCTTTGGCATTGGATTGGCCGTCCTCATCCACGAGGGATCGACGCTCCTCGTGGTGGGGAACGCACTCCGCCTCTTGGCCTATCGGGAGCCCAAACTGGCTGCGTACTCGGGAGGAACTGATGCCAACCGAGAGCTAGACGAGTGAGTCCTAATGGTCGTAGGCGATGAGGGAGCGTTTTTTGGGTGCTCCGATGAGCCAGTTGTGCCAGATTCCGGCGGCGAGGGCGAGTAGACGGCCGGCAACACGCGAGTAGACGCCAGGGATGGTTCTACCGCCGTGGTCTTCGAGGGTGTGTTGGCCCTTCATCGTGTCGAACACTGACTCGACCCATTGCCGGATTCCGCCGAGTTTGCCGAAGCGTTTCTTCTCGTCTTTCCGGTCAGGGCGCAGCAGATGGGCGCCGAGCTCGTCGGTGATGAATGCTTCGAGCTCGTGAGTATTAGCGCTTCTGGGGGCCACCGTTATTGACGTCGGGGGCCACTGGTCGACATGACCGGTAGCGTGCCTGGGGGCCGTTGAATATTGCTGTTGGGGGCCATCTGCTTAGCTCCTTCCGCCGCGTGTATAGGCACGCGGCATAAGGAGTAATCAACAATGGTACGAAGGATCAACGCGAAGCTCGTCCTTCAACTCCGCGCCGACGCCATGACGGGGCGCGCGATCGCTCTCGCGCAGGGCATGTCGCGCAAGAGTGTGTTGGCGGTGTTCGATGCCGCCGAGAAGGCCGGCATTGGCAGTGACGGCCATGCCGGCCGCAGCGAGGCCGAGGTGTATGCGCTGCTGTTCCCGGGTCGTGGCGAGCACGAGAGTGTGTTCGTGCAGCCTGATTGGGACGGGGCGCACAAAGAGCTCGCCAAGGTCGGGGTGACGCTGAAGCTGCTCCATGGCGAGTACGTCGATGGGTGCGCAGTGACGGGGCAGCCGGCGATGGGTTACGACCGATTCTGCAAGTCCTACGCGGCGCATACGTTGGTCACGGGAGCGGCGTCCCGGGTGGGCCACAAGGCCGGGCGGACGGTCGAGGTCGACTGGTCGGGGCCGACGATGCAGCTCACCGACCCGGTGACAGTCGAGACGTCCCGGGTGTATTTGTTCGTCGCGTGCCTGCCGTTTTCCCGGTATGCGTTCGTCGAGCCGGCTCTGGATATGCGGCAAGACACCTGGCTGCTGGCCAACGTCGCGATGTTTCAGTGGTTCGGCGGAACAGTTCCCCGGATCGTGCCCGACAACCTGAAGACCGGAGTGGTCAAGCACCCCCGCGAGGGTGAGATCGTGTTGAACGACGCATACCGCCAGATGGCCGCGCACTACTCGGCGGTAGTGCTGCCGGGCCGACCGCGGGCACCCAAAGACAAAGCGAGCGTGGAGAACACGGTCTCCCATGTTGCCACCTGGGTCATCGCCGGGTTGCGAAACCGCCGCTTCGGAACGCTGCCCGAGCTGCGGGCCGCAATCCGGGAGCGGATGGATGCCTACAACCGGGAACCGTTCCAGAAACGCGCCGGCTCCCGCCTGAGCGTGTTTCAAGCCGAGGAGAAGGCGCTGCTGCGGCCGTTGCCGTCGGCTCCGTATGAGATCAGCCGGTGGATCGTCGGGCGTCGGGTGCAGAAGAACGGGCATGTGGTCTGGGAGAAGAATTTCTACTCCGCTCCCTACGCGCAGATCGGACAGGGCGTGGACCTGCGCGTCACCTCCCGGCTGCTGGAGGTCTATCGCAACCACGAGCGGCTCACCAGCCACCTATTGTTCGGCGAGCATGTCGTGAACGAGTACCGCACGAACGATGCCGACCAGCCCCAGGGCGAGAGGTATCGGGAGTGGGACACGGTCAGGATTCGGGCTTGGGCGGAACGGGTCGGACCGAGCATGGTGACCGTGGTGAACAGGATCTTCGAGGCTGTTCCGGTGGAAGAGCAGGGCTTCGACGCCGCCCTTGCAGTGCTGCGGCTGAGCCGCCGCTACTCCAGCGCGCGAGTGGAAAAAGCGTGTCAGATCGCGCTCGATGGTCGTGTTCGCTCGTCCCGGTATGCGCACCTGCAGCCGATCCTGGAGACCGGGCAGGACAAGACAAGCACCCGCAGGATTCCACGTTTCGAGTCCACCGAGCCCGAATCCGGCGAATATGTCCGCGGCGCCGACTACTACGCCGGAGGCGGTGCGCGATGAGCCGGCTCGATATCGAGACCAAACGCAAACTCCGCGAAATGGGCGTGACCACCCTGTTGGACGCGTTCGACGCCCAAGATGACTTCCTGACGCTGGGCGCTGGTTTCCGGCCCGGCCGTCCGTCTTTCGAAAAGCCCAGGGCGGGCACGATCCGATCGTCAAGATGCACGTAAAGTGTGGTCATGAGGGTGTTGAGGTCGGTTTTCACACACAGGGTTTGACACCCTCCGCCCCCGATTAACAGCGTCCACGCGGTCAACGCCTAATAGGACTCACTCATCTAGATGAGCGGACATCGTTCCACCGGCAAATCGACTGATACGGAGAGTGGTTGTCCCCGGGTGCGATCCACACCTTCACTCACACGAATACGTGTAGATGCCATCTTCGTAGACCCCGGCCTCACGATCGGCGCAAGGGCCGACGTTGCCCTCCCAGAATTCGAAGAAGTACCATGCGCCGGCGGCGAACACCACCGTGCCCACGATCCCGATCACGATCCCTGCGATCGCAGGAACGTTGCGTTGCTGGGCTCGGAGCGACGTTACCAAAGCAATGGTGCTCACAACCAAGCCAACCACGCCTAACAGGCACGACAGAATGAGCCCAACGACACCGAGTTTCCGTCCTGGGAAGTCGGTGTCCCATCTCACGGGCAAAGGGTTTGACGTTTCCACGTTTGACCTGATCACGATTTCCTTCGTCGGGCTTGTGGCGGGGTTGGAAGCGGATTTAGGCCGTGATGGCTCAGTCACCATCAACTCACCCCCTGGGATCGAAGGGACGGGGTCGCGGTAATTTCCACTCCCCCGCCGCTACCTGAGCGCCTGAACGGACGCGCAGGCCGCTGGCATACCTATGGGAGTAAGTAGTCGTCATCCCGCTACCATGCTGAATCGCGACCTGATTCCCGTGGCCTCCGGTTGGTGTCCGGCGTAGGTCACGATGCCGGCCGCGGTAGCGAAGATCGGCGTATCGCAACTGGGCCCGAAGTCATCACCCGAGTGTAGGCGCCCGAAATTGCAGACGGGGTGGAGCCGCATTCCGTAAGACCCGAAACCACCAGAACCTGTTGGCGCTTCTGTTCTCCGAGCGCGAAGCCCTGCTCGACGGTGATGCGGGGTCGCGGAGCGTTGCCAGCTGCGCCTGATGGCGTGATCGGTGGCGCGCTGATCGTCCAGCGCCGTTCCGGCCGCCGCTGCCTCCCTCAACGCGCGCTGAGCCACTGCGGCGACGCGGGTGAATTCTGTCTCGGCAACTTTCGCCTGAGCGCCCGGAGCGTCGACTGTTTGTACCGCCATTGTTGAGGGGTTGAGCAAGGCTCTGTCTTGCTCGACGAGGTTTGCGTCGGTCAGATGGTCCTCGTCGCCGTCACTGACGAAAGAGATCTCGAGTGTTGTTTCGGCTGTGCCGAGAGCCATCTTGGCCGCCAGTTGTCCGGCCCGAGTTCTTATGATCAGAGCCACTTCCTGAGTCTCTTCTGCCGCGTCGCGAAGGACTTGAGATTTTCCGGGTGCTTCGTCGAGAGAGCCTTGCACGATTTGAAAATCCTCTCCGTGGCGCTCAGCATGCGCGTTCTCCCGGGCGGCTTGTTCGTTTCCTCGCGCATTCTCTTCATCAAACCAGGAGGGATGGTTGGCTTCCGCGTACACCTGCGCGGCAGCCCGGCGGACAGCAAACATCACGACGACCAACGTGGCCGCCCCGCGAAGTCCCTCCACCCGCTCGACGGTCGAATCACCCATTCATCACCGAGGCCGGCGCCCGCGTGACGGGATTGCGGATCGTTCCTAGGAATTCCCTCCGACGTCTGTCAGGAACGTGACCGCACTGCGAGAGTTGCGCGCGGTCGGGACGAGGAGCGGCGTTCAAATTTTTCGGTACGAGCGCTAACGCGAATCCGGCAATAGCGAGCACTGCGAATGCGAAAGGAAATTCGAGGGATAAGGTGCGCGGGATTCGCGCTTTCGAGTGGGGCCTTTGCCTTGTCGTGACATGCCCGCGCATCGATGAAGAAATATCACCACCGTCACCATCCGACCTCGGCCGCTTGGAGTTCAACCTGAACCGGCTGTGGAGCGCAGCACCGCGGTTATCGACTGCTGCATGACGGTCCCGATTCCGTCGAATCGGCCGAGTCGGGAGCCCGCGCCACATGAAGGAGCATCGTATGACCTACGTGATCCAGTCCGAGCTCGAGCAGCGTGCGCACGTGAGCGTCCGAGAGGTCATACTCTGCGGTGCGGCCGGTCCGGTGAACGTCCACGACGCGATGCGCTCGAAGCAGTCGGAGGGCGTGTGACGTTGCTGACTCGCTCAAACCAACCACCGCAGCCAGGTCACGGACCCGCATGCGCCCCGGCAAAAGCGCGATAAGTAGCCGGACCCGGGTCGGCTCACCGAGAAGCCCGAAGACATCGGCGAGGTCGGCGATGTCCGCGCGGGACGGCATGCGATCCAGAGCGGCTTCAACGCCGTGACGGGAGTCGGTCCGTACTGGCTTTGACTCGTCGGCTATTAGCGACGATTCATCATCTGAGCGCACTACGCTATCTCTCTCTAGACAAGGTCTCTGGTTTCCGAAAAATTTTTCGGCTCGCACTGGATCGTGGCATGAACTATGCCGTAGCTATCGTGCAGGAGCTGCAGCACTGCATCGAGCACGTCAGGATAGTCGCTGCCCTCCGTCACTACGATATGCCCGCTCGCACTTTCCATTCCCGATGTGATGGTCCACACATGCAGGTCGTGCACCCCCTCGACCCCGGGAAGCGCGACGAGCGCGTCGTGAATCACCGCGAGGTCGAGATTCTTCGGAGCAACTTCCATTAGGATCCGCAGCGCCTCGCGGGTGAGCTTCCAGGTGCGCGGCAGGATGAACAATCCGATGCCGACGCCAACGATCGGGTCAGCGTAGGGCCATCCTGTGGTGAGGAGGACTACCGCGGCGACGATGACCCCGACAGAGCCCAGCAAGTCCCCCCATACTTCCAGGTAGGCGCCTTTGAGGTTGATGCTCTCCTTCGATCCGGCCATCAGGAGCCGGAAACTAATCAGGTTAATCGTCAAACCGACGAAGGCCACGAGCAGGAGTGGAAGGCCGGGAACCGCCGGCGGATCACCGAATCGCTGGATGGCCTCAAACAAGACATACCCCGCGACCCCGAAGAGTAAGAGCCCATTCGCCAGTGCAGCTAGCACTTCGAGTCGGTAGAAACCGTAGGTGCGCTGGCTAGTCGTTGGCCTGGCCGCGAGGGTGATTGCGGCCAACGCCATCCCAAGGCCGAGGACGTCTGTGCCCATGTGCGCCGCGTCGGAGATCAGTGCCAGCGAGTTGGTCGCGAAGCCAACCACGAACTCGACCACCATATATGCTGCGGTAATCGTGAACGCGATGATCAGCGGTTTGCGGTGTCGCCCGGCCGCAGAAGTTGCCGATGCGTGAGAGTGGTCTGCGCCCAAGGGATGCACCTCCGAGTCAAGTGGGTATGTATGAACAGTCTTGCATACATCGTGGTGCGGTTTGGTGTGAGGTCGCAGGGGGCCGGAACCGGGCACTCAGCTTCTCCTCACCCCGGATGCCGCCAGCCGACTGAACTTGCGGCTGTCCGATTTGGTTCGGGAATTGAGGGAGTGATGGCACCGATCGGTACCCATACAAATGCGCCGGCCAGCGCTGACGGTCGCAGTGCACTTCAGAGTGGGACAGTGAGACTTGAACCGGAATTCGATTGCTAATGGGGTCAAGTCTCGCCGCATTTGCCGAAAACGCCCTGATCAGAAGCAGTTGTTATGTAGGGCGGACGGGACTTGAACCCGTGACCGACGGATTATGAGTCCGCTGCTCTAACCAGCTGAGCTACCGCCCCGTGCGCTTGTCAGTCGGCGTTGGCCGGGTCATCGAGCGACACCTCGGTGACCGGATCGACCACCTTTTCCCCACGATACAGGCTCTCGAACGTGCGCAGAGTGCTCTCGATATCGTGAGGAGCGGTATAGGCGAGACTGGTGTGTTTCATGCGGTCGAGCTCCTCCGGGGAGGCGGTGAGCACCGTGGTGAGCTTCTCAGCGAGGTCGGCAACGTTGCCCGGCTCGAAGAGGTAACCGTTCTCGCCGTCGTGGACAAGATGCGGGAGCGCCATCGCGTTCGCTGCGACAATCGGAAGCCCGGATGCCATCGCCTCTAGCGTTGCGATGCTCTGCAGCTCGGCGATCGACGGCATCGCGAACACGGTCGCCCGGGTGTACGCGGCGTGCAGCTCGGCCTCCTCGACGTAGCCGGTGAAGGTGACGCTTGAGGCGATGCCCAGACCGACCGCGACCTGCTGGAGGTGCTGGAGCAGGTCGCCGCCCCCCACGATTTCGAGCTTCACATCGAGTTGAGGATCGAGAATGGCCACGGCCCGAAGGAGCACGTCGATGCTCTTCTCCCCGGTAACCCGACCGACAAACAGGATGCGGTTCTCGGTGCGACTGTCGAAGTTCGGTTCGTACTTGGATGCGTTGATGCCGCAGGAGATCGCGTGGACCCCGTCGAGGTCAACGGCTTCCTCGAGGAACGCGGCAGCCTTGCGAGTCGGGCTCGTGACCGATTCGGCTAGCCGGAAGGTCTTCGCTGCATCTTTCCAGGCGAGCCGGATGGCAGTCTCGCGCAGGAATTTCGGTAGCAGACTGTGGTCGATCATGTTCTCGGGCATGAAGTGGTTCGTCGCCACGAGGCGGATGCCGCGCTTCGAGGCCTGGCGTGCAAGGCCGCGGCCGATGACGATGTGCGACTGGAAATGCACGACATCGGGTTGCACGGCGTCGAGAACTTTCGCAGCATTGTGCTGGCTGCGCCACGGCAGGGCAAACCTCACCCAGTCGTGGGGGTACCAGCGCCACGAGTAGAGGCGGTGCACGGTGAATTTGGCACCGTCGTGCTCTTCGATGAAGGTGCCGTGCTTGCGGCTCGGAGCCGGCGCAACGACGTGAACCTCGTGACCTCGCTCGACGAGGCCCGCCGCGAGCCGCGACGCGAAATTGGCGGCACCATTGACATCGGGTGGAAAGGTGTCGGCTCCGATCAAGACGCGCAGCGGCGTTTCTCGAGTGGTGGCTCCAGTGTGGGAGTCAGACAAATTCTTGGGTGTCCCTTGCATTGTGTGCCAGCGGCGGGTGCGGTGGGCTCGTGTCAACCTGAAGCTACTGAGCAAGCTACTAACCAAGTTACCCTAGCGCTGGTTCTGGGGGTGGTGTTTCGCCAGCTGGAAGACCCCGTAGATCGCAACGGCCCCGGTGACGACGAACGCGGCGATCGCGAGCGGTGGAGCCCCGGATGCCTCGCCGAGCACGACGACCCCGATCGTGACGGCGACGAGGGGGTCTATCACCGTGAGCCCCGCGATCACGAGGTCTGGGGGTCCCGAGGCGTAGGCGGTCTGCACGAAATAGGCGCCGAGAATCGTCGCCGCGAGGAGGGCGATGACGCAGATGAAAGTGAGCACGTCGAAGTTCTCGAGCCTGACACGGTTGATGATCACCTTGGCGAGCGTCGCGACGAATCCGTACAGGATGCCGGCGGCCACGATGTACATGATGGCCTTGAACTTCGAGCGCAGCACCACGAATGTGGCGGCCGCGGCCACCAGCACGCCGCCGAGTATGACGAGCACCGTGATCAGCTGCGAGTCGGTGATCTCGGTCTCGCGGGCGGTGAACGCGGCGATCGTGACGAAGACGGCGACTCCGCCCACGCACAGCGCGATCGACCGCATCGTGGCCCGGTCGAGCTTCATTCCGCTCACCCGCGCGTTCACGAGAGCGGTGATGACGAGAGCCACAGCGCCGAGCGGCTGCACCACGATGAGCGGCGCGAGGTACAGGCTGGTGAGCTGAAAGAGAATCGCAAGAAGGAGCAGGAACGTGCCGATCACCCAGGAGGGCCGGGCCAGGAGCGCCACGAGCTGGCGGCGGCTCAGCCCGCTGCCGGCCCCGCCAAGCTTGGCCTCGACCTTGCCGACGCCGCGGTGCTGGAATTGGGCGCCGAGGGCGAGGAAGACGGCTCCGACGAGGGCGACCGGGATTCCGAGACCCTGAGTGGGCGTGAGGTTAAGGACCTGGTCGGTGAGGTCAGTCAGGTCTAGCGGCTGCACGTGATGAACCCTAACCGCTCGGGGGTCGATATTCTTGGCGAATGGCCGTGCTTCCGATACTCATCACGGGGGACCCGGTTCTCCACTCCCCCGCCCGCCCCGTCACCGATTTCGGGGCTGACCTTCACCGGCTCGTGTCTGACATGTTCGAGACGATGGAGGCCGCGCCCGGCGTCGGTCTTGCCGCACCGCAGGTGGGCATCCCGCTGCGCGCGTTCGTCTATGACTGGCTCGACGACGACGGGGTGCGCTGGCGCGGCGTCGCGATCAACCCGGAGCTGTGGCTCAGCCCGCCGACGATCGGCGAGGCCGACGAGGAGGAGGAGTCCGAGGGATGCCTCTCGGTTCCGGGCGAGCGTTTTCCGCTCCGCCGGTCGGAGCTCGCGATCCTCAGCGGGGTCGACCTCGACGAGGCGCCGTTCGAGATTCGCGCCCACGGCTGGCTCGCCCGCATCTTCCAGCACGAGTACGACCACCTCGACGGGGTCCTCTACGTCGACCGGCTGGAGCCGGTCTGGGCGAAGCCCGTCGCGAAGGCGATCCGCCGGGCCGGTTGGGGCGTGCCGGGCGAGAGCTGGATGCCGGGGCGGGACGACCTCGACGCGTGACTGTCGACGCCTGACCGTCAGCGCGCCAGGTTGACCCCGTGCACGCCATTGTCGTAGCGCAGCGCGGGGAAGATCGCCTGGACGGAGAAGCCCACGCCCGGCACCGCATAGGCGTTGAACACGCCCCGGTAGGCGACGGTGCGCTGCCGCATCTCGGTGAGCCCCTCCCCTTCGACTACCTCAGTGAGCGCGTTGAGGTCGTCCTGGAAGGTATAGCTGCGCTGCTGCGCGAGCTCGTTCGGGTCGAGTCCGTCGCGACGCGCCGCCGCCTGCACCCCGTCGTCGTCGACGAGCACCTGGAGGCCCTCCGCGGTCCACGTGAACGACACCCGCACATCCGTGCCGGTGCCGCCGTAGGTGAGCGCGTTCGCGAGCGACTCCTCGAGGATTCGGTAGATGGCGACGTCGGCACCCTGCTGCAGTTCGAACTTCTCGCCCGATTCGGTGAACCCGATGGTGAGACCGGCCCCGGTCATGGTTGCTATGAGTTCGGCGGCGGCCGCGATGCTCGGTTGGGCCGCCGTGGGCGTCTCGCTCTCGCCGGCGATCGTCACAATGCGCCGCAGGTCGGTGAGCGCGCCCGCGGCGAGGTCGGCGATCTGGCCGGCGGAACGAGACGCGGAGGTCGGGTCAGTCTGGACTACGTAGCGGGACCCCTCGGCTTGGCGCAGGATCGCTGAGATCGAGCCCACCGCGACCTCGTGCAGCTCGCGCACGATGCGCAGTCGCGCGGCACGTTCCGCGATGCCGGTCTCGAGCTTCGCGATCTCCCGATCGGCTGCGTCGAGTTCGCCGGACAGCAGCCTCCCGTTGTGGGCGGATCGCAGCAGGAGGACGAGCAGGAGGAGGCTCGTGGCGAGAAGCACCGCCGCGAGCGCGGCGACGACGCCGACATTTCCAGTCAGCCAGTCGATCACGGTGCGTCCTTTCGGGCCCGACGGTGCGGCGGGGCATGGTCCAGAAGTGACCCTATCGCGAACGGCATCGAGAGCACCGCCACCCAGCCTCCCTAACCCTGCCGGCCGGCCGTGACGAGTCCGGTCTCGTAGGCGATCACGACGAGCCGCACGCGGTCCCGTGCCGGAAGTTTGCTCATGATGCGCGAGACGTGGGTCTTTGCGGTGAGGGGGCTGAGAAACAGGGCGCGCCCGATCTCGTCGTTCGTGAGCCCTCGGCCGACCAACGCGAGCACCTCACGTTCCCGGTCGGTCAGCACACTCAGCGCAGTCGCGTCCGGTCGCTCGGTGAGTTCATCGGCGACCCGTTCAAGCAGCCGCCGGGTAACACTGGGCGACAGGAGCGCGTCACCGGCGGCGACGACGTGCACCGCGCGAATGAGCTCAACTGGCTCGGTGTCCTTGACCAGGAAGCCGCTCGCGCCCGCCCGGATGGCCTGGCCGACATACTCGTCGAGTTCGAAGGTCGTGACGATCACGATGCGGGTCGCAGCGAGCTCGGGGTTCGCCACGATCTGGGCGGTCGCCCAGAGGCCGTCGCCGCCGGGCATCCGGATGTCCATGAGGATGACGTCGGGTCGCTGCGCGATCACGAGCGCGAGGGCGTCCTCCCCTGTGCCCGCCTCGCCGACGACCTCGATGTCGGGCTCGGTCTCGAGCAGGGAGCGGAACCCGGCGCGGATGAGCTGCTGGTCGTCGGCGATCGCGACGCGGATCACGAGAGGTCGATCGTGCGCGGAGCCGGGATGCTGGCCGTGACGGTGAACCCTCCGCCGGGCGGCGACCGGGTGACGAGCGTGCCGCCGAGGAGCTCGGCCCGTTCGCGCATTCCGAGGAGCCCACGACCGCCCGCGCCGGTCATGCCCGCGGTTGCGGACCCGTGCCCGTCGTCGCGCACGTCGATGTTGTACGACGTCGCGGTCTGGCTGATGGTCACGCTCGCCGAGTGAGCTGCCGAGTGCCGGGACACGTTCGTGAGCGCCTCCTGGGCGATGCGGAACAGGGCGAGCTGCACCGCGGCGGGCGGCGGAGCGGTCAGAGCGTTATCGAGGGTCACCGTGATGCCCTGCGCCGAGAACGACGCCACGAGACTCGGCAGCCGAGCGAGGTCGGGCTCGGGAACGAGCGGGGCGCCGGGCGCCGTGGCGCCCTCGGCGCGGAGCACACCGAGCACCGACCGCACCTCGTCCAGGGCGGTCTTGCTCGCCTCCTTGATGCTGGCGAGTGCGGCGGCGGCCTTGTCGGGGTGCTTCTCGGCGAGGTGGAGGCCGACCCCCGCCTGCACGTTGATCTGGCTGAGCGAGTGCGCGAGCACATCGTGAAGCTCGCGCGCGATCCGCACGCGCTCCGCCTGCACCTCGGAGCGGCGGCGCTCGGCGAGCTCGCGGCCGAGCGTGTCGAACCGCTCCTTGCGGGAGCGGATGCCCTCGCCAACTCCCATGACGACGAGGATGCCCAGGGTGATCGCCGCGATCCTCAGCGGCTGCCAGGTGAGGCCGAGGGAGGCGGCGATGCCGAGCGTGGCGACCCAGGCCACGCCGACCGACACCCAGGCCCAGATGCGCGCGCCGCGAACGATCGCCCCGACGATCGCGAAGGCGAGGGCGACGTAGGGCGGACCACCGATCTCACTCGTGACGAGCAGGTCCACCGACGCGGCGGCCGCGGAGACCGCGACGACCGGGCCGGGGAAGCGGCGTGCGCCGATCAGCGCCAGCGGTCCGACGAGGGCGATTCCCAGGCCGAGCCACAACACGACGGGCTCGGTCGACGCATCCGCCAGACGCCAGCGCACGAGCGCTGCAGGGACCTGCGTGACGAGCGAAAGCAGCACGGGCATCCAGAGTCGGAACCCGGCTGAGGAGCGAACGTGCGCGGCGGCGTTGTCCCAGTGCCCGTCCCAGTGCCCGTCCCAGTGCTCCCGGCCGAACGGATGCTCCGCACGGGCCCGCACGGCGGCCGTGTCGGCGGGGAGGTCGGCTGCCGTTGCGCGCATTCCCTGATCGTAGCGAGGGGCGGTAGCCGCGGCATCCGTCGGAGCAGTTGTAGCTACTGCCCGGGGAGCAGGCCGGTTAATAGACGAAGGCCGCAGGGGGTGGAGCCCCTTGCGGCCTTCGAGCTCCTCGACTTGGACTCGAACCAAGAACCTGCCGATTAACAGTCGGCTGCTCTGCCAATTGAGCTATCGAGGAATGCTGAAACAGCTTGATTACCTTACCAAACCCCGACCATGTGCAAAATCGACGCGCGGAGGCCGACGGAACAGAGCGGGTGCTCTGTCGTGCACTGGCACCTTCGCAACCGGCCGGATCAGGCGCCCACCGCAAGCAGATATGTCGGCGACGGCACCTCAATCGAGGTGCCGGGGCCCGGAATCCCCGTCTTTTCATCGATCGGCAGCACCGAGACCGTTCCGGACCGTTCGCAGGCGACCAGGAGGGTGCCCGCGTCGATCGCGAGGTGTCGCGGCCAGTCGCCGACGCAGTCGACGGCCGCGACGGGAGTGAGGTCGTCGACGTTCAGCACGGCAATGCGGTTCGAACCGCGCAATCCCGTGTAGAGGCGGCGCCCGTCCGGTGAGATCACCAGGCCGGCCGCGTGGTCGGCGGGGGCCGGCGACGTCGTGCTCGGTCCGGAGCGCGAGATCCGGGGTATGTCGGTGTCGAGGCCGGTGAGCTCGAAGACCACGCAGGAGAGCTCGCCCAGCACGAACACGCGCCCGTCCGGCCCGACGGCGATGTCGCGTGGACCGGTGCCGGCGGGAAAGTCGATGGAGCGTACCCGGGTGAGGTGCCCGTCGACAAAGCGGTGGATGCCCACGGTGTCGCAGCCGAGGTCGGCACCCAGCACCGTGTCGCCGAGGACGCCGTCACCGAGAACGAGGGTCGAGTGGGCGTGCGGGCCGTCCTGTGCCGGGTGAGGGCCAGGCACGCGGGCGCCTGGCACGACGGTGTCGTACAGGGGCCCGATGCTTCCGTCGTGCCCCAGCGGGAACACATCGATCTCGCCGGTTCCGTAATTCGACGAGTAGAGCCAGTCGCGGGTTGCGGACAGGTGGCAGGGAGCTGTGCCGGAGCTGCGCTGCCAGCCCAGCGTGCGGAGCGGGCCGTCCATGTCGCGCTCAAAGGCGAGAACCCGATTGCCGGCCTCGTCGACGGAATAGAGCACGCCCTCGAGCTCGCCGTGCACGAGGAACGAGGGGGACGATGCACTCGCCGCGAGTCCGGCAAACATAAGCGCGCCGTCGCTGGTTGGGCGGATCAGGCCGATTCCCTGTGCGTGGCCGCCGCTGGATTCGGTGTAGCCGCCGGTGAGAAATGTCGCTCTCAATAGCCTGCCTCGGTGTCGACGATGCCGATGAACCTCCCGTGGTCGAGGAACGCCTCGACGTTGGCGCGGATGCGCTCCGCGAGGAGCGGCGCGGTCATGTCGGGTGTGTCGGCCGAGTGCGGGGTGATGATGACCCTCTGTTCGCTCCAGAGCGGATGGGAGTCGGGGAGCGGCTCCGGGGTGGTGACGTCGAGGCCGGCGCCGTGGATGGCGCCGGCGGCCAGTGCGGCGGTGAGTGCATCGGTGTCGACGAGGCCGCCTCGGGCAATGTTCACGAGCACCCCTCGCGACGGCATCAGGGCAAGCTCATCGGCCCCGATGAGCCCAGCCGTCCCGGGGGTGAGCGCGGCGGCGACGACCACCACGTCGGCATCCGGCAGAGCCTCCGCGAGCCGATCCGTCGTGATGGTGCGCCTCGCGCCAGCGAACGGCTCGGCGGTGCGGCGGACCACCGTCACGATGGTGTCGAACGGTTCGAGCAGGCGGAGCAGCTCAACGGCGATTCCACCCGCGCCGATCACGACGACGTTGAGCCCGTAGAGGGATCTGCCCTCGGGCACGGTCGACCAGCTCGTCGCGCGCACCCGGGTGGGCACGACGCGCAGCAGCGAGAGCGTGAGGGCAAGGGCGTGCTCGGCGACCGGTTGGGAGTAGGCTCCCTTCGCGCTCGTCCACAGGGGGCGCGCGCGGCCGGCGACGGGCGCGAGGACGCTCGCGAAGGCATCCACGCCGGCCCACGGCAGCTGGACCCACTCGATCTGCGGGTATCGCTCGAGGGTGTCGACGAGGAGCCCGGGCTGCTCCGACGAAAGCCAGACCAGGCCGCGGGTCGAGTCGCCGAGCTCGACGAGCTCTCCCCCGCCGTCCAGCACCGCCTGGGCGAACGCCTCAACCGGGTGGGGCATGAGCGTGATCGGGCCCGGTGTCGGGCGGGCGTGCTCCGGCACGACGCCCGACTTCCTCGCGACGACGGCGCGGTGCTGCGGCCGCGCCGCGTGTTCGGAGGGGCGGATGCCGCGGTCTGGACGGATGCTGGTCATGGCGTCCCCTCCCCTCGCGGTTGCTGCTCGGCCTCGAGGGCGCGTGCGAGGCCCTTCAAATAGGGGTGTTCCGGCGCGGTCACGAGCTCCTTGAGCGTGCCGAGTCCGATGATCACGCCATCCTGCAGCACGGCGATCCGCTCCGCCACATCCTCGACCACGGAGAGATCGCTGCTGACCACGACGGCGGAGAACCCGCGTGCGGCCTGCAGCTCGGGGATCACGTTGAGCACGTCGTGCCGCACCATGATGTCGACGCCGCGGATGGGCTCGTCGGCCACCAGCAGTTCGGGTTCGAGCACGAGAGAGCGAGCGAGAGCGACCCGCTGCAGCTGGCCGCTGCTGAGCTCGTAGGTCATGATTCCGAGCACCGAGAGCGGTAGGTGCACGGCGTCAATGAGGGTCGCGACCGACTTCCCGGCCTCGTTCTGGTCGAAGCGGCGATCGCGCAGGAAGATCGGCTCGGCCACGTTCTCGGCCACCGTGAGGCCGGGGTTGAGTCGCTGGGCGGCATCCTGCGGCAGATAGCCGACCCTCAGGGTCAGCAGCCGCCTGGCCTTCTTGCCGAGCCGCCGCAGTGGAGTGCCCAGCACCGTCAGCGAGCCGCCGCAGATTTGCGGTGCCCCCTCGTCGACCGGCCGCACGTCCGCGAGGCCGGCGAGGGCCATGGCCAGCGTCGACTTGCCCGACCCCGATTCTCCGATGATGCCGAGCACCTGGCCGGCGCGCAGTTCGAATGTGACGCCGTTGACCGCGATGTGGCGTGAGCTCGCGGTCGCCGAGCGGTACTCGATCGACAGGTCATCCGCGGTGATGACGGTGCCGTGGGTGCGCCTGCGCACCGGGTCCTCGCGGGGCTCACGCATGTGTCAGTCCAGGCCTCTCAACCGTCGCAGTTCTTCACGGCGCTCCGCCTGGAGTGCCGGATTCGGCACCGGCAGCGAGGCGAGCAGGCGCCTTGTGTACGGATGCCGGGGGGTCACCAGCACTTGCGCTCCGGTCCCCTCCTCGACGAGCTTCCCGCGGTAGAGCACCGCGATCCGGTCGGCGAGGAGGTCAACGACGGCGAGGTCGTGGCTGATGAACAGGGCGGCGAAACCGAATTCGCGCTGCAGCTCGGCAAACAGCTCGAGCACCCTCGCCTGCACCGACACGTCGAGCGCGCTCGTCGGCTCGTCCGCGACGAGGAGTTTGGGCTGCAGCGCGATAGCCCGGGCGAGGCTGGCCCGCTGTCGTTGCCCGCCGCTCAGTTCGTGCGGAAAGCGGTCGCCGAAGGCCTTCGGGAGTTGCACAGCCTCGAGCAGCTCGTCCACCCGGCTCCGCGCCGCGGCGGCGTCGCCCGCCCGCCCGTGCACGATCAGCGGCTCCGCGACGCACTCAGCGATCGTGAGGCGCGGGTTGAAGCTCGATGCCGGATCTTGGAACACGAAGCCGATGTCGGCGCGGAGGCTGCGGAAACCACGTTCGCGGAGACCTCGCACCTCGGTGCCCAGCACGCTCAGGCTGCCGCCGGAGACCGCGGTAAGCCCGGCGATTGCCCGACCGATCGTGGTCTTGCCCGAGCCGGATTCGCCGACGAGCCCGAGCACCTCTCCCTGCGCGATGGTGAAGCTGACCCCGTCGACGGCGCGGAAGCCCGGCCTGCCGAGCCGTCCCGGGTACTCGATGACGAGACTCTTGGCCTCGACCGCCACCTCGTGGTCGGCAAAGGATCGCTCCATGGCGCGAGATGTCGTGTTTTCCGTTCCCTGCCCGATGAACGGCACGGAGCCGAGCAGTTTCTTGGTGTACTCGTGCTGCGGGCTCTCGAATAGGGATGTCGCGTCGGCGGATTCGACGATCTTGCCCTCGTACATCACGACGACACGGTCGGCGAGGTCGGCGACGACACCCATGTTGTGGGTGATGAGCACGATCGCGGTGTTGAACTCGTCACGGCAGCGGCGCAGCAGGTCGAGGATCTCCGCCTGCACGGTCACGTCGAGCGCCGTCGTCGGCTCGTCGGCGACGATCAGCCCGGGGTCAAGGACCAGTGCCATCGCGATCACGACTCGCTGCTTCTGCCCGCCCGAGAACTGATGCGGGTAGTAGTCGACCCGCTTCTCCGGCTCGGGGATCCCGACGCGGCGGAGAATGTCGACGGCCTTCGCCTTGGCTGCCCGCTTGGACAGGCGGCCGTGGGCGCGGAGCCCCTCGGCGATCTGCCAGCCGACGGTGAAGACCGGGTTGAGGGCGAGCGACGGCTCCTGGAAGACCATCGCGACATCCGTCCCCCGGATCCCTCGGAGGGTCTCCTTGCCGACCGAGACGATGTCGTTGGCGCCGAGCATGACGACGCCGGAGGTGAGCGCGGTCGACGGGAGGAGTCCGAGGATCGTCTTCGCGGTCACGGTCTTGCCACTGCCGCTCTCGCCGACGATCGCGAGCACCTCACCGGCCTTCACGGACAGGGACACCCCGTTGACGGCGCGCACGGCGCCCGCGTCGGTGGCGAAGCTCACTCCAAGATTGGTGATGTCGAGGACGTTTGCCATTCTCAGGCCGCCTTCCTGAGCCGCTTGCGGGTTCGGAGCTTCGGGTCGGAGATGTCGTTGATGCTCTCGCCGACGAGGGTGAGGCCGAGCACGAGCAGCACGATCGCCGCCCCAGGGTAGACGCCGGTCCACCAGATTCCGCTCGCGGTGTCCGACAGCGCCCGGTTGAGGTCGTAGCCCCATTCCGCCGCGGACGTCGGGGCGATCCCGAAGCCGAGGAAGCCGAGCCCCGCGAGCGTGAGGATCGCCTCGGAGGCGTTGAGGGTGAGGATGAGCGGCAGGGTGCGGGTGGAGTTGCGCAGCACGTGCTTGAACATGATGCGGGCTGTGCTCGATCCGACGACGCGCGCCGATTCGACGAACGCCTCGGCCTTGAGCCGCACTGCCTCTGCCCGCACCACCCGGAAGTACTGCGGGATGAACACGACCGTGATCGAGATCGCCGCGGACAGGATTCCGCTCCACAGGCTCGACCGGCCGCCGCTGATGACGATCGACATCACGATTGCGAGGAGCAGGGTCGGAAACGGGTAGATCGCGTCGGCGATGACGACCAGCACGCGGTCGAGCCAGCCGCCCAGGTAGCCGGAGATGAGGCCGAGGGCGACGCCGGCGAAGATCGACAGCACGACCGCGACGATCACGACCGACAGCGCCGTCTGGGTGCCCCAGATCACCCGAGAGAGCACGTCGAATCCACCGACGGTGGTGCCCCAGAGGTGCTCGGGCGACGGCGGCAGCTGCTTTCCGAAGATGCCGTTCTCGTCGCGGGTCTGCGCGAACCCGTATGGCGCGATCAACGGGGCGAACAGGGCCGCGATGATGAACACGAGGGAGATCACGATTCCGGCGATCAGCATCCCCCTCTGCACCCCGACGCTCTGCCGCAGGTGGCTGACGACCGGCAGGCGTGACAACAGGCTGGACTTTCGGACTGTGGCGACGCTCATGGTCAGTACCTCACCCTCGGGTCGATCAGCGCGGCGATGACGTCGACGATGAAGTTGGTCACGGCGACGATCACGGCCAAAAGCGCAACGATCCCCTGCACGGCGACGAAGTCGCGTGCCCCGAGGTACTGCGCAAGCTGGAAGCCGAGACCGCGCCATTCGAAGGTCGACTCGGTGAGCACCGCGCCGCCGAGCAGCAGCGCGATCTGCAGCCCGATCACGGTGACGATCGGGATGAGGGCCGGCTTGTACGCGTGGTAGCGCACGAGGCGGAACTCGCTGACCCCGCGGGAGCGCGCGGCGTCGACGTAGTCGTTCGAGAGGGTCTGGATGACGTTCGTGCGCACGAGGCGCAGGAACACGCCGGCGGTGAGCAGACCGAGTGCGAGCGCCGGCATGATCGCGTGCAGCAGCACATCGTTGATGATGACCGAATTGCCCGACCGGATCGCGTCGATGAGGTAGATGCCGGTGGGATCGTCGAGCCTGCCGAGGGCGATCTGCACCCGCGTCGACGCCCGCCCGCCGAGCGGGAGCCAGCCGAGCCAGACCGAGAAGGTCAGCTTGAGCAGCAGCCCGGCGAAGAACACGGGCGTCGCATAGCTAAGGATGGCGAGGATGCGGAGTACGGCATCCGGGGCGCGGTCCTTGTAGTAGGCGGCGAGCATGCCGAGCGGAATGCCGATCGCGAAGGCGACGATGAGCGCGTAGAACACGAGCTCGAGGGTCGCCCCGCCGTAGGTGAGGAGCACCTCGGAGATGAGGCGGTTGTCGCTGAGGGTGCGGCCGAAGTCGCCAGTGGCGATCTGGCCGAGGTACTCGACGTACTGCACGATGACGGGGCGGTCGTAGCCGGCCGCGGCGAGCCGCTCCGCGAGCTGGGCCGCGGTGAGCCTGTCGCCGACCGATGCGGAGATCGGATCGCCGACGACCCGCATGAGGAAGAACACGAGGGAGACGAGGATGAAGACGGTCGGCACGATGAGGAGGGCGCGGATCACGATGTAGCGGCCCAGGCCGATTCCACCGCTGGTCTTGCGCCCCTTCCCCGCCCGCCTGGGCTGTGCCGGTGGATCGAGAGGCGCTTCGGCCTCCTGCAGCAGTGTCACGGTTCGGGGTCGTCCTTTCCGAGTGTGCCGAGAATGAGAGCGGGGTGCCCCGTTGTGCGGGGCACCCCTGAGTATCTCGTTGGGCGCCAGTTTAGCGCCCGGCCGGCGGATGCCGACGGTTCGTTAGTCGCGGCTGAGCGCGGCGTAGCGGAACTTGAACGACGCGTCGAGAGTGTCGTCCGCGCCCGAGATGTCCGTTCCGGTGACCGCGACCCCGGCGCCCTGCAGCAGCGGGAGCGTTGACAGCTGGGACGCGACGGCGTCCTGGATGTCTTCGATCAGCTGGGTGCGGGCGTCGACGTCGCCCTCGACCAGCTGCTGCTGGATAAGGGTGTTGACCGCCGAGTCCTGGTAGTGGTTGCCGAGGAAGTTCGCATCGCTGAAGAACGGCGTGAGGTAGTTGTCGGCATCCGAGTAGTCCGGGAACCAGCCGAGCTGGTACAGCGGGTACGCGTCTTCACGACGCTCGGCGCTGTACACGTCCCACAGGGTCGACTCGAGGTTGACCTCGAACAGGCCGCTCTCGTTGAGCTGGCTCGCGTAGGCGGCGTACTCGTCGTCCGAGGAGGCGCCGTAGTGGTCGGGGCTGTACTGCAGGTTCAGGGCGACCGGGGTGGTGACGCCGGCCTCCTCGAGCAGTGCGGTTGCCGCGTCGACATCGGGTCCGCCCTCGCCGTCTCCGTAGAGACCCTTGAGCGACTCGGTGGCGCCGGTGAGGCCCTCGGGCACGTAGGAGTAGAGCGGCACGTAGGTGCCGTTGTAGACCTGCTCGGAGACCTCGGCGCGGTCGATGACGCTCGCAATGGCCTGGCGGACGGCGAGTGCCTTGGCCGGGTCGGCCTCCGCGGTCTCGGCTCCGTACGGCTGCGTGTTGAAGTTGAAGACGATGTAGCGGATCTCTCCACCGGGGCCGTCCCAGACTGTCACGGCGTCGTCCTCGCGCAGGTCGGCGACGTCGGTCGGGCTGAGGCTGCGGAACGCCACGTCGACGTCGCCCTCCTGGACGGCGAGCTTGAGGGAGGTCTCGTCGGCGAAGTACTGGGTCGTGACCGATTCGGTCTTCGCCGCGCCGAGGAGGCCGTCGTAGTTCGGGTTCGCCTCGTACTGGATGATCTCGTTCTGGGTGTAGTCGGTGATCGTGTACTGGCCGCCGAACGCGTTGCCCTCGACGATGTCGGCGGGGTCGGTGAGCGCGTCGGCCGAGAACACGTCCTCGTCGACGATCGGGCCGGCCGGGCTCGAGAGGATCTGCTCGAACGTCTGGTCGTTCGCGGCCTTGAGAGTGAACACGACGGTGGTGTCGTCGACGGCCTCGACCGAGTCGAGGTTGCCGAGCAGGCTCGACGGCCCGTTCGGGTCTTCGAGACTCACGGTCCTGTCGAAGGAGAACTTGACGTCGGACGAGGTCAGCTCATTCCCGTTGGCGAAGGTGAGCCCATCCTTGAGCACGACGGTGAACTCGGTCGGGGTGGTGAACTCGCCGGACACCGCGATGTCGGGCTCGACGTCCGGGCTGCCGTACGGGCTGTTGAACAGGAAGGGGAAGACCTGGTTCTGCACGGCGAAGGAGCCGTTGTCGTAGGATCCCGCCGGGTCGAGCGAGGTGACGGGGTCGGTGGTGCCGACGATGATGCCGTCGAGCGCCAGGTCGTCCTCGCCGGACGGGCTGGAGCAGCCGACGAGCGCGATGGCGACCGTCGCGGCGCCCGCGAGTGTGGCGAGTGATCGCCTGCGGAAAGCGGATGAATGGGTCAAGTCCGTTACCTCTTTCATTCTGCGCAAGAAAGGTGATGCCACCGCAGTCGCGGCCGCATGTGTGCTTGCTGTATGACTCAGTCTTAACACACCGCGACGAAAAGCACCGTTATGGCGACGCGCGACGGCGGAATCTTTACCTGTCTGCAATCTTGAGGAGGAAATCAGTCGTCGCGCAGTTGCCGGCGTTCCTGCTCGACGAGCACGAGCTGCTGCTGGAGCTCCCTTGACTTCGCCGGGTCGGCTGCACCGTCGAGACGCTGCAGCTGGCCGAGGAGCTCCCGTTTGCGGCGCACGAGATCCTTGTCGATGAGGGCAGAGGTGACCCCGGTGCAGTAGATCGGCAGCTCTGCGGCGTCTCCCACCGGGATGGGGGCGACCCCGAGCTCCTTGACGAGGGTCGCGAAAGGCTGGGGCACCTCCTCGATCACCCGGTCAAGCCAATTCGTTGAATCGAAGGCATCCATGCTCACGGCGATACCATCGCGAACCACCGCGAGGGAGGCGTTCGAGTAGGCCACCTGCACGGCCCGGTCGGCGAGCGGCCGGCCGACCGCCTCCGGATGCTGCAGGATCGCCATGATCGCGTCACGCTCCAACCTCGTCACCAGGTCACGGGGCAGGTCGGAGATCGACGGGGCACGCTCGGGCACCGGGCCGCCCGGCTGGGTGGCCTCGCCTCCCTGACCGCCGGAGCCCGGCGCGCGGCTGGCGTCGACGGAGGCGCGCCCGGCGACGGCGCGCACGGTTCGGCCCACCTCGGCCGGGTCCATGCCGAGCCGCTTCGCCAGATCCCGCACGTATTCGATGTTGAGGGCCTGGTCTCGGATGCTCGCGACGATCGGCGCTGCGGCCCGCAGGGCGGCGACGCGCCCCTCCGCGGTCTCGAGGTTGTAGGCATCCATCACGCGCCGGATCATGAACGCGAACATCGGCTTCTTCGAGTCGACGAGCCGGCGCACGGCGTCGTCGCCCTTCTTCAGGCGGAGGTCGCAGGGGTCCAGCCCGTCGGGGGCGACGGCCACGAAGGTCTGCGCGGCGAAGCGCTGCTCCTCGCTGAACGCGCGGCTCGCCGCGTTCTGGCCGGCCATGTCCGGGTCGAAGGTGAAGACAACCTCGCCGAGGCCGCGCGTGTTGGCATTCTCGACGTCGCCCAACATGCGCCGCACGACCTTGATGTGGTCGATGCCGAACGAAGTGCCGCAGGTCGCAACGGCTGTCGTGACGCCGGCGAGGTGGCAGGCCATGACGTCGGTGTACCCCTCGACGACCACGACCTGGCGGCCGCGGGAGATGTCGCGCTTGGCGAGGTCGAGCCCGTACAGCACCGTGGACTTGTGGTAGACCGGCGTCTCAGGCGTGTTGAGGTATTTGGGGCCCTTGTCGTCGTCGAGCAGACGGCGCGCGCCGAAGCCGAGGGTCTGCCCGGTGACATCGCGGATGGGCCAGACGAGCCGGCCGCGGAACCGGTCGTAGGCTCCGCGGTCGCCCTGGCTGAGCAGGCCAGCGGTGACGAGCTCGAGCTCGGAGAATCCCAGTGATTTCAGGTGGTTGCCGAGGGCGTTGAACGACTTGGGGGCAAAACCGATGCCAAAGCGGTGCGCTGCAGCCGGGTCGAACCCGCGTTCACCGAGGAATGCGCGGCCCGGTTCCGCCTCGGGCGAACCCAGCTGGGCGACGAAGTAGTCGGCGGCGGCCTGGTTCGCGGCGAGGATGCGGGCGCGGTTGCCGTGGTCGGAGTTCGCCGCTCCCCCGTCCTCGTAGTGCAGCTCGATGCCGACCCTGGCCGCCATCCGCTCGACGGCCTCCGTGAAGGTCATGTGGTCCATCTTCTGCAGGAAGCTGAAAACGTCGCCGTCCTCACCGCAGCCGAAGCAGTGGTATCGGCCGACCTGGGGGCGCACGTGGAAGCTGGGGCTCCGCTCGTCGTGGAACGGGCACAGGCCCTTGAGAGACCCCACCCCGGCGCCCTTGAGCGTGACGTAGTCGCCGACGACCTCGGAGATGTTGACCCTGGCGCGCACCTCGTCGATGTCGCTGCGTCTTATAAGGCCGGCCATTACCTGATTCTAGTTTCGACTCGGCCAGCCGGACGCCGCGCGTCAGTTGTGGCGTCTATGCACAAGGCGCGTGTGCCAGGTGCCGGCGGACTGGTCGGTCAGCGAGGCGACCTGGTCGACGATCGCGCGCCGCCTGTCCGCATCCGATCCCGCCGTGTCGAAGTCGTCGGCGAATCCGCGGTCCAGGTTGTCGGAACCGCTCAACCAGAGTGTGTCGCAGAGCTCCACGAGCATTTCCCGCTGCTCGACGTAGAGCGGCTGTCGAGTGTTGCGCGACATGACGAATGCCGCCACTATGCCCTTGAGCACCGCGATCTCGGCTTGCACCTCGCGTGGGACGACGACGCTCGCGGCGAAGCGGATGAGGTTGCCAGGGTCGTCCGCCGCGGCGAGGGTTGCCTGGGTCGCGGCCCCCGCGAATCGCCCGATTAGCGTGCTGGTGAGGTTCTTCAGGCGGGCATGGTCGACTCGGCTGCCGTCCCACGAGTCGATCCATACGTCGAGTGAGTCCAGCCGGTCGAAGGCGGCGATGAGCTCGTCGTGGTCGACCTCGCCGCCGATCCACACGAACATCGAGTTGACGAGCTCGTCGTGGTCGACGCGGGCACCGAGCGCGGCGACGTCGATGTAGCCGCTGACGATGGCATCCTCGAAGTCGTGCACCGAGTAGGCGATATCGTCGGACAAATCCATGACCTCGGCCTCGATGCAGCGCTGGCGGGCGGGGGCGTCGCCGCGCATCCAGAGGAAGGCTTCGATGTCGTCCTGGTAGAAGCCGAACTTCGCCCGGCCGCTCGGGTCGCCGATCGATTCGCTTGCGGGCCACGGGTACTTGCAGCTCGCGTCCAGGCTTGCGCGGGTGAGGTTGAGCCCGTAGGTGCGCCCGTCGGGCCCGAAGACCTTCGGTTCGATGCGGGTGAGGAGCCGGAGAGTCTGTGCATTGCCCTCGAAGCCGCCGATGTCGGCGGTCCAGTCGTTGAGGGCCCGTTCACCGTTGTGGCCGAACGGCGGATGCCCGAGGTCGTGGGCGAGGCACGCGGTGTCCACGACGTCCGGGTCGAGCCCGAGGCTCGTGGCGAGCTCCCGGCCGACCTGGGCGACCTCGAGGGAGTGGGTGAGGCGGTTGCGGGCGAAGTCGAGGCCGGCGGCGGGGCTCAGCACCTGCGTCTTCGCGGCGAGCCGTCGCAGGGCGCTCGAGTGCAGTAGCCGGGCGCGATCGCGGGCGAAGTCGCTGCGGCGGCTTGAGTGCTCCTCGGGGAACCAGCGAGCCGTGTCGTGGCCGGAGTAGTCGCCGGTGCGGGTGGCGGGTAGCGGGTAGCTCTGCGGTGCGGGCGTGCTCCCGCCCGGGGTGCTGGGAACCGCGGGCAGGCTGGCGCCGACAGCATCCGTCCGCTCGATGCTCACGCGCTCAACCGCCGCTCGTCGACAGCTCGGCCTGGCTCAGTTCGGCGCGGTGGGCCTCGCCGAGTTCGCGACTGTCGAGCCAGCGGTCGGGCAGGGCCACCCGCTTCGGCGAGCCGGCGCGCCCGCGCGGGCCCTCGGCGGCGTCGCCCGGGTAGGGCTGGTCCCAGTCGAGACGGCCGAGGAGGTCGTCCATCTGCTGCAGCGACTCGACGAGCCCGAGGCTCGCGCGGATGTCGCTGCCGACCGAGTAGCCCTTGAAGTACCAGGCGATGTGCTTGCGGATGTCGCGGCACGCCCATTCTTCGCTGTCGAGGAACTCGACGAGCAGCTCCGTGTGGCGACGCAGGGTTCGGGCGACGGTGCCGATGTCGGGTTGGGCGGTGTCGTAGCTTTCGCCGCTCTCGCGCGCGGCGAACGCGTTCACGAGGTCGCCGAACAGCCACGGGCGGCCGAGGCAGCCGCGGCCGACGACGACGCCGTCGCATCCGGTTTCGTCCATCATCCGCACGGCATCGGCGCCCGACCAGATGTCACCGTTGCCGAGCACCGGCGTGCTCGTGATGGCCTGCTTGAGGGTGGCGATCGCCGACCAGTCGGCCTTGCCGCTGTAGTAGTCGGCGGCGGTGCGGGCGTGCAGGGCGATGCTCGCAACGCCGGCGCCCTCCGCGGCGCGGCCGGCCTCGAGGTAGGTGAGGTGGTCGTCGTCGATGCCCTTGCGCATCTTGATGGTCAGCGGGATGTCGCCGGCGGCCTTCACCGCGCCCTCGACGATCTCGCGGAACAGGGTGTGCTTCCAGGGCAGAGCCGATCCCCCGCCCTTGCGGGTGACTTTGGCGACGGGGCATCCGAAGTTCAGGTCGATGTGGTCGGCGCGGTCCTCGGCAACGAGCATCGTCACGGCCTCGGATACCGTCTTCGGGTCGACGCCGTAGAGCTGGATGCTGCGCGGCGTCTCCGACTCGTGGTGCTGAATGAGTCGCATGCTCGTCGAGGTGCGCTCGACGAGGGCGCGGCTGGTGATCATCTCGCTCACGTACAGGCCGGCGCCGAACTCGCGGCAGAGGCGCCGGAAGGCAGTATTGGTGATGCCGGCCATCGGCGCGAGCACCACCGGCACGTCGAGCTTGATGGGCCCGATCTGCAGGCGGGGCGCGGTCGCGGCGAGTGAAGTCACCCCGCAATTGTCCCAGAGTCCGCCGCCCGCCCAGACCCGCCCCGCCTTTCTGTCGGAAATTCAGGAATCGGCGGCGTTTCGCAGCGACTTCGTCGATCGCAGGCCAGATTCTCTGCGCGGTTCCTGAGTATCCGGCATCCGGGCTGTCTGAGCCCGTGCCTCGTCAGAGCTTGGGCCGGCGACGCACTCAGTCCAGCCACGCCAATGTCCTCACGGTTGGAAAATCAGGAGTCGAGCACGGTACCTCGCACGGCGCTGCCAAACGGGGACCGCTCCCGGAATTGTTCCTGAATTTCCGACGAATGCCAGCAGCAAACGGCACAATTGCGCAGCGTGCCGGTCATTGCGCCAGTCGAGGTCGTCTATGGCGTCGCCGACACCACCTCCCTGGTGGTGCGCACCGGCGGTTCGGACCAAAGCAAAACCGGTGCCCTAAGTCGACAGAGAAGCTGCGTGGTGGATGCCATCAACAGCCATGGGCAACGCGGGCACGATCCCGCCGCTTGCCGGGTGTCATCGAGGGCTCGAAGCACAGGTCAGGATCGAGCCAGGCCCGACAGCGTCGAAAACTCAGGCAGGCGAAGTAGCCCGCGCCGGCCAATACGCGAGGTCCGCGTGGACCAGTCGGCCGCCCGGGTCCGGTTCCTGAGTTTCCGGCAGGGACGAACGCTCCTCGCCACGAGGGCCGAGGTGATTGCTGCGACCACGTCGTCCCACCCGCGCTGGATCATCGGCACCGAGATTCGGATGCCGTGCCGACCCTCAATCGTGATCTGAAGATCCTTGAGCCTGTCTTTGTGGAACCTGTCGCGATGATGCTCCTCGCCGTCGACTTCAATCGCGACATGGTTCTCGACGACAAGATCGATGCGCTCGAGCCAGCCAACCGGCACTTGTGAGGTCACGCGGAAACCCCGCATTCTCAGCCGTGTGCGCGCGATGCTCTCCGGATAACTGTCACACTTCGGGTCAACCCACTCCAGGATTCCGTGGAGCCGCTGAGGAAGACACGCGACGACTGATTCCAGCTCGCCAATGCCGATCTGGGACGTCCGGGTCGCCCAATCCAGGACCGCGACTGCCTCCTCGAAGGGGGCGTCCCGAAGGAACACCAGCATCGCGTCTCGCAGATCGACGCATGTGCGCGTGCCACGGCGGTGCACGGCATCCGGATCCCAGTGTGGAACGGCGCCGTGCTTTCGCGCTGCTGTGAGAGCCTTCCGCCGGTTCCACTGCGACCGCAGCCGCGCCGAATTGCGCGGCAACGACACGTGAAGCTCGGACACGTCGCGCCGCATCCACGCCCCTGCAGCGTCGAGCGCCGATGCCCCCGTCAGCCGTCCCCCGACCCGAACTGCGCGAAACCGGGTGTCAGACGTCGGCACGGTCGAATACCACCCGTTGCGCGCGCGCGCGACTTCGCCCGATTTCACGGCATCGGTGAGATGGCGGTCGTTGGCGCCGAGCGCGACGAGTTCCCGTTTGCGCGCGAATCCGCCAAGGGAGTCGACGAGCTCGTGGATGCTGGACACCCTGCGATCCTCGGGCGAGATAACGCTGAGTCGGCAGCGGTGTCCGCTATCGGTGGGATCTGCGGCGTGTCCATGTGCGGGGAGGAGGAGCTGCACGGGCGCCGCGGCAAGCCGCTATGCCGGCCGCTCGCTGGCGAGGCAGTCCTAGGCGAAAGTGCGGTGTGCCCGAGCTCTTGGGCCACTGGACCGTGGCCCTGTGACCGGTGCTGCACCGGCCTGCGCCGCCTCGCACTGTCGGAAATTCAGGAGTACGTCGTGGTCCGACCCCGAATCCCCGCAGCTGAGCCCGAATTCGGTCCCCTGTCCTGAATTTCCGACGGAGGCGTCGAATGGCAGTGGGTCCGTGCTGGCACAGCCAGAACGGGCGTCCACCTGTCGCCCCGTGCCTGCGCGGGCGCCACCACCGGCACTGCTGCGGTTAGACCGCGTCCTCGTCCAGACGCCTGTTCACGACAGCCTGGCTGTGGTGCTCGGGAACCTCACAGAAATCGCCGATGCAGGCCGCTGCCGAGTCACCGAGGATCTGGAGCGGCTTCATTCCGGCATCCGTCATTTGTCTGCGTCCCTCTCGTTGCGCACCTGGATCAGCACGTTCGCGAAGGCTACCGCGTCTTGCGCGCCAGAGACCCCGTACTTGCCGTCGATCACGGAAAAGGGGACGCCTTGGATGCCGTATTCGGTGGCACGAGCAACATCCGCCTTCACATCGGCGAGGTACTCGTTCGATTCGAGCGCCACCAGGACCTCGGCGCGATCGAGTCCAATCTCCTCGGCGAGCGCTGCGAGGTCGGCAATGCGGCCCACGTGCTTTCCGTCAATGAAATAGGCCTTGAGCAGGTGCTCCTTCATGTCGAGCTGGCGCCCCTTCGCCTTCGCGAAGTGCAGGAGCTCGTGCGCCTTGACCGTGTTGGTCTGGTGCACGGAGTCGTAGTCGTAGTGCAGGTCGACGCTCTCCGCGATCTCAGTGACCCGCGCGAGCATCTGCTCGACCTGCGCGACGGGCAGCCCCTTGCGCTCACTGAGGTACTCGATCGGCGTGCCCTCGTACTCGACCGGGGTGTCGGGCGCGAGTTCGAATGAGTGGTATTCGACCTCGACCGCGCCGCCATATTGGGCGACTCCAGCCTCGAACTTGCGCTTGCCGATATAGCACCAGGGGCACTGAACGTCGGACCAGATGTCTACCTTGATTGCATTATTCACTCACTTCCCAACCGCCGCGGTGCCACCCGGTATTCCCGCCTCGTAGTCGGAAACTCAGGAAACCGAATGCAACGAACGCGGGATCGGCCGCAACTCCAGTGCTTCGCCGGCGCGATTCCTGAGTTTCCCGCCGGGCCACCGCTGGCAGCGGCACCGGTAGCCATTGGGCAGGCCGCACCGCACCCGCGGTGGCGGTCCAGGAGCACCGTCGCGAAAAGCACCCGCCGAAGGTGCGCGGCGCAGAGGCGCCCGGAGCCGCTGGACCGATTACGCCCCAATCAACTGCTCGGCGAGATACCCGCGCAGGCGGTCGAGCGACACCCGCTCCTGTGCCATGCTGTCGCGCTCGCGCACTGTCACGGCGTTGTCATCGAGGGTGTCGAAGTCGACGGTGACGCAGAACGGGGTGCCGATCTCATCCTGGCGGCGGTAGCGCCGACCGATTGCGCCGGCGTCGTCGAACTCGATGTTCCAGATCTTGCGGAGGTCCGCGGCGAGCTCCCGCGCGACCGGCGACAGGCGCTCATTGCGTGACAGGGGAAGCACGGCCACCTTGATCGGCGCGAGCCGGCGGTCGAGACGCAGCACTGTGCGCTTGTCGACGCCGCCCTTGGTGTTGGGCGCCTCGTCCTCGGAGTACGCGTCGACGAGGAAAGCCATCAGCGAGCGGGTGAGTCCCGCCGCTGGCTCGATCACATACGGGAACCAGCGCTCGTTCTTTGTCTGGTCGAAGTACGACAGGTCTGTTCCGGATGCCTCGGAATGCGTCTTGAGGTCGAAATCGGTGCGATTCGCGATTCCCTCTAGCTCGCCCCACTGGCTGCCGTGGAAGCCGAAGCGGTATTCGATGTCGACCGTGCGGGTCGAGTAGTGCGAGAGCTTTTCGGCGGGGTGCTCGAACAGGCGCAGATTTTCCGGGTCGATGCCGAGGTCGGTGTACCAGGCGAGGCGGTGGTCGATCCAGTACTGGTGCCAGTCGGCATCCGTCCCCGGCTCGACGAAGAATTCCATCTCCATCTGCTCGAACTCACGGGTGCGGAAAATGAAGTTTCCGGGCGTGATCTCGTTGCGGAAACTCTTGCCGATCTGTCCGATGCCGAACGGCGGCTTCTGGCGCGAGGCGCCCAGCACGTTGGCGAAGTTGACGAAGATGCCCTGAGCGGTCTCGGGGCGCAGGTAGTGCATCCCCTGCTCATTGTCGACGGGTCCGAGGAAGGTCTTGAGTAGGCCGGAGAAGTTTTGCGGTTCGGTCCAGGAGCCGGGCTGGCCTGTCTCGGGATCGCGGATGTCGGCGAGCCCGTTGGCCGGCGGGCGCCCGTGCTTCTCCTCGTACTGCTCGATCAGGTGGTCGGCGCGATAGCGCTTGTGGGTGTGCAACGACTCAACGAGTGGGTCGCTGAAGACCTCGACGTGGCCTGATGCCTCCCAGACCTGCTTGGGCAGGATGACGGACGAGTCGAGGCCGACGACGTCCTCACGGCCCTGCACCATGTACTGCCACCACTGGCGCTTGATGTTCTCCTTGAGTGCGACACCGAGCGGCCCGTAATCCCATGCCGAGCGGGATCCGCCGTAGATCTCCCCCGCCTGGAAGACGAATCCTCGGCGCTTGGCGAGGTTGATGACGGGATCGAGACGGGAGGCGTTGGCCAAGGGGAACTCCAAGGGACAGCCGTGCTGGATGCACGGTCGGATGCGAAAGTCCCAGCCTATCGAAGGGGCGCGATCACAGCGGCTGGCGCGGACTCGAGCCCGGCCTCGGGCAGCACTCCAGCTTGCGCCGCCCCGCCACCCTGTCGCCTCCGGTCGCCCACTGTCGCCTCCGGTCGGAAATTCAGGAAGTGCGCAAAGAATTGGATCATCTCGCGAACCAATTCGGGTTGGGGAAGCCCACTTTCCTGAATTTCCGACATGGTCGAGCCAGTCGACCGGACACGTCGGGGCACAGGGAGGCACAGAGGCGCAGGCACTGGCCGCATCGCCACACCTGGTCGGGAACCTCAGCCGAGCAGCGCCCGCACCACCGCCGCGACATCGTCGTCGTCGTTCCAGAGGTGGAACGCGGCGCGCAGGCGCCCAGCCCGACCGGATGCGCGGATGCCCGCGGCGACGAGCTTCTGCAGGTCGGCGCCCTCCGGATCCGCCCACGTCACGATCGCCTGATGCTGTTGCGGGATGCCGAGCTCGTCGCACAACCTGTCGCCCAGCTCGCTCGCGTGCGACCACACCTCGTTCATGTCGAGGTCCGCGAACATCCGCATGGCCGGCTCTGCGCCCACCCACGCCTGCCACGCTGGCGAGACGTCGAACTGGCGAGCCGTCGTCGCCAGCCGCATCGCCGGGCCATAGCAGGACTGCCACACGTCGTCGCCGGCACACCAGCCGGCCTGGATCGGCGTGAGCAGCCTCTGGAACCTCGTCGAGAGTGTCAGGAACGCGGCCCCACGCGGCGAGCACAGCCACTTATAGGCGTGGCACACCGTCGCGTCGAACAGCGAGGCGTCGACGGGGTGGATCCCCGCCGATTGCGTCGTGTCGCACAGCGTATATGCGGACTGATGCGAGGCGGCGTCAATTATCGCGGACACGTCGGCGACGACGCCCGTCGCCGACTGGATGTGTGAGAAGACGACGAGCCACGTGTCATCCTCGATCGAGTCCGCGAGCCGCTCGACGGGCACGTGCCGCACCCGAATCCCATGCCGTTGGAGGAACGGGAACACGAGCGAGCTGAAGTCGCCCTCGACGCAGAGCACCTCGGCTCCCGATGGCACGGCGGCGGCGATGACGCTTGTGAGTACGGATGTCTGCGACCCCGTAGCGATGCGGTCGACGTCGACGCCGACGAGGCGCGCATAGTCGGCGCGGGTTCGCGCGACGATCGGGTCGTAGTCATGCGGGGCACGCTGGCCCCTCGCCCACAGGTCGAGGTCGCTCTTGAGTGCCGCAACGGTGTCCTTCGTGGGGATCCCGCTCGAGGCGGCGGCGAGATAGCCGTGCGCATCTCCGTAACTCTCGCGCGCACGTTCGAACCCGGCGGATGCTGTCCGGCTGGTGGCCTCGCTGGTCTCAGTCATGGTTCCATCTTGGACCCGCGGTGCCGGCCGCGTCAGGGTGCTACCGCACCACTTTCGTGCGCTTTCTCGACCGGAATCGATCGAATCGTGCGGATGCGCTGGTCAGGAGTGCCGGCTGTGGCTGTCCGGCGCGAACGCTGGAGCCCGCCCGCGGATACTTGCACCCGCCGCGCGACCGCTCGATTCAGCCGCGCGCGTTCCGCTCGTGTACCTGCGCGATGAGCCGTACGACCTCAAGCGACTCACGGGGATCGACCGGAACCGGCGCTCCATCACGAATGCAAGCGGCCACTCCCGCGTAAAACGCGGGATAGTCCCCCCGTTCGCTCGGTACCGGCTCGAGCGCAGCATCCGATCCGTCAATGCCGAGCACGCCCCAGGCAGAGGGGTCCTCGACTCCGTAGCCCTCGTCGGTCGGCAAGCCTCCGGCCTTGAGGTCGGGCTCCTGCCGATCGAGCCCGTGCGCAACGTATGCGGCGTCGGATCCGAGCATCCGGAACCTAGGCCCGCTCTGCGCGGCGACCCTGGACAGGTTCAGATGCGAGCGCACCCCGCTCTCGTGCTGCAGCGACACGAACGCCTCATCATCGCTGACCCCGCCCGGGCGGATCACGTCAGTTTCGGCGTGGACCAGAACGGCCGGCCCGAACAGCTGAAGCGCCTGGTCGATGAGGTGGCTGCCGAGATCGAAGGTGATGCCGGAACCCTGGGCGATCGTGGTGGTGTCCTGCCAGCGGTCGCGCACGGCCGGCGAGAACCGTTCGAAGGTCGACTCGAAGCGGTGCACTCGGCCGAGGCGCCCCGAGGCGAGGAGTTTCTTCAGGGTGAGGAAGTCGCTGTCCCAGCGCCGGTTCTGGAACACGATGAGCGGGCGGCCGACCCGTTCGGCGACCTGAATGAGGGACTCTGCCTCCGCGACGGATGCCGCGAACGGCTTGTCGATCACCACCGCGAGGCCCGCCTCGAGGGCGGCAATGCCCTGCTCGAGGTGCACGTGGGCGGGCGAGGCGAGCACGACGAGGTCGAGCTCACCAGCCCGGGCGAGCAGCTCCTCGGGTGTCGCGACAACGGCGGCATCCGGATGCCGGGCGTGCGCGTCCGCCTGCCGACCGCGATCGCCTGACGCAATCAGATCGAGCGAGAACGCGGGGTTCGTGGCCAGGAACGGGGCGTGGAAGACCCGGCCGGATAGTCCGAATCCGATGATGCCGGTGCGGATGGGGGCGGGTACAGGCACGACTGACATGAGGCCACAATAGTCATGTCGGCGTGGGGGCGAGGGAGTGCTCTCCCCGTCATCTGCACGTCGGGATTCAGCACAAATGCGGCGCGGCTGTCGCTCGTTGCGCTACGCGCTCTCCCCGCCCGGTCGCCTGAGGCCGGAAACTCAGGAAAGCCGTCGGTTCGGCAGCCGGAAAATCAGGTCAGCCACCAATATCGGCATCATCTCCTGAGTTTCCAACATGGGGCGGCGACGACGCCGTGAATTTGATTTCGACAGCGCAGACTCACGCCGCAGACCGTAACAGCCGCGCGAATCGCGACGTAGTGCCGCGTGTCTCCGCCCCCAATCCCCGCGAGTGTCGGAAATTCAGGAAACCCGCACAGTCGTCGACCCCACGATCACCTACGGCCGCAATAGCCGCACCGTCTCCTGAGTTTCCGACGCCGGGCGACGCGGGCGCCGACGCCGGGCGGACGCGGAGCAGACGAGGGCCGGGGGGACACGGGGTCAGGGCGCGGGGGCGTCGACGGCCCCGCCGAAGCGGCGGTTTCGCGAGGCGTACAGCTCGATCGCGCGCCACAGGTCGGCGCGGGTGAAGTCCGGCCAGAGGGTGTCGAGGAAGACCATCTCGGCGTAGGCGCTCTGCCAGAGCATGAAGTTGCTTGTGCGCTGCTCCCCCGAGCTGCGCACGAACAGGTCGACATCGGGCAAGTCCGGCGCGTACAGGTGCCGCTGGATCGACTTTTCGCTGATCCCGGACGGCTTGAGCCTCCCCGCGGCCACCTCCTCGGCGAGGGCACGCACGGCATCCGCAATTTCGGTGCGTCCGCCGTAGTTCACACACATCGTGAGGGTCAGAGTCGAATTGCCCGCCGTGAGACGCTCGGCGAACTGCAGCTCGTTGATGACGGATGCCCAGAGCCTGGGCCGCCGCCCCGCCCAACGCACCCGAACTCCCCAGTCGTTGAGCTGGTCGCGGCGGCGGTGCAGTACCGAGCGGTTGAAGCCCATCAGGAAGCGCACCTCGTCGGGTGACCGCTTCCAGTTCTCTGTCGAGAACGCATAGACGGAGAGGTGCTTGACCCCGATCTGGATCGCGCCGGCGACCACGTCGAGCAGCGCCGCCTCCCCGGCCTTGTGCCCTTCGACCCGGGTGAGGCCCCTGCCGTTGGCCCACCGGCCGTTGCCGTCCATGACGATCGCGACGTGCTCCGGCACCGCGGCCTTCCCAACTGCGGGCGGGTAGGAGCCCGTCCAGTCGAGTGGCTTGAACGGCACGGCATCGGGGTGGGTCACGGCGGTCATCCGGATGCCTCCTCGGCGTAGGTGGCCCCGGTTGGCCCGCGTGACGAGGATGCCTCGCCCGCGATGGTGGCCCCGGTTTGCCCGCGTGACGAGGATGCCTCGCCCCTGTACGCGGCCCTGGGCCGCCCCTGCGACGACGGACGGCGGTCGACGTGTTCGAGCGACCGCAGGGACCGCTCGAGATGGAACTGCGTGTACGCGGCGACAACACCGCTCGCGTGCGAGCGGGCGCGGTCGTCGGAGGCGTCGGCCTCGGCCCAGTCTCCCGTCAACAGCGCGGACAACAGCGAGAGCGTCGCCGGGGCGAGCCGGGGCGTGCCGGGCGGGGCGACCTCGTCGGCGACGACGCCGCCGAGCTGGACGACGAAGGCGGAGTGCGGCCCGGGGGCGCCGGTCATGGCGCAGTCGGAGAAGCTCGGGGCCCAACCCGCGACGCTCAGCGCCCGCAGCAGGTACGAGTCGAGGGTGAGGCTCGCGCCGTGCTCATGCCGGGACAGCGAGCGAAGCGCCCCGACGAGCAGCAGGTACTGCTGCAGGCCGCCGTCCTCCGCGGTGATCTTGTCGGCTGTCTCGACCATCGCGCTCGCCGCGGTGTAGGTCGCGTAGTCACCCACGATCTCGGCGCCGTAGGAGCCGAGCGACTCGGCCTGGGTGATGATGTCGAGGCTGCGTCCCTCGTACAGCTGCACGTCGACGACCATGAACGGCTCGAGCCGCGCGCCGAACTTCGATGCGGTGCGTCGCACGCCCTTCGCCACCGCCCGGATCTTGCCGTGGTTGCGGCTCAGCATCGTGACGATGCGGTCGGCCTCACCCAGCTTGTGGGTGCGCAGCACGACGGCTTCGTCACGGTAGAGGGGCATCTGACAAGTATCCCCCCGCGGGCGGGTGGGGTGCAGGCGCCGGGCCGTCAGGACGCGGCGGACGGATGCCCGGACAGTCCGGCCACCGAGTCGGTCAGGGCGACGACCGTTGTCGCCAGTTCGTCGGCGGTCGTGGTCTCGGAGAGGGTGAAACGGACGGCGGTCTGGGCCAGCTCGGCACCCATGCCCATCGCGACGAGCACGTGCGACGGCTCGTCGCGGCCCGCGGCGCAGGCAGAACCGCTCGAGCAGATTATGCCACGGCGCTCGAGGTCGAGGAGCACCGCTTCCCCGCTCGTGCCGGGGAAGCAGAACGACGCGTTCGCCGGCAGTCGGAGGCGACGGTGCCCGGTCAGGCGGGCGCCGGGAACCTCGGCGAGCACACGGTCGATGAAGGCGTCCCGCAGCTCGGCGATCCGGTCGGCGGACCGGGGTCGGGCAGCCTCTGCGAGCTCGAGCGCCTCGGCGAGGCCGACCGCACCGGCCACGTTCTCGGTTCCGGAACGCCGCCCGCGCTCCTGCCCGCCACCGTGCAACGTGGCCTCCACCGGCATCCCCCGCCGCAAGTAGAGAGCGCCGATGCCCTTGGGGGCGCCGAGCTTGTGGCCGGAGATCGCGAGGGCATCGACTCCGAGCGCGCCGACGTCGAGCGGCAGCCAGCCTGCCGCCTGCACGGCGTCCGTGTGCATGCGCGCACCGGACGCCCTCGCGAGCTGCGCAATACGGCGGATCGGCTGCACCGTGCCCACCTCATTGTTGGCGTACATGACCGAGACGAGGGTCGTGTCGGGGCGCAGCGCCCGGCCGAGCTCGTCGGCGTCGACGAGCCCATCGGCATCGACATCGACGAGGGTCACGTCGAACCGGTGCTGCCGCTGAAGGTAGCCACACGACTCGATCACGGCCTCGTGCTCGATGGGCGTCGTGACGATGTGACGGCCGCGCGGGGCGGCGAGAGCCACGCCGATAATCGCGAGGTTGTCGGCCTCGGTGCCGCCGGAGGTGAAGACGACTTCAGCGGGACGGCAGCCGAACACCCGGGCGACCCGCTCGCGGGCGTGCGTGAGCGCGAGCGCGGCCTGCCGCCCGTACTCGTGGGTGCTCGACGGGTTGCCGAACTCCTCCGTCAGGTAGGGCCACATTCGCTCGAGCACGGCACGCCGCACGGGCGACGTTGCGGCGTTGTCGAGGTAGATCACGGGAGCGCCCTGTAGCTCTCCCGCCTGACGGATGCGACGGCCGAGGGCTCCGGGTGGAGGGCGGGGTCAGCGGGCAGCTCGAGAGCGATGTCGAGCCCCAGGTCGAGCGCCCGCACGCTGTGGGTGAGCGCGCCCACAGAGATCACGTCGACGCCCGTCTCGGCGATCGCCCGCACGGTTGCGAGGGACACATTGCCGCTCGCCTCGACGAGCGCTCGTCCCGCCACCTGGACGACGCCGGCGCGCAGGGCGTCCAACGCGAAGTTGTCGAGCATGATCGTGTCGACTCCTCCGGCGAGCACCGGCTCGATCTGCGACGCGTCGTCGACCTCGACCTCGAGATGGGTCGTGTGCGAGAGCCGCGCTCGCAGGCCGAGGAGCGCCTCGGTCACCCCGGCGCCGCGGGAGGCGAGCACCGCGAGGTGGTTGTCCTTCGCGAGCACGGCATCGGAGAGGGAGAACCGGTGGTTGTGGCCGCCGCCGCAGCGCACCGCGTGCCGTTCGAGGGCGCGAAGCCCCGGGGTCGTCTTGCGGGTGTCGACGATGCGGGCGCCGGTCCCGGCAACCTCGGCGACGTACCTGGTCGTCTCTGTCGCGATCCCACTCATCCGTTGTACGAGATTGAGCGCGACGCGCTCGCCGCGCAGCACCGACCGGGCGGACCCGCTCACCGTCGCGAGAGTGTCGCCCGGGGCGAAGCGCGCTCCATCGGCCACGGCGAGGCCTACCGTCACGGCGGCATCCACCGTCAGCATCGTCGCCACGAACACCTGCCCCCCGCTGAACACGCCGGCCTCGCGCGCGACGAGCCGCGCCGTCGCCTGCGCCTCCGCGGGGATGAGCAGCTCGGAGGTGATGTCGCCCCACGGGGCGTCTTCGGCGAGGGCGCCGCGAACGACCGCGTCGATGGCTTGGGGGGTCAGCATGCGATGACGCTCTCTTCTGCCCCGGCGGGGCTGTGGATGCGGGAGACGGCGGGCCGTGCGGCCCAGCCGAGGTGGCGCTCGAACCGGGCGGAGACCTCGGGGTGGTCGGTGCGGAAGTGCGCGCCGCGGGACTCCTCGCGGGCCAGCGCCGCGGATGCCATCAGCCGGGCGAGGTCGAGAAGGTTCCGGGTCTCCCGCTCGGCAACCGAACTGCCGGGGGCACGCCACGACGCGAGGATCTCGGCGGCGGCGCCGAGTCCCTCTGCGTCCCGGTACAGTCCGATCCGCGACCAGGCGAGGTCGCGCAGTGCGTCCCGGCTGACGGCCTGTCCCCGCCCGTCCTGCGGTAGCGGATGCCCGGATGGCGCCGCGTGCCGGACGGCGTCAGCTTGGGCGGACTGGGCGGCCGCCGCGGGCCAGGCCGCCTCGTCGAGCGTCAGCCGGGGGGCCTCCGTCGGCGCGGTCCCGGCCGCCGCGGGCCAGCCGGAGTCGTCGAGCCTCGACGCGGCGCGCCAGGCGAAGACGAGCGACTCGAGCAGCGAGTTGGAGGCGAGCCGGTTGGCGCCGTGCACGCCGGTGCTCGACACCTCCCCGACGGCGAACAGCCCCGGCAGCGAGGTGCGCCCCCACTCGTCGGTGGCCACGCCACCCATCCAGTAGTGGGCGGCGGGAGTCACCGGGATCGGCCGTTCGCTCCAGTGGAGGCCCAGCCGCCGGCAGGCGGCATCGATGCTCGGGAAGCGCTCGGCGAGGAACGCCGAGCCGAGGGAGGTTGCATCGAGCAGCACCGGGTCGCCGCCCTGCCGCGCCATCTGCGTCGCGATGCCGCGGGCGACGATGTCGCGCGGGGCGAGTTCGGCGCCCTCGTGCTGGTCGAGCATGAAGCGGTGGCCGCGCGCATCCAGCAGCACGGCGCCCTCTCCCCGCACCGCCTCGGAGACGAGGAAGTTTCCGGGTGCCGCGAGTGCCGTCGGGTGGAACTGGTAGAACTCGACGTCGCTGAGCACCGCGCCCGCCCGGAGTGCGGCGGCGGCCCCGTCGCCGGTGGCGATCGCGGGGTTGGTGGTGTGCCGGTAGAGCTGGCCCGCACCTCCACTCGCGAGCACGACGGCGTCGGCGCCGATCACGCGCATACGGCCCGCCGGGTCGAGCACCTCGGCACCGCGCACACGCCCGCCGCCGACAACGAGCTCGGCGAGGAAGGTGTGCTCGTTGACCCGGATCGCGGAGCGGCGCACGGCGGCGACGAGGGCCGCCTCGATGACAGCGCCCGTCGCATCCCCTCCGGCGTGCAGGACGCGCGCGCTCGAGTGCGCCGCCTCCAGCCCACGCGCGAGTTCGGGCCCGTCGCGGTCGAACTCGACGCCGAGGGCGATGAGGTCGCGAATGCGTCCGGGGCCCTCGGCGCAGAGGATCTCGACGATGGCGGGGTCGCCGAGGCCGGCACCAGCGGCGAGAGTGTCCTGGATGTGCGCGGCGACGCTGTCGTCGTCGAACATCACCGCGGCGATGCCGCCCTGCGCGTAGCGGGTGTTGCTCTCGGCCAGCTCGGTCTTGGTGACGAGGCTGACCCGGTGGGTCCGGCTCGCCTGGAGGGCGATGATGAGTCCGGCGATACCGCTGCCGACCACGACGACGTCGTTCATCGCTACACCCCCGGCCTCACGGCAAGCATCCGCTCGAGCGCGACCCGCGCTGGCTCGGCGACATCGGCCGGAACCTCGATGCGGTTGATGACCGCGCCGCGCACCAGTCCCTCGAGGACCCACGCGAGGTAGCCGGGGTGGATGCGGTACATCGTCGAGCAGGGGCAGATGACCGGGTCGAGGCAGAAAATCGTGTGCTGCGGGTACTCGGCCGCGAGCCGGTTCACCATGTTGACCTCCGTGCCGATCGCGAAGACGGTCGGCTCGGTCGCCGCCGCGATGGCCTTTCGGATGTAGTCGGTGGAACCGGCCTCGTCGGCCGCATCCACCACGGGCATCGGGCACTCGGGGTGCACGATGACGCGCACACCGGGGAACTCAGCCCTGGCCCTGTCGATCTGGTCGACGGTGAACCGCTTGTGCACGGAGCAGAAGCCGTGCCAGAGGATCACGCGTGCGTCTCGCATCGCCTGGGCGTCGTTGCCGCCGAGGTCCTTGCGCGGGTTCCACATCGGCATTCGCTCGAGCGGCACGCCCATGGCCTTCGCGGTGTTGCGGCCGAGGTGCTGGTCGGGGAAGAACAGCACGCGCTGGCCCCGCTCGAACGCCCACTCGAGCACGGTGGTGGCGTTCGACGAGGTGCAGACGATGCCGCCGTGCTCCCCGCAGAACCCCTTGAGCGCGGCGGAGGAGTTCATGTAGGTGACGGGGATGACGGGCACGCGGCCGTCCTCGTCCGGCTCGGTGCCGTAGAGGTCCTCGAGGGCCTCCCAGCACTCGGTGACCGAGTCGATGTCGGCCATGTCGGCCATCGAGCACCCGGCGGCGAGGTTGGGCAAAATGACCGCCTGGTCGGGGCGGGCGAGGATGTCAGCGGTCTCGGCCATGAAGTGCACGCCGCAGAAGACGATTGCCTCGGCGTTGGGTACCGTCTGCGCCGCGTTGGCGAGCTGGAACGAGTCACCCACGAAATCGGCGTGGGCAACGACCTCGTCGCGCTGGTAGAAGTGGCCGAGGATCACGGCGCGGTCGCCGAGCGTCTGTTTGGCCGCGACGATCCGCGCCTCGAGCTCGATGTTCGGGGCGTCGCGGTACTCGGCGGGCAGCTGCCCCTGTCGCGGGGCGCCGGTGGGGATGATGTCGCCCATCGACGAGCCAGGGCCGTACCCGGGGTTCGGTTCGAGGTCGATCTCCCACGGCCCCGCGGCGAGGTCGGGGCTGCAGGTGGTGCCGGGCGCACCGGCGCTGATGAGCTGGATTGTCGTGTCGACGGAGGTCACCGTGACTCCTTGGGGATCAAAGGCGGATGGGGGTGAGGGGGCCGTTGTCGACGAGGTCGACGGCGGTGTTGAACCGGTAGAGGCGCGGCGGCCGATGGCGGCCACCCGTGACGACCTGCTCCGTCGGGACGATCGCGCCGCTCGACTCGATCTGCCGGCGGAAGTTCGCGGGATCGAGCGGCCTGCGCAGCACGGTTTCGTGCACCTCGCGGAGCTCGGACAGGGTGAAGGTCTCCCCGAGGAATGCGTGGGCGATGCGGCCGTACTCGACCTTGGTGCGCAGGCGCCACAGCGCGTAGTCGACGATCAGGTTGTGGTCGAAGGCGAGCTCGGGCAGGTCGTCCGCGGGGAACCACTGCACGTTCTCATCCACGGTGGCGCGGCTGGCCTCGTCGGCGCGCACGAGGGCCCAGTAGACGATCGAGACGATGCGGCCGTCCGGCGACCGGTCGGCCTCGCCGAACGCGTAGAGCTGTTCGAGGTAGGTGGGCTCGAGCGCGGTCGTCTCCAGCAGGTTGCGGCGTGCGGCCAGCTCGAGGCCCTCGGTCAGGTGGACCATCCCGCCGGGCAGTGCCCAGCGGCCCTGCCAAGGTTCGCGGATTCGGCGCACGAGCGGCAGCCAGAGGCCGACAGCGCCGGAGACCGGATGCTGGCGCAGCGCGACGATCACGGTGGACACGGCGACGCCGACGCCCTGCACCTGGACTGTCTCGCTCATCCTGCTCCCCGCCTAGTTAATGTCACGTGGACTTGAACAGGATAGCACTTAGTGTCACGAACACCCAAACCAGTGTTCGGCTCGCGTCAGCACACGGGTCGCGCGCCGATCCCACACAATGGTGCGATGGACGACGCGATCTTCGACATTCCCCTGTGGTCCGAGCTGCTGGCCGTGGGGGTCGGTGCACTCATGGGCGCCCTGTTCGCTGCGCGCTTCAAGGACCACCATCTCGATCTGCTCGGCATCGCGATCATCGGCGTCTGCACCGGGCTCGGCGGCGGCGTGCTGCGCGACCTCGTGCTGTCGGTGCCGGTCGCGACCTTCCAGAGCAACTGGTACTTGAGCGTCGCCGTCGCGGCGTCGTTGCTCGGGATGCTGCTCGAGCGCCTGTTCACCAAACTCAACACGGTCTTCACCGTGGTCGACGCCCTCAACCTCGGCCTCTTCGCGGCGATCGGCGCGACGAAGGGACTCGCGTTCGGCGTGCCGGCAGTGCCGGCCGCGCTGCTCGGCGTGCTCACCGCCGTCGGCGGGTCGATCCTGCGGGACGTTCTCGTGGGCTCCCCCGTCGAGCTTCTGCGGGTTGGCCCGCTCAACGCCGCGGCCGCGATCCTCGGCACGACGACCCTGGTCACGATGACGACCCTCGGCGTCGCGATCCTTCCCGCCGCAATCACCTGCGTCGTGGTCACCTTCGTTGCGCGCGTACTCGGTGTCGCCTTCGGCCTCCGGGTTCCGGAGCAGCGCCGTCTCGAGCACCTTCCCCGCCCATCGCGGCTGCGCCGGGGCTCCGACAGCACATCCGCCTGACCGCGGCGCGGCATCCGTCCACCCGGCGCCCGGCCGGGGCGCGGGGAGCGGGCGGAGCGGGCAGAATGGTCCAGTGTCCGGTGCCCTCTTCGTCATCCCCCTCTGGGCTGACCTCCTCGCAGTCGGCATCGGCGCGCTGCAAGGCGCGATGTTCGCGGCCCAGTTCAAGGACCGTCGGCTCGACCTGCTCGGGGTCGCGATCATCGGTATCGCGACCGGCTTCGGCGGCGGTCTGCTGCGCGACATCCTGCTCTCGGTCGACCTCGCCCCGCTGCGCAGCAACTGGTACGTGATCGTCGCCACCGGCGCCGCCCTGCTCGGGATGCTGCTCGAGCGGATCTTCTCCCGGCTGAACCCGCTCATCACGGGCCTCGACGCGCTCACGATCGGCCTCTTCGGCGCGATCGGAACTACCAAGGCGCTCGCGCTCGGCATTCCGCCCGCACCGGCAGTGTTCGTGGGGGTGCTCGCCGCCGTCGGCGGTTCCATCCTGCGCGACATGCTGCTCAATCTGCCGATCGCGCTGATGCACGTGGGCTCGCTCTATGCCGTGGCGGCGGTCGGCGGAGCGGGCACCCTCGTCGTCCTCGTCCAGTTCGGTGTCGATATCTCGATCGCCGCGGTCGCGGGCGTGGTACTGACCTTCGGCATCCGGGTGCTGGCGGTGTTCTTCAAATGGAGCCTGCCCGAGCAACGCCGCATCGAGAGACTGCCGCGCATCCCGCGACTCGGCCGGGCACGCTGAGTGAAGGTCGGCGGGCTCAGCGCACAGGAGCGCGTCGGAAACGCTCGACGACACGCCCGTCGCCGGACGAGGTGACCGCGCCCGCTGGCGCGGCGGTCCGCCGGTTCCAGACGGCCACGATCAGGTCTGCGGCGGTGGCGGTGAGCGCCGCGTCGGGTCTCGGACGCGCCGGCAGCAGCGCCCAGTCCGGTCCGAGTGCCCAGGAGCGGTCGGCATCCGTCGCCTCAAGGAGCAGCACCCCGCCGAGATCGGGCCGGGCCTCGATGCCCGATCGGCCCACGAAGACGCCGAGGAACTCGTCGATGCCGTCGGCGCAGACCTCTGCGGATGCCTCGGCCGGGGCGGGCGCGGCCGAATCGATCGCACTGCGAAGGTCCCACAGGTGCACCACGGTCTCGTGCAGTTGCCGGCGGTGCCAGAATCGCACAGATGTGTCCGACCTGCTGAACGTGTAGCAGGTCGCGTCCGGATCGGAACTGTCGAGGGTGTCGAGGAGCACGCGCCGGAACTCCCGGTACCAGTCGAGCGGCGAGCTGGCGATCTCGGGCACGCTCGTGCGCGGCGGGCGGACGCCCTCGATGATGCAGCGCGCGGCCCACCGGTACACCTCGCCGAGGCACGCGGGGAGATCGGAGACCGTCCAGTCCGCGTCGGCGAGGGGCCCGGTCGGGTCGGCGTCAGCCAGATCGCGCTCGAACGCCGCGCTGACTGCCACCAACTCCCTCATCGCATCCATGGGTGGACGCTCGCGCGAGCAGCACCGTCAGACGCTCGCCAGCTCGCGGTGTCCGGACTCCTCTCGCACCGCACGATTGACGGCGGAGACGACGGCCTTGAGCGACGCGGTGGAGATATCCGCGTCGATGCCGACACCCCACAGCGTCGTATCGCCGACGGCACACTCCACGTAGGAGGCGGCGAGCGCGTCGCCGCCGGAGCTCAGCGCATGCTCGACGTAGTCATAGACCTTGACGTCGATGCCCTGTCCGTGGAGCACCTTGAGGAACGCGTCGACGGGGCCGTTGCCGGTCGCGTCGGTCGCAACCTGCGCCGCGCCGACCCTCAGCTCCGTGTGCAGCGACACGACACCGGTCATATCGCTCGCGGTGCTTGTGCGGGTGATCTCGAACTGCCCCCACTTCTGGTCGGCGACCACCGACGGGAGGTACTCGTCCTGGAAGATCGCCCAGATCTGGTCGCTCGTAACTTCGCCTCCCTCGGCATCCGTCATCGCCTGCACGACATGGCTGAACTCGATCTGCAGCTTGCGCGGCAGGTCGAGGGCGTGGTCGGTCTTGAGCAGGTAGGCCACGCCGCCCTTGCCCGACTGGGAGTTGACCCGGATGACCGCCTCGTAGCTGCGGCCGAGGTCCTTCGGGTCGATCGGCAGGTACGGCACGGCCCACTGCAGCTCGTCCACGGACTTGCCCTGTGCCGCGGCGTCGGCGGCCATGGCCTCGAAGCCCTTCTTGATGGCGTCCTGGTGCGATCCGCTGAAGGCCGTGTAGACGAGGTCCCCGGCCCAGGGGCTGCGCTCATGCACCGGCAGCTGGTTGCAGTACTCGGCGGTGCGCTTGACCTCGTCGAGGTTGCTGAAGTCGATCTGCGGGTCGATGCCCTCGGTGAACAGGTTGATGCCGAGGGCGACCAGGTCGACGTTGCCGGTGCGCTCCCCGTTTCCGAACAGGCATCCCTCGATGCGATCGGCTCCGGCGAGATAGCCGAGCTCGGCCGCGGCGACGGCGGTGCCTCGATCGTTGTGCGGATGCAGGCTCAGCAGCACGTTCTCGCGGTGGGCCAGGCGGCGCGACATCCACTCGATCGAGTCCGCGTAGACATTGGGGGTCGCCATCTCGACCGTTGCGGGCAGGTTGATGATGACCTTGCGCTCGGGCGTCGGCTCGAAGACCTCGATGACCTTGTTGCAGACTTCGAGGGCGAACTCGAGTTCGGTGCCGGTATAGCTCTCGGGCGAGTACTCGTAGTAGACCTCGGTCTCGGGGATGGTCTTCTCGGCAACCTTGCACAGCCGGGCGCCCTCGAGCGCGATGTCGATGATGCCCTGCTTGTCGGTGCGGAAGACGACGTCACGCTGCAGCACGCTCGTCGAGTTGTACAGGTGAACGATCGCCTTCCTGGCTCCGGCGATCGACTCGTAGGTGCGGTTGATGAGCGACTCGCGGGCCTGGGTGAGCACCTGGATCGTCACGTCGTCGGGGATCAGGTCGTCGTCGATGAGGCTGCGGACGAAGTCGAAGTCGGTCTGGCTCGCGCTCGGGAACCCGACCTCGATCTCCTTGTAGCCCATGCGCACGAGCAGGTCGAACATGATCCGCTTACGCTCGGGGCTCATCGGGTCGATGAGTGCCTGATTGCCGTCGCGCAGGTCGACAGCGCACCATCGCGGCGCCTGGGTGATGCGCTTGCTCGGCCAGGTGCGGTCGGGCAGGTCGACGCTGAACGTCTCGTGGTACGGACGATACTTGTGGATCGGCATTGCCGACGGCTTCTGGGTGTTCTTCACGGTCTCGGTTCCTCTTCGCTAGTGATGGTCAGCCATAGGCGAACTCCGCGACGAGGGAGGCCTTTTAGGACTCGTCGCGGCAGCTAAGAAGGAGCAGACCGAACACACGCTTAGATTACCACCGTTCCGGGGCGGACTCACTACCCGCCAGGCCGTGCGCGCCCACCCGCCATGAACCCGCCCCGTCGGAAACTCAGGAACACGGCACGCACGCGCGCGCGCCGGCCCGCAAACCACCCGGTTTGTGTGCGCACTTCCTGAGTTTCCGACGGCAGGGACGCTGCGCGTGCGGTCGGCGTATCCACCCGCCACCCGGCGCTGCGTCGGAAACTCAGGAACACGGCACGCTCACGCTCGCGACGAGACGCCAACCGCACGGTTTGTGTGCGCACTTCCTGAATTTCCGACGGCGGGGACGCTCGACGGACCGGAAACGTTGGGTAGCGGGCCACCGGGTTCGCGCCCACACTGGCAGCATGACGAGCCTCAGGAACTCTGGGCGGGCCGCCACGGTCGTGCTCCTCCTCACGGTGCTCGCCGGGTGCGCCGACTCCCAGGTGCCCGGCCAGTCACCCTCGATCGCGGGGCCGCCGTCCGCCATCGCCGCGGACGGCGAGGTGCTCGGCACCGCCACGGTGCTACAGAAGCTCGGGGAAGACCCGCAGCTGTGCCTCGGCGCGGTGGCGGACTCATATCCCCCTCAGTGCGGCGGTCCGACGATCTCCGGCTGGGACTGGGCGGCCGTCGACGGTGAGGAGAGCGCCAGCGATGTCACCTGGGGCTCGTACGCGGTACAGGGCACCTGGGACGGGACGACGTTCACGGTGACCCAGCCCCCGCTCATGCTCGCGCTGTACGACCCGATCGCCAATGTCGACCCGCGCGAGGACCCGGCCAATGCCGGCGCCGCGGACGAGGAAGAATTCCTCGCGATCCAGGAGGCTCTGCACGGCGCTGTCGACGTTCTCGGCTTCTACCCCTCGAACGGGTACGTCTTCGTGGATGTGATCTACGACGACGGCCAGATCCAGCAGTACATGGACGAGGTCTACGGCGCGGAGGTCGTCGCGGTTCGAACGGCGCTCCGCGACGTCGGGTCGCCGTAGAGGTCGCCGAGCCGCGCCGCCAGAGGCCCCGGCCGGACTAGAACCCGAGCCGGCCGAGCTGCTTCGGGTCGCGCTGCCACTCCTTCGCGACCTTCACCCGCAGCGAAAGGAAAACCTGCTTGCCCACGAGCGGCTCGATCTGCGCGCGGGCGCGCGCACCGACATCCGCGAGCCTCGACCCCTGGTGGCCGATGATGATGCCCTTCTGGCTGTCCCGCTCGACGAAGAGGTTGGCGTAGATCTCGATGAGGTCCTTGTCGTCGCGCTCGATCATGTCGTCGAGGGTCACCGCGATCGAGTGCGGCAGTTCGTCCTCGACCCCCTCGAGAACCGCCTCGCGGATGAGCTCACTAATGCGGTCCGCAAGTACCTCCTCCGTGACGGCGTCGGCGGGGTACAGTGCCTGCGAGAGCGGGAGCATCTTGATCAGCTCGGTCGCGAGCGTATCCAGCTGGATGCCGCTCGTCGCGGAGATCGGGATGATCGCGTCCCACTCGCGCATCCCCTGCACCGCGAGCAGCTGCGCGGCGACGGCCGGGCGCGACGCGGCGTCGATCTTGGTGACGATTGCGACCTTCTTCGCCCGCGGGAACGCGTCGAGCTGCTCGTTGATGTACCGGTCGCCCGGCCCGATCTTCTCGTTCGCGGGAACGCAGAACCCGATCACGTCGACGTCTCCCAGCGTCGTCTGCACGATCGCGTTGAGCCGCTCGCCGAGCAGCGTGCGGGGGCGGTGCATCCCTGGCGTGTCGACGAGGATGAGCTGGCCGGATGCCTGGTGCGCGATGCCGCGGATCGCCCGCCGCGTCGTCTGCGGCTTCGAACTCGTGATCGCGACCTTCTCGCCGACCAGCGCGTTCGTCAGGGTCGACTTCCCGACATTCGGGCGTCCGACGAACGAGACGAACCCCGCACGGAACTCGCTGTTGTCAGTCGTCATTGTCGTCTCCGTCGTTCTTGCGGTTGGATGGTGCGCCGAATGCGGCCTGTGCGTCGATGAGGGCCTGGTCTCGCTCGACGAGCACCGTGCTCAGCCGCTTGCGGCGTCCCTCGGTGCGCTCGGCGACCAGGATCAGCCCCGAGTAGGCCGCCCGCGAGCCGGAGAGCGGAAGCCGGCCGAGAGCCTTGGTGAGCAGCCCGCCCACCGAGTCGACGTCGTCGTCGTCGAGTTCGATCTGGAAGAGCTCGCCGAGCTCGTCGACGGGCAGCCGGGCGCTCACGCGGTAGCGGCCGTCGCCGAGGTCCTCGATCAGGGCGACCTCGCGGTCGTACTCGTCCGAGATGTCGCCCACGAGCTCCTCGATGAGGTCCTCCATCGTCACGAGCCCGGCGATGCCGCCGTATTCGTCGACGACCATTGCGAGGTGGTTCGACTCGAGCTGCATTTGCCGGAGCATGTCGTCGGCCTTCTTCGACTCCGGCACGAACATTGCGGGGCGGGCGAGTTCGGTGACCGTGATCGATCCGGCTCCGAGCGGCTTCTCGTAGCTCAGCCTGGCGATGTCGCGCAGATACAGGATGCCGAGGACCTCGTCGATGTCCTCGCCGATTACGGGCATCCGGGAGGTCCCCCGGCTGAGGAACAGGCCCATCGCCGACCCGATGCTCGCGTCCCCGTCGACGGTGATCATGTCGGTGCGCGGAATCATGACCTCCCGAACGACAGTGTCGCTGAACTCGAAGATCGAGTGGATGAGCTCGCGGTCCTCCTCCTCGAGCACCTCGAGCTCGGTCGCCTCGTCGACCATGCTGAGCAGCTGCTCCTCGGACGAGAACGACGTCGTCTTCGGCCGGCCCGGCGTGACCCGGTTGCCGATCGCAACGAGCGCGTCGGCGATGGGCCCGAGCGCCAGTCGGTTGGCGCGAATGACGGGCGCCGACAGGCGGAGGATGCGGGTGGAGTGCTCCCGGCCGACGCTGCGCGGGCTCGATCCTACGAGAACGAATGACGCGAGGGTCATCGTGGCCGCCGACACCAGCAGGGCAACCCACAGCTCCTCGAGAAGCGAAGCGAACGAGAGGGTCACGAGAACCGCTGCCGTGGTCTCGGCGACGACTCGGGTGAAATTGATGGCGTTGACGTGCGCGGTGACATCCGCCGCGATGCCGAGGAGCGAGCCGCGGGCCTTCGCGGACTGGGCGATATCGAGCAGGTCCGCCCTCGACGTCACCGAGAGGGCAGCATCCGCCGCGGCGAGGAGCCCACCGAGGATCACCAGCACGGTGGCGATGCTGATGAAGGCAGCGATCACGCGGCTACCTCGATCGTCGTTCGTCGACGGAGAAGCCGGCGAGGATTTCGCGCTGGATCCCGAACATCTCCTTTTCCTCGTCCGGCTCGGCGTGGTCGAAGCCGAGCAGGTGGAGCAGGCCGTGCGTCGTGAGCATGAGCATCTCGTCCATCGGGCTGTGCCCGGCGGTCTCCGCTTGCGCGATCGCTACCTGCGGGCAGAGCACGATGTCGCCGAGGAGGCCGGCAGGGGTCTGGAACTCGTCGGTGCCGGGGCGCAGCTCGTCCATCGGAAAGCTCAGCACGTCGGTCGGGCCCGGCTCGTCCATCCACTGCAGGTGAAGCTGCTCCATCGCGGCCTCGTCCACGACGAGGATCGCCAGTTCCGCGTCGGGATGCACGTGGAGCTGGTCGAGCGCAAACGTCGCGAGGCGCTGGAGCGCGGCCTCGTCGACGTCGACGCCCGATTCGTTGTTGATCTCGATCGACATCTAGCGGCGCCATCCCTTGGTTCGTCTGTCTTGTGATTCTCGTCCGCCACGGTCGCCGGCCCTGCGGTCGGCACGGTTGGCGAACTCGGCGGCCTGCTCGCGTTCAAAGCGCTGCGCCTGCCGCTCGGCGTCGTACTTCGTGTAGGCGTCGACGATGCGGCCGACGAGGCTGTGGCGCACGACATCCTCGCTTGTGAGCCGGGCGAAATGTATATCATCGACCTCGCTGAGCACGCGAGTCACGAGCTGCAGTCCGCTCGCGCCGCTCGGCAGGTCGACTTGGGTCACGTCGCCGGTGACGACGATGCGCGAGCCGTGCCCGAGCCGGGTGAGGAACATCTTCATCTGCTCCGGCGTGGTGTTCTGAGCCTCGTCGAGCACGATGAAGGAGTTGTTGAGGGTGCGCCCGCGCATGTAGGCGAGCGGCGCGACCTCGATCGTGCCGGCCGCGAGCAGCTTCGGCACGATCTCCGGGTCCATCATCTCGTTGAGCGCGTCGTAGAGCGGGCGCAGGTACGGGTCGATCTTGTCGGTCAGGGTACCGGGCAGGTAGCCGAGGCGTTCGCCCGCCTCGACGGCCGGGCGGGTCAGGATGATCCGCTCGACCTCCTTGCGCTGCAGCGCCTGAACGGCCTTCGCCATGGCGAGGTATGTCTTGCCCGTTCCGGCAGGCCCGATTCCGAACACGATCGTGTGCTGGTCGATCGCATCGACGTACATCTTCTGGCCGAGCGTCTTCGGACGGATGCTGCGGCCACGCCCGGTCAGGATGGCCTGGCTGAGCAGTTCGGCCGGGCTGGAGTTCTGGTCGCGTTGCAGCATCCGCGCGGAGGTGGCCACCTCGTCGTCGCCCAGCTCCCGGTCGCCGCGGACCATGAGCAGGAGCTCCTCGACGAGTCGTTCTGCCGCACGCACATCCACGGGCTCTCCCGAGAGGGTGATCTCGTTGCCGCGGACGAGGACGTCGACGCTCGGATGCTCCTTCTCGACTGTCTTCAGGAAGCGGTCCTGCGGACCGAGCAATCGCACCATGGCGACTCCGTCGACCTGCATCCTGACGCTGTGGGGGGCGCCACCGCTGGGCGCGGCGCCGCCGATGCTGTCACTGCCTGCCAAGGGAGCCTTCCTCGAGTGCCCCGCTCAAGACGTGGGCGTGAACATGAAATACGGTTTGGCCGCTGCTGGGGCCGGTGTTGAAGATCAACCGGAACTCCCCGTTGGAAAATTCCTGCGCCAGGCGATGCGCCGTGGCGACGACCTCGGCGAGCAGGGCGGGGTCGCCCGCCGCCAGTTCCACCACATTTGCGAACTCATCAGTCTTCGGAACGACCAGCAGGTGCACCGGCGCCTTCGGAGCGATGTCGCGGAACGCGATCATCGAGTCGCTTTCGAACACGATGTCGGCCGGGATCTCGCGCGCGACAATGCGGGTGAAGATCGACGGGCCGGCTTCTGACATGCCTCTAGCTTAAGCGGTGAAGGTCTGTGAACGGTCCGGGTGGACGAATCGGTGTGCGGCGGGCTCATTGGCCGGCCTCGACCCGCCCAGTTCTGTCGCCTCCGAGTTACACGAAGGGACATCGACGGGCAACGCGGTGAAACGCGCCGCTACCAGCGGCCCAGCGAAACGTTCAGCACGGCGATTGCCGCAGGCCCGGCGGTACTCGTGCGCAACACGGTGTCGCCGAGCCGCACCGGTTCCGCTCCGCCGGCGGTGAGGTGCGCGAGCTCGCCCGGGGCGATCCCGCCCTCCGGGCCGACGACGAGCACGATGTCGCGCTCGTCGGGACGGACGTCGCTCAGGCGCAGTTGCGCGGTGGGCTCGAGCACCAGCATCCGCGTCGAGCCGGCGAGCTGGGCGAGCTGCTTGGTCGACACGAGCGGCGCGACATCCGGAAGCCACGGGCGCATCGACTGCTTGGTGGCCTCGCGCACGATCGCCGACCAGCGCTCGTGGCCCTTCTTGACCTTCGGGCCCTCCCACCTGACGATCGAGCGCTGTGCGGACCACGGGATCACCCCGTCGACGCCGAGCTCGCTTGCGGCCTGCACCGCGTACTCGTCGCGGTCGCCCTTCGCGAGGGCCTGGGCAAGAAACACGGCCGGCTGCGCGGGAGGAGTCGTGGTGACCTCGTCCACGGTCAACGTGAGCTCGCCCGGGTCCGCGGTGACAACTGTGCCGTGGGCGACCAGACCCGCGCCGTTGCCGACGACCAGCCGGTCACCGACCTGCACGCGGCTGACCGTCACGGCGTGCCGAGCCTCGGCCCCGACGATCGTGATGCGGTCGCCGGCGGTGGCCTGAGTGGTGTCCTCGCTGAGGTAGAAGTGCGCCATCCCGCCAGCCTTGCAGATCCGCGACGGTGCCGGGCACCGGAATACCGGCTCGACTGGCCACCGTCCCCGGGGTGCCGCAGTGCCCGTGCACCGCTGATGTCGGAAATTCAGGAATCGGTCAACCACTCGCCCGGGCGCACACTGTGGATGCTGCCCGGAACTCCAGCGTGCGTGCAAATTTCCTGAATTTCCGACAATCGGGGCGGGGAGCTCGTCGAAGGTCGGAGCCTCGAGCCACCGGTCGGGGACCGGTCCGCGTTGACCGCCGATCTTCGGCGGGTGCGCCAAATCGGCGGTTGCCGCATCGCGGAGTCGACCCGCTGAGGGCGACCGCGCTCGCCTTGTGTCGGAAATTCAGGAATCCGTCACCCCTGAGCCAGGGAACGCCACGCGGATGGCCCCCAAGCGTGCGCGTTTCCTGAATTTCCGACGCGGAGGGGCGGCTGGTCGCCGGCGGGGAGACCGGAAGCGGCAAGCTGCGACCGGGGACGGCGCGAGACTCCACCGCACGCCGACGGGCCGCGCGGGAGGAAGACGCCTCTACAGGTTCAGGAAGCGGTCGCGCAGCTTCTGGAAGAGTCCCTGCTGGAACTGGGTCAGAGTCGGCGGGTGCGTCTTGCGGGAACGCGCGAACTGCTTGATGACCTCTTGCTCCTTGTGGCTCAGCTTCGTCGGCGTCGTGACCTGGATGCCGATTTTGAGGTCGCCGCGACCGGCGCCGCGCAGCCGAGTGATCCCACGGTCCTTGATCGTGATGATCTCGGCGTTCTGGGTTCCCGGCTTGATGTCGAGCTCGACGGCGCCGTCGAGCGCCCCCAACGTCGTTGTCGTCCCGAGGATCGCGTCGGTCATCTGCAACTCGAGCGTCGCGAGCAGGTCGTCGCCGTTGCGGCTGAAGACCTCATGGTGGCGCACCTTGATCTCGAGGTAGAGGTCGCCGTTGGGCCCGCCGGCCGGACCGACCTCGCCCTGAGACGGCATCTGCAGGCGCAACCCGGTATCGACTCCCGCGGGGATGTCGACCGGGATCTTGCGGCGCGCGCGAACGCGGCCCTGGCCCTGACAGGTCGGGCACGGGTTCGGGATGATCGTGCCGTAGCCGCGGCAGGTTCCGCAGGGGCTCGACGTCATCACGTTGCCGAGCAGGCTGCGCACGGCGCGCTGGATGTGACCGGTTCCGCGGCAGATGTCGCATGTCACGGCGTGCGTGCCGGGCGCAGCGCACGAGCCCTGGCAGCTCTCGCAGAGGATCGCGGTGTCGACCTCGAGGTCGCGGGCGGTGCCGAAGATGATCTCCTCGAGGTCGACCTCCACGCGGATGAGGGCGTCCTGCCCCCGCTCGCGCCGGCTGCGCGGCCCGGACCGGCCACCGCCGGCTCCCCCGCCGAAGAAGGTCTCGAAGATGTCGCCGAAGCCGCCGAAGTTCTGTCCGCCGAAGCTCGGCTGCGGGCCGAGATCGTATTGCTGGCGCGATTTGGCGTCGGACAGCACGTCATAGGCGTGCGTGACCGACTTGAACTTCTCCGACGCGTCGGCCCCCGGGTTGACGTCGGGGTGCAGCTGGCGGGCGAGGCGGCGGTACGCCTTCTTGATCTCGTCGGATGTCGCCTCGCGGGAGACACCGAGCGTCTCGTAATGGTCTACCAATTGATTTCCCTCTGGATTGCTGTCGGATGCCGTGAACGGGAGGTCTGCCGGGGCAGCGCCCGATCAGCGCCCGTCGTCGTTGTGGTCGTCGCCGAGCAGGCGAGACAGGTAGCGTGCGACGGCCCGTACAGCCGCCATGTTGTTCGAATAGTCCATTCGGGTTGGCCCGAGAACGCCGAGCCTCGCAAGGTCGCCGCCCGATGCGGTGTACCCGCTGGTGAGCACCGAGGTCTCCCCCAGGCCGAACGAGGCGTTCTCCCGTCCGATGCTCACCGAGAAGCCGTCCGGGCCGGGAGCCATCTCTCCGAACAGTCGGAGCAGCGTCACCTGCTCCTCGATGGCCTCCAGCACAGGGTAAATGCTGCCGCTGAAATCTTCCTCGGTGCGCGCGAGGTTCGCGGCGCCCGCCATCAGCAGCTTGTCCTGCCGCCCAGCGACGACGAGTTCCATGAGGCTCGAGACGATCGGGGCGACGACGGATGCCCGGGTGGGCGCGAACTGGTCCCCGAACGTCGCCAGCGCAGCTGCGGCGCCGGTGAGGCCCAGTCCGCCGAGCGCCGAGTTGAGCCGGGCGCGCAGCTCGGCGAGGAAGGTGTCGTCCACCGGGCTGTCGCTGACCTCGATGATGCGCTGGTCCACTCGGCCGGTATCGGTGATGAGCACAATCATCACGCGGGTGCTTGAGAGCGGAACGAGCTCGAGGTGGCGGATGCGGGAGTGCCCGAGCGTCGGGTACTGCACGAGCGCGACCTGGTGGGTGAGCTGCGAGAGCAGGCGCACGGTGCGCGCGAGCACCTCGTCGAGGTCGGTCGACTGCCCCAGGAAGGTTTCGATCGCCTGGCGTTGCGCGCTTGTCAGCGGTCGGAGGTCAGTGAGCTGGTCGACGAACACGCGGTACCCCTTGTCGGTCGGGACGCGACCCGACGAGGTGTGCGGCGCGACGATGAGCTCCTCCTCTTCGAGGATGGCCATGTCATTGCGAATCGTGGCGGCGGACACCCCGAAGGAGTAGCGCTCGACGATCGAGCGGGACCCGACGGGTTCCCGCGAGGCGATGTAGTCCTGCACGATGACGCGGAGCACCTCAAGGCTGCGGTCAGAGACCATGCTCCACCTGCCCTTCCGTCTTGGCACTCACACAACGTGACTGCCAATTGTATCCCGCGACACGGCGCGGCACGCATTGCACGCAGCCGATACCGGGCAGTAGCGTGTGCCCTGCACCCACACTCAGAAAGGCCCCCATGACCAACCCCAGCCAAAGCGCCCCGCAGCCACCTGCCCCGCTGACCCCGAGTGAAGATGTCCAGTGGGGGTCGTTCGCACACCTCGGCGGCGTCCTCGGCATCCTCCCGTCCCTCATCATCTGGCTCGTGTTCAAGGATCGCGGATCGTTCACCAACGCCGAGGGCAAGGAGGCGCTGAACTTCCAGATCACGGCGGCCATCGCCGAGCTCATCGGGTACATGCTGATGGCGGTGCTGATCGGCTTCGTCATCGTCCCCGCCGTGTACGCGGCACGAGTCGTCTTCTCGATCCTCGGCTATCTGAAGGCCAAGGACGGAATCGGCTACCGCTATCCCTTCGCCCTGCGCCTGATCAAGTGACAGCGGGTTTTCGCTGGGCAGGGGGTGTTCTGCCGGGCTTATTGATTTAATGTTGACTAACAACTCAAGGGAGCCCTCATGTCCAGCGACACCCCTCAGAACGCCTACTCCGGCGCGCCGCAGCCGCTTAGCCCGAACGACGAGAAGCTGTACGCGACCCTGACCCACATCGGCGGGATCTTCTTCAGCGTGATTCCCGCCCTCATCGTGTTCCTCGTCTTCAAGGACCGCGGTCCGTTCATCCGCGCGCACAGCGTGACGGCACTGAACTTCCAGCTGACGATGCTGATTGCCGCGGCCGTCGGCAGCGTGCTGGTTTTCGTGCTCGTCGGGTTTCTGGTGCTCGGCGCGGTGAGCATCGCCGTTCTGGTCTTCAGCATCATCGCGGCCGTCGCGTCCAACAACGGCCAGTACTACAGCTATCCGCTGACGATCCCGTTCGTGAAGTAAGCCCCGGTCAGTCGCCGACGAGTCGGCGCACGACGGCGTCGGCAAGCAGGCGACCGCGCAGGGTCAGCTGGATCGACCCGCGAATCGCGGCCGCCCCGTCGACGAGACCGTCGGCGATGAGCCCGGCGACAGCCGTGCGCGCGGCGGGCGCCAGGTCGGTGACGCCGAGCCCGTCACGGATGCGCGTGAGCAACAGGATCTGTTCGATGCCGCGGGTCGTCTCGTCGAGCTCCTCTCGGCCGGCGGCAGGCGAGTGGCCCGCTGCCATCCGCTCGGCATAGGCGGCAGGATGCTTGACGTTCCACCACCGCACCCCGCCGACGTGGCTATGGGCGCCGGGCCCGATCCCCCACCAGTCGTGGCCCTGCCAATAGGCGAGATTGTGCCGCGAGTGGTGCTCGTCACCCCGTGCCCAGTTGCTCACCTCGTACCAGCCGTAGCCGGCGGCCGACAGCATCCCGTCGGCGAGCTCGTACAGGTCGGCCTGGAGGTCCTCGTCCGGCACGGCGACCTCGCCCCGGCGGATCTGCCGTGCGAGTTTGGTGCCGTCCTCGACGATGAGCGAGTAGGTCGAGATGTGGTCCGGTTCCTGCGCGATCGCGCTGTCGAGCGAGACCCGCCAGTCGGCGGCGGTCTCCCCGGGCGTTCCGTAGATCAAGTCGAGGCTGACCCCCAGCCCGGCCTCGCGAGCCCACTTCACCACGAGCGGGATGCGATCGGGGTCGTGGGTGCGCTCGAGGGTCTGGAGCACCCGGGGAACAGCCGACTGCATACCGAACGACACACGGGTGAAGCCTGCCCGGGCGAGCGCGCGCAGGTAGGCGGCATCCACCGAGTCCGGGTTCGCCTCGGTCGTCACCTCGGCGTCCGCCCCGAGCCCCCAGGTGCGGCGCACGGCGTCGAGCATCATGACGAGGTCGCCGACCGGCAGCATCGTCGGGGTCCCTCCCCCGAAGAAGACGGTCGAGGCGGCGCGGGGTGCGAGGCCCGCCCGCTGGAGCACTGTGCTGGCGAACTCTGCCTCAGCGACGGCCTGGCCGGCGTAGTCCGACCGCCGCGCCCCGCGCAGCTCGTCAGCGGTGTAGGTGTTGAAGTCGCAGTAGCCGCAGCGCACCTTGCAGAAGGGTACGTGCAGGTAGACGCCGAACTGCCGCTGCGCCTGTCCCGCGCGCACAGAGGCCGGCAGGGATCCGTCGCGCGGCGCGGGATCGCCGATCGGCAGGGCGCCGGGCACTAGTCTGTGGAGCCGCTGAGCACCCTGAGGTAGCGGCGAAGGTAATAGGCCTGCGCGGCGCGAAGTGGCGCGTAGAGTGCCCACCAGTACCACGTGCTCGGACGGGAGAACGAGGTGATGGTGAGCCACACCGAGCCGTCGTCGGTGCGGTCGACGATAAAGGACTCCTCGCCGGACTCCGGATGTCCCGCGAGCGTGCCGTACGCGAAGCCCTTTCGGTTCGGCTCGTCGACGACGTAGACGACGCGCACTGCCGCAGTGACCGGGATTCTCAGGAACCTGATCGTGAGCGTCGCGGAGTCGCCGGGGACAATGAAGGAAGAGCCGTCGGTGCCGTAGGTGTGCACGTCGCCGTCGGACACCGTGGCCGCCTCGATCGGCGCCCCGGATTCGTCGAAGCTCACCGGGACATAGGTCGTGTCGGTGACGGCGGCTGGCGCCTCCTCGACGTGCACGTCGAAGCCGCTGCGCCGTTGGATGCCCCAGGTCATCGTGCTCGCGCTCGCCCAGACGAACCGGTTCTCACCGTGGCCGATGCGCGCGCGGCGCACCATCGGCCGGTAGCCCGCCGGAGGGTAGGCGACGATGTCGCGCGCCTTCGTGCCGCCGATCGCGCCGTAGGTGACGGCCTGCTGCCAGAGCGGGAGGGTGCCGGGCATATTACTTCGCCTTCTTCTCAACGTCGCCAGACAGCGCCGCGATGAACGCCTCCTGCGGCACCTCGACCCGCCCGACCATCTTCATGCGCTTCTTGCCCTCTTTTTGCTTCTCGAGGAGCTTGCGCTTGCGGGTGATATCGCCGCCGTAGCACTTGGCGAGGACGTCCTTGCGGATCGCACTGATCGACTCGCGGGCGATGATCTTCGCGCCGATCGCCGCCTGAATGGGAACCTCGAACTGTTGGCGTGGGATGAGCTTGCGCAGCCGGCCGGTCATCAGCACGCCGTAGTCGTAGGCCTTGTCGCGGTGCACGATGGTGGAGAACGCATCGACCTGCTCGCCCTGGAGCAGGATGTCGACCTTGACGAGGTCGGCCTCCTGGTCGCCGATGGGCTCGTAGTCGAGCGAGGCGTAGCCGGCGGTCTTGGACTTGAGGTTGTCGAAGAAGTCGAAGACGATCTCGGCCAGTGGCATGTTGTAGCGGATCTCGACGCGGTCCTCGCCGAGGTACTCCATGCCGAGCAGGGTGCCACGGCGGCTCTGGCACAGCTCCATGATCACGCCGACGAAGTCCTTCGGGGCAAGCACTGCGGCCTTGACCATCGGCTCCCGTACGGAGGCGATCTTGCCGCCGGGGAACTCGCTCGGGTTCGTCACCGTGACGGTCTTCTTGTCGTCGGTCGTCACCTCGTAGATCACCGACGGGGCGGTGGCGATGAGGTCGAGGCCGAACTCCCGTTCGAGCCGCTCGGTGATGATTTCGAGGTGCAGCAGGCCAAGGAACCCGCAGCGGAATCCGAAGCCGAGCGCGACGGAGGTTTCGGGCTCGTAGACGAGCGAGGCGTCGGACAGCTTGAGCTTGTCGAGGGCGTCGCGCAGCGCGGGATAGTCGGACCCGTCGATCGGGTAGAGGCCGGAGAACACCATCGGCAGCGGCTCGGTGTAGCCGGGCAGGGCGACCGTGGCCGGGCGCAACGCCGTGGTGACCGTGTCACCGACCTTGGACAGCCGCACGTCCTTCACCCCGGTGATCAGGTAGCCGACCTCGCCGACGCCGAGGCCCTTGCTCGGGGTCGGCTCGGGCGAGCTCACCCCGATCTCGAGAATCTCGTGCACAGCCCTGGTGGACATCATCTGGATTCGCTCGCGAGGAGCGAGGTGCCCGTCGATCATCCGCACGTAGGTGATGACGCCGCGGTAGGAGTCGTACACAGAGTCGAAGATCATGGCTCTGGCCGCAGCATCCGGGTCGCCGACCGGCGCGGGGATCAACTGGGTGAGACGGTCGAGGAGCGCCTCGACGCCGAAGCCGGTCTTGCCACTGACCCGCAGCACGTCGTCTGGGGAGCCGCCGATCAGGCTCGCGAGTTCCTTCGCATACTTCTCGGGGTCGGCAGCGGGAAGGTCGATCTTGTTGAGCACGGGGATGATCGTGAGGTCGTTGTCGAGCGCGAGGTACAGGTTCGCGAGCGTCTGCGCCTCGATGCCCTGCGCGGCGTCGACGAGAAGCAGAGCGCCCTCGCACGCAGCGAGGCTGCGTGACACCTCGTAGGTGAAGTCGACGTGCCCGGGCGTGTCGATCATGTTGAGGGCGTAGTTCTGGCCCTCGAGCTGCCAGGGCATCCGCACAGCCTGGCTCTTGATGGTGATGCCGCGCTCGCGTTCGATGTCCATGCGGTCGAGGTACTGGGCGCGCATGTTCCGGTCGTTGACGACACCGGTGATCGACAGCATCCGGTCGGCGAGGGTCGACTTGCCGTGGTCGATGTGCGCGATGATGCAGAAGTTGCGAATGAACGCGGGGTCGGTCGACGCGGGCTCAAGCGCCTTCGTTGCTATGGGGCTCACGCGGTCCTCTGGTGATGCGGGCGGGTCGGGGTCGACCAATTCTCCCATGCGTCGAGGCGGGGTCGATCCGGCGCCCCGGTTCGGCACCTCGCCCGGTCCAGTCCCGTCATTGCGAGGACGGCGCCGGGAGCCGGCCGAGGCCCTCGATGAGGTCGGCCGGCTGGGCCGCGACGCAGATCCGGATCCAGCCCTCGCCCATCCGTCCGAACGCGCTGCCCGGCGCCACCGCGACGCGCTCTTTCAACAGGAACCGCTCGGCCCAGCCCGCGACATCCCCGCCAGAGACGTGAGACACGTCGACCCAGAGGTAGAAGGCCCCATTGGGCCGGAGGTAGCCGATCCCGCGGGCGTCGAGCAGCTCGCATGCGGTGGCGAGGTTGGACCGGTAGTGCTCCCGCGCATCGGCGACGTGCTGGTGATCACCGACGATGGCCGCGATCGCCGCGAGCTGGGCCGGCGCATTGACGCAGCTGATCGTCGTCTCCTGCACGGTGCGCATGGTGGGCGCGAGACCAGGAGGGGTGACGAGATAGCCGACCCGGGCGCCCGTGATCGCGTAGGTCTTCGAGAGTGAGAAGGCCGAGAACACGCGGTCATCGGTGTCAAGACTCGCGATGCTCGTGTGCCGGATGCCGTAGGTGAAGTACTCGTAGACCTCGTCGCTGAGCACCCACAGGTCGTGCCGCCGGGCGAACACCAGCAGTTCGCGCAGCTGCTCCTCGGCGAGCACCGTGCCGAGGGGGTTCGACGGGGAGTTGACGAGCAACACCCTGGTGCGGTCGGTGATGAGACGCTCGAGTTCCTCGATGTTCGGCGCGAAGTCGTGCTCGGGTCGCAACGGGTAGGGAACGGGCACGGCGCCGAGCAGCCGCGGGCTCATCGAGAATGTGGTGTAGCCGGGGTCGGGGATGAGGATCTCGTCGCCGGCGCCGAGCAGCAGCGCCATCGCCTGGTGCAGCGCCTGGGTCGCACCGACGGTGACCCAGACCTGCTCGACGTCGACGTGCATCGAGTTCTCCCGCGCGAGCTTCGCCTTGATCGCCTCCCGCAACGGCGTGATCCCGGCGTTTGCCGTGTAGTCGGTGAAATCGTCGATCCAGCCCTGCGCGCCGACGCTGAGGATGTGCTCGGCCACGGGGAGGTCGGGCTCGCCAATGCCGAGCGAGATCACCCCGTCGAGCTGCGATGCGAGCTCGTAGATGCGGCGGATGCCGGAGGGCGGCACCGAGGCGATGTGGGGCGACAGGGAGGGCATGGTGTCACGCTATCGCGCACGCACTGGGTCGGCGCTGAGCCGCCGCGGCTAGCATCGGCTTCATGCCATCCGCCGTCATCCTCGTGCACGGGCTGCGCACATCCGCGACGATGTGGAGGCAGCAGGTCGAGGACCTCACGGCAAGGGGGCTCCCGGTGCTGGCGGTCGACCTGCCCGGGCACGGCAGCCGCCTCGGCGAGCGGTTCACCCTCGAAGCGGCCATCACGGTCATCGACGAGGCCGTGACCGAGGCGACCGTGACAACCGGACGGCCGCCCTATCTCGTGGGGTTCTCTCTTGGCGGGTATCTCGCCATCGAGTGGGCCGCGCAGCATCCGGGCCGGGTCACCGGGCTGCTCGCGGCGGGCTGCGGCACGGTGCCCCGCTCCCTGGTGATGAACACCTGGCGGGTCATCGCGAAGGTCATCCACGCGTTCCCCGATCGAGGCCGCGCTCTCAACGACTTCGCCGTGCGAGTGTTCGTGCCCTCGCCCGGCGCAGGCGACATCATCGCCGGCGGAGTGGCCCTCGAGGTCATGGACGACGTGCTGCGCGCACTTCTGCGGCTCCGGCCGCTCGCGAGCCTCGGCACGGTCGCCGAGCCGGTGCTGTTCGTCAACGGGCAGTTCGACCATGTCGGCCTGCAGGCCGGGAGGTTCCTCTCTGCCGCGCGCCGCGGCCACCTCGTCACCGTTCCGCGGGCGACGCACATGGTCAGCGCGACCCACCCGGCCCAGTTCACGGCGGCACTGCTCGACGGCTACTCCGCGGTCAGCGCCACGCCGAGTTCTTCTCGATTGCCGGATGCCGGCGAGGACTGGTAATGTTGCCTGTTGGCTTGCGCGCGAGGCTTCGGAGTGCCGAACATTCGCGCGAATCGCGGCCTGAACCCAGTCCGAACGGACTGGACCGGCTGCCCGGAACTGTTCGAACACACAGACACAGAAGGTTATAAACGTGGCAAATATCAAGTCGCAGATCAAGCGCATCCTCACCAACCAGAAGGCGACCGACCGCAACCGCGCCGTCAAGAGCGAGCTGCGCACCGCCGTTCGCGCGACCCGCACCGCGATTGCTGCGGGCGACAAGGACAAGGCCACCACCGCCCTGCTCCTCGCGTCGAAGAAGCTCGACAAGGCCGCCAGCAAGGGCGTCATCCACCAGAACCAGGCCGCCAACAAAAAGTCGGCCATCGCCAAGCAGGTCGCAGCGCTCTAGAGCCGCGCTCACGGAGAGGCCCCACCGCGAATGCCGGTGGGGCCTTTTTTCGATCGGCGCGGTGCAATGTCCGGCGCAGCTCACGGCAGGCGGGCATCAGCTACCCGGCATCCGCCCCCGCGCGCTGATGAGGGTGATCATACGCTCGAGGGAGTAGACCGGGTCGCGCCCGCCACCCTTCACCGCGGCATCCGTCTCGGCGAGCATGGTGATGCAGCGGCCAAGGCCCTCGTCGTCCCAGCCCTGGAGGTCTCGCTGGGCGCGCTCCACCTGCCAGGGGGCCAGGCCGAACTTCGCGGCGATCTGGCCGCTGCCGCCGCGTCCACCCGACACCCTCGCCATCGTGCGCAGTTTCATCGCGAACGCCGCGACGATCGGCACGGGGTCGGCGCCCGAGGCGAGCGCGTGTCGCAGCAAGATGAGGGACTCGCCGTAACGGCCCGCGATCGCACTGTCGGCGACCTTGAACGCGTTTGTTTCGACGTGACCGGAGTAGTACTTCTCGACCGTGGCCTCGGTGATCTCGGCGCTCGCGTCGGCGAGGAGCTGCCGGCAGGCCGAGGCGAGTTCGGCGAGGTCCGCCGAGAACGCCGAGACGAGCGCACGCAGCGCGCCGGAACTCACCCGGCGCCCGGCCGCGGCGAACTCAGCGGCAGCGAAGTCGAACTTGTCGGTGTCTTTCTTCAGCTCGGCGCACACGATTTCGATGCCCCCACCCAGGCCACCGCGGAGGGCGTCAAGCATCCTCTTCCCACGCACTCCCCCGGCGTGCCGCAACACGAGATAGGTATCGTCGGCGGGAGAGGCGAGGTACGCGAGCACTTCGTCCATGAACGCGTCGGTGCATTTCTCCACGTTCACGGCGCGGATAAACCGCGGCTCGGCGAACAGGGAGGGGCTGGCGAGGGTGATGAGCTCACCCGGGGCGTAGCCGTCGGCCTCAAGGTCGCTGATCTCGAGGCTCGGGTCTTCGGCCGCCAGAAGATCGCGGAGGGCCCGGATCGCGCGGTCGGCCAGATACCCCTCGGTTCCGGAGACGAGCACCACTGGGGCGGGTCGCACCTGGTTCCAGGCGAGCTGCGGGATAGCGACCGCCGTCTTCTTCGCTGGCTTCGCCGTTGTCCTGCCTGCCACGAACCCTCGTTTCCTTGTGGGTCAAGCCTAGCTCGGGCCTACGACGTGGCGCCCCGCACGCTCAGCGGCGCTCGCTCCACTGCCGAGCGCCACCTTTGCCGACGGGCGACACCAACACGAGCCCGCTCAGGTCGCTCCGTGCCGGCACGGTGCCGGCCGCCGCGAGGGCGTCGAGTGCTTCGCGTGTCGGTTGCCCGTAGGCGTTCTCCGCCCCGACCCCGATGAGGCCGACGGTGGCCCGCAGCCTCGCGTAGAGCCGCCCGTCCTGGTCGGAGGAACCGTGATGGGCGACCTTGACGATATCGACCGGCCGAACGCGGCCCGTGGCGATGAGGAGCGCCTGAGCCTGATCGTCGAGATCGCCGAGAAACAGTGAGCTGAGGCATCCGCACCCCTGGTCGCCGGCCGCGACGCCCTCGAAGGCGATCGCGATGCTCGCGGCGTTGCCCGGTTCGATGCCGCGCAGCGGCGACCGGGGCCACAACACGCTCCATCGGAGTTCACCCAGCGTGCCCGTCGCGCCCGCGCTCACCTCCTCGACCCTCGCTCCCCCGGCACGGAGCGTCCCCGCCAGTTCGTCGGCATCCGGCCCGTCGCTCGGCCCGATGAGCACTCGGTCGGCCCGCCCGACGAGCGCGCTGGCTCCGCCAACGTGGTCGATGTCGAAGTGGGTGAGCACGAGCAGGTCGACGCGGTCGATGCCGAGCGTGCCGAGGCACTTCTCGATCAGTCCGGGATCTGGCCCGGCATCGATCAGCGCGGTCCCGGCCGTGCTGCGCACGAGAACGGCGTCTCCCTGCCCGACGTCGCACTGGGCGTACTGCCAGTCCTGGGGGCGCGTGAGCCAGGTGCGAACAGCCGCGCCGGTGCTCGCACCGAGCGACCCGACGACGACGATCGCGATGACGGACGCCGCCGCGCGCCGCCGGCCCGCGTGGTCGGCACGGTCGCCGAGTGCAACGACGACGAGAACCGACAGCATCGCGAGCAGCACCGCGCCGAACGCTCCGTCGAGCCAGGGCAGCCGGCTCCCGGGCAGGCCGCTGAAGAACTGGGCGACGGCCGCGATCCAGGCCGAGGGCACCCAGGCGAGCTGGGAGACGACCCCACCGAGGCCGGGAGCCACCGGCAGCAGCAGGCAGGCGAGAAGGCCGAGCACCGTACCGGCCGGAGCCGCGGGGCCAGCGAGCGCATTGGCGAGCACCCCGTAGCTCGGGATCGACGGGTCGAGCAGGATCAGCACGCTCTGGCAGGCGAGCTGGGCGGCGAACGGGATCGCGATGACCGCGGCGATCGGCACCGGGATCCATCGGCCGAGTGCGCCGGTCAGCGGGCCCGCCAGAAGGAGAAGGCCGGCGGTGGCGAGCACCGACAGGGCGAAGCCGTAGCTGCGGGCAAGCCACGGGTCCGCGACGAGCAGCCCGATCACGGCGAGTGCGAGCACCGGCAGCCCGCGCACCGGCCGGCCCCCACCGAGCGAGACGAGCACGATGAGCGCCATTGTGCCGGCCCGCAGCACGCTCGGTTCCGGCGTGACGAGCACGACGAATGCGCCGAGCACGGCGATCGAGGCGCCAATCCGCCAGGCCCTCGGCACCCCGGCGGCCGCCCCGGCGAGCATCACGATGCCGATGACGACGACGCAGTTGGCGCCGGACACCGCGGTGAGGTGGCTCAGTGCGCTCGCCTTCATCGCCAGGTCTAGCTCCTCACCGACCGCGCTCGTGTCGCCGATCGAGAGCCCGGGCAGCAGTGCGCCCCCGTCGCCGGGCAGCTCCGCCGCCGCATCCCGGAACGACGCCCGCAGGGAGTTCGCCCAGTCCAGGCCCGGTGGCGACGCCGCGACCGTCAGTGGCGGGCCGCTCGCGAAGACGAGGAACGCCACCCGGTCCTGCGGCGGTGTCGCCGCGAGGGCGCCCGTCACCCGGATGCGGGTGCCGATGCCGACCTCGCCGTGCGGGGCTGGCCCGAACACACGCGCGGGCGCTGAGATGCCGACAGTCTCGGGGCCAATGCCGACGAGGGCGAGGTCGACGGTGAACGACTCGCTGCCGGGGAGCACGGTCTCGGTGGTCGTGGCCTCCGCCGAGATGAAGCGTCCGGCCTCCGCGGCCTCGATCAGCACGGCCGGCTGCCGGTGAGGGGCCGAGGCTGCGGCCGAGCTCACCCCCAGGGCGGCAAGTCCGAACGCGAGTGCCGCGATCGCGGCGGCGGGCCGGCGGGTGGTGCGGCCGACGGCGATCAGGACGCCCGCGAGTACCCAGCCGGCTGCCGCCATCGGGGCCGATGCCGACGGGGCGCCGATCGCGACGGCAACGGCAACCCAGGCGACGGCCGCCGGCACGGCGAGTCGCAGGTCGGCACCGACGACGAGACCGGGAGGGTGCGTGTCTTCGGTCATCGCGAATCACACCGTCACGAGGTCCCGGAGCTCGGCGAGCGTCTTCTCTCCGATGCCGGTCACGCCGAGCAGGTCCTCCACTGCGGTGAACCGCCCATTCGCATCCCGCCAGTCGACAATCGCCTTCGCGGTGGCCGGCCCGACTCCGGGGAGCGTGTCGAGCGCCGCGAGGTCGGCGGTGTTGAGGTTGACCTTGCCTGCCACCGCCCCGCCGCCTACGCCTCCACCCCCGACGCCGGCGCCGACGGTGCCGGCGCCCGGCGACGGCGTCTCGCCGATAGCGGGAACGTAGATCTGCTCCCCATCACTCAGCGGCCGGGCGAGGTTGAGCTGGGACTGGTCTGCGGTCCCGGCGAAGCCGCCGGCGGCCGCGACGGCGTCGATCCCCCGGTCCCCCTCGCGTAACTGGTACAGCCCAGGCCGCTGGACCGCCCCGAGCAGGTGAACGAAGATCGCTCCGCCAGCGCCGGATGGCTCGGCCCCCGGCAGGCCCTCGGCGACGGGAGCGGGGTCTGGAGCAATGGTGACCGTGGACCCGCGGGGGCCGAGCGCCGCGACGAGCACCGCGACGACGAGTGCGACGAGGAGAAGCACGACGACCGCTCCGAGCGTCATCCGCACGCGCGGAGGTACGGGTGGGGCACGGAGCGTCGGGGTCACCCGTGAAGGCTACGGCGCCCCGTCAGCCGGTCGGGGACGGATGCCACGGGACGATCCCGAGGCGACGCCGGCCGCCGGTGGGGAGGAGTGGACGCGGGTCAGCCCTTCGTGGCGAAGTTCACCAACCTCGGGGCTCGCACGATGACGTTGACGATCTCGCTGTCGCCGATCGTCCTCGTCACCGCGGCGGATGCGCGGGCGAGCTTCTCGAGCTCGTCATTCGCGATCTTGGGACTGACCTCGAACTTGTCGCGCACCTTGCCGTTGACCTGCACCACCGCGGTCACCGACTCCTCGACGAGCAGCACCGGGTTGGCCTTGCGCCAACCGTAGTGCGCGACGGAGGGCGGATAGCCGAGCTTCTCCCACATGTCCTCGGCGGTGTACGGGGCGAACAGGCTGAGGCCGAGGGCCACGGTTTCGGTCGCCTCCCGCACCGCCGCATCCGCCGTGCCCGGTCTGCCGTCGATCGCCTTGCGCGTCGCGTTGACGAGCTCCATCAACCGCGCCACCACAACATTGAACTTGAACGCCTCGATGAGCCCGGGGGCCTCTGCTAGGAAGCGGTGGGTGACGCGGCGCAGCGCCACATCGCCGGACTTCCAATCGACCTCGGGCGCGCTCGTGACGTCGTCCGAGAGCCGCCAGGCGCGGGCCAGGAACTTCGCCGAGGCATGGGGAGACACGTCCGCCCAGTCGATGTCGTCTTCGGGCGGTCCGGCGAACGCCATCGTCAGGCGCACCGCGTCGACGCCATGCTCGTCGAGCTGCTCGCTCAACGCCACGATGTTGCCCTTGCTCTTGCTCATCGCCGAGCCCTCCATGAGCACCATGCCCTGGTTGAGCAGGGCGCTGAACGGCTCGGTGAAGCTGACATAGCCCATATCGAAGAGCACCTTCGTAATGAAGCGCGCGTAGAGCAGGTGCAGGATCGCGTGGGTCACACCACCGACGTACTGGTCGACGGGGGCCCACTTGTCGGCTTCCCGCGGGTCGAACGCCTGCGTCTCGTCGTGCGGGTTCAGGAACCGCAGGAAGTACCAGGAGCTGTCGACGAAGGTGTCCATCGTGTCGGGGTCGCGGCGGGCGGGCTCACCGGTGACCGGATTGGTGACGTTGACCCAGTCGGTGGCGGCGCCGAGCGGCGAGGTCCCCTTCGGCTTGAGGTCGAGCCCCTCGGTCGGCGGCAGCAGGATCGGCAGCTGCTCCTCCGGCACGGGGATGAGCTCGCCGTCGGCGCCGTGGATGATCGGGATCGGGGTGCCCCAGTACCGCTGCCTGCTGATCAGCCAGTCGCGAAGCCGGTAGTTCTTCGCCGCGCGGCCGGTGCCGGCCCCCGTGAGCTGCTCGATGATGCGGCGGATGGCGTTTGACTTGCTCAGCCCGTCCAGCGGGCCGGAGTTGAGCATCCGCCCCTCGCCGGTCAGGGCGACGCCGGTGATGGCCGGGTCCAGCGGCGGGAGGTCGTCGGGCAGTTCGTAACTACCGTGCTCGTCCATGTGGATGATCGGGATCGCGCCGGTGACCGGCGCATTGGTGTCGACGACGACCCGAACGGGGAGTCCGAATGCGCGGGCGAAATCGAGGTCGCGCTGGTCGTGGGCGGGGACGGCCATCACGGCGCCGTGCCCGTAGTCGGCGAGCACGTAGTCGGCCGCCCAGATCGGCAGGCGTTCGCCGTTCGCCGGGTTGACGGCGAACCGGTCGAGAAACACGCCGGTCTTCGGCCTGGTGGCGTCCTGCCGGTCGATCTCGCTGATCATCTGCACCTGGGCGGCGTACTCGGCGAACGCGGCCTTCACCTCGGGCGAGGAGTCGCCCACGAGCTCGGCGGCGAGTTCGGAGTCCGGCGCCACGACCATGAAGGTCGCGCCGTACAGGGTGTCCGGGCGCGTCGTGAACACGCTCACGGGCGCCTCGCGGCCCTCGATGACGAAGTCGACATCCGCTCCGATCGAACGGCCGATCCAGTTGCGCTGCATCGCGAGCACCTTGCTCGGCCAAGTTCCCTCGAGCTGATTGAGGTCATCGAGCAGACGGTCGGCGTAGTCGGTGATCTTGAAGTACCACTGCGTGAGCTTCTTCTTCACGACGAGCGCGCCACTGCGCTCCGACGTGCCGTCGGCCAGCACCTGCTCGTTGGCCAGCACCGTCTGGTCCACCGGGTCCCAGTTGACCCAGCTGTCCTTGCGGTAGGCGAGGCCCTTCTCGTACATCTTCAGGAACAGCCACTGGTTCCACTTGTAGTAATCCGGGTCGCTGGTGTGGAGAACCCGGTCCCAGTCGAACGATGCGGCGTAGCGCTTCATCGTCGCTTTCTGCTGCTCGATGTTGCGGTAGGTCCAGTCACGCGGGTCCACGCCGCGCTTGATTGCGGCGTTCTCGGCGGGCAGCCCGAAGGAATCCCAGCCAATCGGGTGCAGCACGTTGAAGCCCTGCTGCCGCCAATACCTGGCGATCACGTCACCGAGCGCGTAGGCCTCGGCGTGCCCCATGTGCAGGTCTCCCGAGGGGTACGGGAACATGTCGAGCACGTACTTGCGCGGGCGCTTGTCGTCTGCGTTGCCCGTGCCGAACGGCTTGGCCTCCTCCCAGCGCGGGAGCCACTTGGCCTGGATGGCGTCGATGTCGTAGCCGTTGCGTGCGCGGTCGTTGTCGTGTGCCATTGGGCTCTCAATCGGTGCAGGGGGTTTTCGGGCAACGTCGCGCCCGTGATCAGGGTACTAAACCCCGAGGACCCTCAGCAGCGCGGCCGCCTTGAGCTTCATCTCCGCGAGTTCCTCGGCGGGCACACTGAGGGCGGTGATGCCGCCGCCGGTGCCGATCGTGGCGCCGTCGGCATCCAGCACGATGCTGCGGATGACCATCGCGAGGTCGAGGCCGCCGTCGAACCCGACGTAGCCGAAGGCGCCGGAGTAGAGCCCGCGCGGGCGGGCCTCGAGTGTGTCGAGGAGCTCGGTCGCCCGCAGCTTGGGGGCACCCGTCATCGACCCGGCAGGGAAGCACGCCTCGATCGCGTCGATCGCGCCGCGATCGGCGGCAAGTCGGCCGCGCACGGTGCTGACCAGTTGGTGCACCTGGGCGTAGCTCTCGACCTGGAGCAGCGACGGCACGCCCACCGACCCGACCTCGCAGACGCGTCCAAGGTCATTGCGCATGAGGTCGACGATCATGAGGTTCTCGGCGCGTTCCTTCTCGCTTGCGGCGAGCTCCGAGCGCAGGCGGTCGTCGTCCGCCCGGTTTGCACCGCGCGGCCTCGTACCCTTGATCGGCCTCGACTCGAGCACACCGGCGCTGTCGAGGCTCAGGAACTGCTCCGGTGAGGAGCTCAGCAGGCTCACGTCGCCGATGCGCAGGAATCCACCGTGGTGGGACGGGCTCGCCCGCCGCAGCTCGAGCCAGGTCGCGAGTGGGTCGGGGCGCACGTCCACGGCGACCTCGGTTGTGAGGCACAGCTGGTAGGCCTCGCCCTCGATGATCGCCAGCTGGCATGCCGCGATCTTCGCGAGGTACTCCTCGTCGCTGTCTCGCCAGCGCACCGCTGTGGCAGCTACGGGGGTGAGCGGGTCGGACGTGTCGGCACGGCCGGGGTTCGAGAGTACCGACAGCCCGGCGAGGGACGCGACGGTGCTGTCGCGCCAGCGTGCGAGCTCGCCGCTCCACGCGTCGCCGAGCGCGATGAGGTGCACGGAGCCGGCGGCGTGATCGAAGGCGACGAGCCTGTCGATCCGCAGGAGGGCGGCATCCGGGTAGCGGGACACGCGGGGGCGGATGTCGGCGGTGGCACTTTCATGCCCCGGCATCGTATGCGTGCGCAGCTCGTAGCCGAGCCAGCCGACCCACCCGAGCGGGGCGCGGACGGCCTCATCGGTCAGAACGGGCTGACCACGGAGGAAATCGAAGATCGTGCCATCGAACACGTGCCCGCCGGGCGCGAGGGTGACGGTGTTGTGCGGCACCGAGCCGGTCGCCACCTGGTTCCCTGCGCCGATGTAACTCATGCCCGACGCGGCATGGGCTCCCCCGTCAAGCCAAAACGCGTTCGGGGCCTCGCCGTGCAGGGCAGCGAACGCGATGCCCGGATCGGACCATCCGGCGACGGGATGTCGGAGGATCCGCTGGCGCATAACCTAACCCTATGAGTTCTGCCGCGTCGCCCACTCCCGTGAGCTACCTGTGGCACGACGGTGCGCTCGTTGCCGTCGACAACGACGCTTTCGCCGACGCCACAATCGAGGTCGCCGATTCGTGGCTGGTTCACGACGGAACGGCCCTCGCTCTCGACCTGCATCGCGCCCGGTTCGCCGGGTCGCTGCGCGACGAGCTCGGCGAGCGAAACACCGCCGACCTCGACAGGCTCGGCTTCGACGCGTTCTGGGCCGCGGTGATCGATGTGATTCCACGGACAGGCGACTGGTTCCCCCGCATCGAACTCCAGCGCGACAGCGGCGCCCCCGTGCTCGTGCTGCGGCTGCGCAGCGTCCCTGCCCGCTCGGAATCGGTCATCATCATCAGCCACCGGGGCGACGATCCCCGCACCCGCCCCAGGGTCAAGGGTCCCGACCTCGCCTCTCTCGCCGCTGTCAGGTCACACGTGACCCACCTCGGCGCCGGCGAGGTCGCGATCCTGTCAGCCGAGGGATTCATTGTCGAGGGCGCGTACTCGGCCCTGCTCTGGTGGCGCGGAGACACGCTCTGCGCACCTCCGGACAATCTCGACCGAGTCGACAGCGTCACCGCGAGGACCGTGCTCACCGTCGCCGCCGCTCTCGGGATCGAGGTGCTGAACGAACCGGCCACTCCGGCCGACCTCGACGGGCTCGAGATCTGGGCGCTGAGCTCGCTCCACGGCATCCGCATCGTCACGCGGTGGATCGACGGTCCCCAAGCCGCGGAACAGCCGGGCCGGCTTCGCGCCTGGCGCGCTCGACTCGGCAAACTGTCACGCCCACTCGATACGGTCGAGAGGTGAACGACGCTCTCAACTCGATACTCGACCTCGTGGAGAGCGTCGACCCGCTGACCCGCACCCTGCTCGCCGCCCTGGGCATGTTGCTCGAGACCTCGGTGCTCGTCGGCGTGGTCGTGCCCGGCGACTCGATCGTGATCGTCTCGAGCACCGCCGTGTCGGGAGCGGTCGAGTACTTCGGGCTCATCCTCGCCGTGATCGTCGGGGCGCTCGCCGGGGAGAGCATCGGGTTCACCCTCGGCCGCTGGTTCGGCCCGAAGATTCGCCGCAGCCGGCTCGGGCAGCGCGTCGGTGAACGCAACTGGGTGCGCGCCGAGAACTACCTCGATCGGCGCGGCGGGCCCGCCGTCTTCATCTCCCGGTTCCTGCCAGTGCTGCACTCCCTGATCCCCCTGACGGTCGGGATGAGCGCGATGAGCTACCGCAAATTCATGGCCTGGACGGTGCCCGCCTGCGTTATCTGGGCCTTCGCGTACGTGTCGGTCGGATCGGCCGCCGCGGGCACCTACCGCGAGCTGTCGGACAGCCTGCACGGAGCGGCGTACATCTTTGTCGGAATCATCGCGGGGTTTCTCCTCCTCATCGTCGCCGCCAAGAAGATCCTCGAGCGCAACGAGGCCCGGCACATGGTCCATCCCGGCGACGGCGGCCCGCCCCAGCTGGAGGACTGACGCTGGCGCACAGGGACGAGAGAAGGGGGCGGATGCCGCAGCATCCGCCCCCTTCGCACTGCCAGTCCTCTAGATGAGGCCCTTCTCTGTCAGCCATGCCTCGGCGATCACGTCAGCCGACTTCTGGTCGTTGACGCTCTCCGAGTTGAGGCCCACGAGGTCGTCGGCGCTGAGGGCCGCGTTGACCTCGTCGAGGATCTCCTGCGCACCCGCGTCGACCTTGTCCGACACGATGGACACGACGTTGTCCGGGAAGAAGATGCCGTCCGGGTCGTCGAGGGCCACAAGGTTGTTGGCCTTGATGTTCGGGTCGGCCGTGTAGATGTTGGCGAGCTGGATGTCGTTGTCGACGAGCGCCTTCACCGTGAGAGGTCCGCCGCTGTCTTCGATCGACTTGACCTCGGCGATCGGCACCCCGTACTTCGACTCGAGCGCCTCGGGGCCGTAGGGCCTCGTCGCGAGCTCGGAGTTGCCGCCGACGGTGATCGGCTCGGTCACGTTCATCAGCGACGCCACGTCGGTGAGCTCGTACTTGTCGGCGAAGTCCTGCGTGACGGTCCACGAGTTCTGGTCCGAGGCATCCGCGGGCTCGAGAGCGGTGAGCCCCTCGGGCAAAGCCTCCTGCAGGTCGGCGTACACTGCGTCCGCGGTGCCACCGGCTGCCTCGGAGTCGAGAGCCTGCAGCAGGCTCCCGATGTATTCGGGGAAGACGTCGATGTTGCCCGCCTCGAGCTCGGGGAGGTACACCTCGCGCTGGCCGATCTGGAACTGGCGATCCACCTCGTAGCCGCCCGCCTCGAGCGCCTGCGAGTAGATCTCAGCGATGATCTCGTTGGAGTAATACGCCTGCGAGCTGACGACCAGCGGTGCCGCGGCGCCCTCCTCATCGGTACTCGCTCCCTCGTCGAGGGGATCCCCCGACGCACACCCTGCGAGGGCGACGACAGCCCCCACCGCGACTGCGCTCCACGCGAGCCGGCCCTTTGCTGCTGTGAACATTTCGTGATTCCTCTCTGATGCGGTTATTCCGCTGCCGCCACGGATCGGTGTGATCCGGAGCGGACATTCGTGCGCTGTCCTGCCCGCACGCCGGCGGGGACAACAAGTCGTTGAAGGGCGCTGAACGCGCCCTCGAAGGCGATCGCGAGCGCGATCACGAGAATGGAGCCTGCGAGCATCTGCGTGTAGTCGTTCGTGCGCAGCCCGAGGAAGATGAAGCTTCCGAGGCCGCCGCCGCTGATGTACGCGGCGAGGGTCGCGGTGGCGATGACCTGGAGGGTCGCAGAGCGGATGCCGCCGATGAGCAGCGGGAGCCCGAGCGGCACCTCGACCCGACGGACGATCTGCCACTCGGTCATACCGACCGAGCGTGCGGAATCGACGATGCGGCGGTCGATCGCCTCGAATCCGGCGTACGCGCCCGCGAGCATCGAGGGGATCGCGAGAACGACGAAGGCGATGATCGGCGCCTGCACGCCGATCCCGATCGACAGGCCGAGGATCGAGATGAGGCCGAGGGTGGGCAGCGCGCGCACCCCGCCGGAGACGAGTACCGCTGCGGCCTTGCCTTTGCCCGTGTGCCCGATGAAGAATCCGGCGGGAATGGCGATTGTGCCGGCGATGAGGAGCGAGAGCACGCTGATCCAGAGGTGCTCGAACAGCCGCGCCCCGATGCCGTTGGGCCCGCCGTAGTGGGCGGGGTCGAGAATCCAGGCGATCGCGTCGAGGATGAGGTTCACGCGGTCACCACCAGTTCGGTCGGCGCCTGCGACTTCGGCGCGGCGGCGGCGTGCCGCCAGGGCATCACGAGTCGGCCGCAGAGAACGAGGATGGCGTCGAGCACGACGGCGATCAGGATGGTCAGCACGATGCCGGTGTAGATCTCGCCCGGAATGTTGCGCTGCAGGCCGTCGGTGAACAGCAGCCCGAGGCTCTTGATGCCCAGCACCGCACCCACGGTGGTGAGGCTCACGGTGCTGACCGAGACGACGCGGATGCCGGCGAGCAGCACGGGCCCGGCGAGCGGCAGCTCCACCTTCCAGAACCTCGACCAGCCGGAGAAGCCCATCGCGGTCGCCGACTGCTCGACGTTCGGGTCGACGGAGGCGAGGGCGTCGGCGGTCGCCCGCACCATGAGCGCGATGCCGTAGAGGGTCAGCCCGATCACGACGTTGATGGGGTCACGCAGGCCCGTGCCGATGACCGCCGGAAGGGCGAGGAACAACGGGAGGGAGGGAATCGCGTAGAGCAGCCCGGACACCGCGAGGAGCGATCCGGAGAGCCAGAGCAGCACGCCCTTGCCCGCGCTGTACCGGTTGGCGACCCAGCCGATCGGCACGGAGAGGACAAAGCTCAGGATGATCGCGGGGACGGCGATCGCCAAGTGGTCCAAGGTCCGCTCACCGATGAGGGGGAGGTTGTTCAGGACCCAGTTCACGTTCTCGTCGGCTCCTCTGGTTTGACCAGGGCACCCTCCACGAGTACGCCGGCGGCGCGACCGAACCCGTCGACCAGTACGGCACCGCGCTCGGTGTGCCGGATGCTGAGGGCGCGCTTGCCCCGATCGGCGCCGATGAAGCTTGAGACGAAGTCACTCGCCGGGTCGGCCATGATCTCGGACGGCGACCCGATCTGGGCGATGCGCCCTCCCTGCTCGAGGATGACGACCTGATCGCCGAGCAGGAATGCTTCGTCGATATCGTGCGTGACGAAGACCACGGTCTTGTCGAGTTCGCGCTGCAGCCGGATGAGCTCCTGCTGGAGTTCGTCACGCACGATCGGGTCGACGGCGCCGAACGGCTCGTCCATCAGCAGGATGTTGGGGTCGGCGGCGAGCCCGCGCGCCACACCGACTCGCTGCTGTTGCCCGCCGGAGAGCTGGCTCGGGTAGCGGTCGGCAAGCGACCGCTCAAGGCCGACGGTGTCGAGCAGCGCGAGCGCATCCGAGAACGCCTTCTTACGCGGCACCCCATTGAGGATGGGCACGGTGGCAACGTTCTCGATCACGGTGAAGTGCGGGAGGAGCCCGGAGTTCTGCATCACGTAGCCGATCCGGCGCCGCAACGCGACCGGCTCGAGCCCCGAGGTGTCTTCGCCGTCGATCTCGATCGTTCCCGAGGTCGGATCGACCATGCGGTTGATCATGCGGAGCAGCGTCGTCTTGCCGGATCCCGAGGATCCGACGAGCACGGTGGTCTTGCGCGACGGAAGCACGAGGGTGAAGTCGTCGACGGCGATCGTCCCGTCGGGAAATTTTTTGGTTACCGAACGGAATTCGATCATCAGGTTTGGCTCATTCCTCGCGGATTAGTGCGAATCGACACGTGCCGGACCATCTACTCAAACACTTCCCGCGGGCGTGTGCCAAACGCAGACGCCTTTTATCAGCGAGCTGTGACCTTCAGCCGACCCCGACTACGCGTCAGAGCCCGGGTTGCCGTAGGCGCCGATGAGGTAGCCGCGGGCCACCGACAGCGCCTCGTTGGTGAACTGCGAGTCGCCGTTGCGATCGAACGCGAACGCGCGCGCCAGCAGGGAGTCGCACAGATCGAGCGCCACCTCGACACGGAACTGCAGTTCGTCGTTGCCCTTGAGGCCGTGGCGTGACGACAGCACGGAGACGAGCGCCGCGGCGATGATTCCATTGTTGGTGCGGTCCCCGGCCCGCGGCTGAAGGTCGAGCACGTCGCCGAACCGGAGGGCGCGGAAGCCGGGCTCTGACCGGAATGCGTCGACCCAGTACTGCAGCGCGGCGTCGACCGCCTCAAGCCAGTTGGCGCGGTCCGGCGACTCGATCGCCGGGATCCCCTCAGCGGCGAAGCGGGTCATCGATCGTCCGCTGAGCGAGTGGAGCACGGCGATCCGATCGGGGAAGTACCGGTAGACGGTGCCGATCGACGAGCCTGCACGTTCGGCGATCATGGCCGTTGTGAGGCGTTCGAATCCGAGCTCGTCGACGACCGCGGCGGCCGCGTCGAGGAGGGAGGTCAGTCGGGCGGTGCTGCGGGCCTGGACGGGCTCATTGCGAAGGACTGCGGTCGCAACCGTTGTGGCGCTCTCGCCGGAGGAGTAGGAGGACACGGGGGATCCCTTTCGTCAATACGAGTCAACAATGGCGACTGATTTGGAATTCTAGCTTGTCTCGCTTCGCGACCGCACCCCGTTTACATCGGCGGGTTCGAGGGATTTGTCGACGGGTTTGCGCGGCGCGAATCGTCGGCGCGGTGGCGCGCGTGAAAGACTTCTGCAATGGTGCGTACCCCCAAGGCAGTAACCCCCGCGTCCGCTGCCGAGCCGCTCATCCATTTTGCGGCCCGGCTCGAAGACTCCTTTCACAACTTTCGGGAGAAAAGGGCGAGAAAGCGGGGGCTGACGCCCATTGTCATTCCCTACACCGGATACGGCGCTCCCGGTTGGGTCCGGGTTCTGTGTCGGGTGCTTCTGGCAAAGCCGGCGGAGGACGGAGACGCCCGGTACACGAGCATCCGCGGCTGGCGAAGCTTCACGAGCGTGCCGGTCAACGATGTCGCCGTGACAATCGTCATCGACGGGGTGGAGCACCGTGTGACCGCCGACCGCGGCGGGGTGGTCGACGTCCGCGTCGACGTCGACCTGCCGCCGGGCTGGCATGACATCACAATCCGCACGGACGATTCCGACATCGTGACCGCCCCGGTATTCATCGTCGACGACTCGGTGCGCTTCGGGATCATCTCCGACATCGACGACACCGTCATGGTCACCGCGCTCCCCCGCCCGTTCCTTGCCGCCTGGAACACCTTCGTGCTCGACGAGCACGCACGGCGTCCTGTTCCCGGAATGGCTGTGCTGTACGAGCGTCTGACGAGGGATCATCCCGGCTCACCCGTGGTCTATCTGTCGACGGGGGCATGGAATGTCGCGCCGACACTCACCCGCTTCCTGTCCCGCAACCTCTACCCCGCCGGACCGCTCCTGCTCACCGACTGGGGGCCGACCCACGACCGCTGGTTCCGCAGCGGCACGGATCATAAGCGAGAGACCCTCGGGCGGCTCGCCCGAGAGTTCCCGGATGTGCGCTGGCTGCTGTTCGGCGATGACGGGCAGCACGACGAAGAGCTCTACAGCGCGTTCAACGAGTCGCACCCCGCGAACGCGAGCGCGGTCGCGATTCGTCAGCTGTCGACAAGCGAGGCCGTCCTGGCCGGTGGGCGATCCAAGGCCGAGGAGCACGAGAACGGCAGCGGCATCCCCTGGGTCTACGCGCCGGACGGCGCCGGGCTCGCGGAGCAGCTCGAGGAAATCGGCCGCCTGTAACGCCCGTCGCTCTCGCGGCGGCGGTCACCAGCCCAAGGTTCCCGGTGCGCCCTTGAAGGGGCCGACGAGGTTGCTTGTGATCCAGCCGCCGTAGAAATCGCCCTCCTGCGCGGTGACGACCTCGCCTCCGACTGTGCACTCGTCCATCGCCGACGGATAGATCGCGACCATGTCGGCAAGTGCCGCGAATCCGTTGGTCGGGGTCGGGTAGAACCAGCCAGCACGCTCGGCGGTGACAGCGCCGCCGTGCACCGAAAGGTACTTCGCTCGCCCCTTGAACTCGCACCAGGAGTCCCCGGCGGCCGGGGTGATCGCACCCTGCGCGATGTCGGCCCGCGGAACGTAGTAGACGGGAGGGTGGCTGGTCTCGAGCACACGCACCGCGGCGGCCGAATCGACAATGAGTACGCCCCCGAGTGTCACGGTGACGCGATCGGTAACTAGCTCAACTCTCGGAGGCCGGGGGTAGTCCCAGACTGACTCTTGCCCGGGGCCCGGCTCGATCCGCTCTGCTCGCTGTCGCATGGGCACACGATACCGGGGCGGTCTGGCCCTAGGCTGGGGCTTCCTGGTATTCGTCGAGCGAGCGCCGTGTGCAGCGTGACCCGATCGAGCGCGAACGGGTCCCCCGCACCGTTGACGTTGATGTCCAGCTGCATGTAGTCCGGGCCGGCGGGTCCTTCCAGCCCCAGCCGCTCCTCGAATACGGTCTCGACCGAATTCATCTTCTCCGCGTTCCAGACCGGTTCGACAATGCGGTTGGCGAGGCCGCGACACGGCTAAATTCGGCGCGGCCCCTCGGGCCTGAGGTGCTCCGAGAAGAACGTCTCGATCCGCTCCCACGCGTCAGCGCTGGCCTCCGGGTCGGGACCGGCACCCAGCACCCGGTGGAGCACCGGGCGCAGCGCGGGGGGACCACTCGGCTCGTCGTTCAGGAAGGCGTGGCCCGCATCCGAATACTCCTTCACGTCATGCTGGACTCCAAGCCTGCTGAGGGCGCCGTCGAGTTTGGCGGCCGCTCCTCTCAACGAGAGGTCCTTGCCCCCGTAGCTGCCGATCACCGGGCAGGCTCCCGCCAGGGAGTCGAGGTCGCGGGGCAGCCGGCCGTAATTCACCGAAGCGGCGTCGTAGCCGTGGGTGGCGAGCAGCAGTGCGAATCCGCCGCCCATGCAGAAGCCGATCACTCCGACCCGCCCGGAGCAGTCCGCGCGCTTGAGCAAAGCCGACCGTGCGGACTCGATGTCGGCGAAGGCACGACCCTTTCCGGTCAGGAGCGAACGCAAGGTCGAGCCGAGGCACTTGCGCGCCCCACCCTCGCTGAACAGGTCGGGGGCCAGCACGAGGAATCCGGCGGCGGCGAGTCTCGAGGCCTGTCGGCGCAGGATGTCGTTGATCCCGAACGCCTCGTGCACCATGACGACGCCGGGCCACGGTCCGGGGCCGACAGGCGTCGCGAGCACGCCGGCGAGGTGCTCGCTCGTGCCCGGGATCGCGGAGCCGATGTGCACGTCGTCGACCTTGATCTCGAAACGCTCCGCCATCGTGCTCCCCTCGTTGCGCCCGAGCCTAGCCCCGCCACACCCACACCGCAGGAAGTAGCGGCGTCACACCGCGGGGCGGATGCCGGGCACAGCCGACACTGCAAAAATGGGGACATGTCATCCTCCGTGCTCACGGCGCGCAATCTGTCCAAACACTACGGAACCGGCGACGCACGTTTCGACGCGCTTCGCGGAATCGACCTCGACATCCGCGAGGGCGAATCCGTCGCGATCGTCGGCAAGAGCGGATCGGGAAAGTCCACTCTCATGCACATCCTCGCCCTGCTCGACTCGCCGTCGAGCGGCGAGTTGGAGATCGTGGGCCAGAACGCGAAGACGCTGAGGGGGCGCGCGCTCAACACGCTGCGCAACGCCACCTTCGGATTCGTGTTCCAGCAGTTCTTCCTCAACTCTCACGCCACCGTGCTCGAGAACGTGATCCTGCCGCTCAAGATCGCCCGCCTCGGATCCCGGGAGCGCAAAGCGAAGGCGCTCGAGACACTCGCGCTCGTCGAGCTGACCGACAAGGCGGGGGCGAAGGCGATGGACCTCTCGGGCGGCCAGAAGCAGCGCGTCGTGATTGCGAGGGCCCTGGTCGGCGACGCGCGGATCATCTTCGCGGATGAACCGACCGGCAACCTCGACTCGGCCACAGGCGCCGTCATCGAGAACCTGCTCTTCTCCCTCAACCGCGACCGCGGGATCACGCTCGTGATCGTCACGCACGACGACGACCTTGCCGCCCGCGCCGACCGGCGCATCTACCTCAAAGACGGGCGCCTCGTCGACGAGGGCGACCTGAGGTCCCCGGCTTCCCCGGTTACGACGCCGAACGGGGCGGCACTCGCATGAGGACCACCGACATCGTCACGACCGCAATCGGCAACAGCTTCCGCAGCCGCCTCCGCACCACCCTCACTGTCCTGGCGATCTTCATCGGCGCGTTCACCCTCACGACAACGAACGCGCTCGGAACGGGTGTCAACGAGTACATCGATACCCAAATCACGTCGATTGGCGCCCCCGACGTCATGAATGTCAGCAAGCCTACGTTGGCGAGCGACGCGGACGACGGCCCAGCCCCGTATGACCCCGATTCCGGTAGCGAGATCGATACGAACGCCGGCCCGCCCGGCACCACCGTGCTCGCCCTGTCCGACGCGGACATCGACGAGATCCGTGCGGTCGAGGGGATAACGGATGCCCAGCCCCTCGTGTCCGTCCGGCCGGACTTCGTCGAGTGGCGGGACAACGGCCGGTTCCAGCTCTCGATCAGCCCGTTCAGTGCCGGGGTGACCCTCGACCTCGCCGCGGGGAGCGGCTTCGACCAGTCCAGCACGGAGTTCGAGATCGTGCTCCCGACGAGCTACGTCGACACGCTCGGCTTCGCGAGCGACGACGCGTCGGTGAACGAGATCGTGCAGATCGGCGTGACGGATGCCGTCGGCGAGCAGCACCTGATCGACGCCACCGTGGTCGGCATCCAGAATCCGACCCTCGTCGGCACGGGGGCCAGCACCAACACTGCGCTGACGACCGCGCTGTTCGATGCCCAGCGCACCGGGCTCCCCGAGCAGGCGTCGACCGAGTACGCCAGCGCGACGGCGAGATTCGACGCCGACGCCAGCGACGAGGATATCCAGGCGATCAAGGACCGCCTCGTGGATGCCGGCTTCGCCGGAACCACCGTCGCCGACCAGATCGGCACCTTCCAGAGCGTCGTCGACGGCATCATCCTCGTGCTCAACGCGTTCGCCGTGATCGCGCTCATCGCGGCCGGCTTCGGCATCATCAACACCCTGCTGATGAGCGTCCAGGAGCGGACGCGCGAGATCGGGCTGATGAAGGCGATGGGAATGAGCGGGGCACGCATCTTCGCCCTGTTCAGCACGGAGGCCGTATTCATCGGGTTCCTCGGCAGCGCGATCGGCGCGGGCGTCGCCATCGCGGTCGGGTCCGTGGTGAGCTCGGTGCTTGCCGAGGGCTTCCTGTCCGGGCTCGCCGGCCTGCAGATCCTCACGTTCGCACCGGCATCCATCGCCAGCGTCTTCGCGCTCGTGATGGGGATCGCGTTCCTCGCGAGCACCCTGCCCGCGTCTCGCGCGGCGCGGCAGAGCCCCATCGACTCCCTCCGCTACGAGTGAGCCACGGGCGCCCAGCCGCACGGCACTAGCCTGAGGGGATGCGCCAGCTTGCCTCGCTTCGCGCCTCGGCGCGCAGCCCGCTGCTCCAGGTGCTCAAGACCTCGGTCGCCGCCGTCTCGGCGTGGTTGTTGTCGAACCTGCTCCTGCAGCAGCCCCTGCCGATCTTCGCCGCCATTGCGGCGCTCCTCGTTGTGCAGCCCAGCGTCAACCAGTCACTCGCGAAGGGAATCGAGCGAAGCATCGGCGTGATCCTCGGGGTCGTGATCGCGTACTCCGCTGGCCTCGCATTCGGCAACGCGAGCTGGGTGGTTCTCGCTGTGATCGTCGTGTCGCTGCTCGTCGCCTGGGCACTCAAACTGACGCCCGGTTCGTCCAACCAGATCCCGATCAGTGCCATGCTCGTCCTCGTGATCGGAGCGCAGACCCCCGAGTACTCGATCGAACGGATCCTCGAGACGATCATCGGCGCCGTCGCGGGCCTCGTCATCAACGCGCTGATCGTTCCGCCCGTGCTCGTCGCGCCAGCGCGGCTCGCCGTCGGACGTTTGGAGGCGAGCGTCGCCTCGTCGCTGCAACGCCTGTCGGCCGCCCTGCGCTCCCCCGTCGACTCGTCCGAGCTCGAACTGATGATGACGGCGGCACGGGAGCTGCGACCGCTGCAGGCGAAGGCCGCGGGTGAACTGGACCGCGCCGAGGAGAGCCTCACCTTCAACCCGCGCGGCTCGCGGCACACGATCACGATCGAGCAGGACCGAGCTCTCCTCCTCCGGCTCTCCACCCTCGTTACACGAACTATCGGCATGACCCGGGCGGTTCGCGACAACTACGACCCGGCGCTCGTCGAGGATGCGACCGTCTCCCGCATCGCGCTCGAGCTCGACCGCGCGGCCCACGACGTGCGCCTCATGGCCGGCAGCGTCGGCGGCGCGAGGCAGGCGGGCGCACCGAGCGAACCCGCCCCGATCACCGCGGAGGTCCCCGCACTGACGGCCCCGCTCGTGATCTCCAGCCCGAACCCGCGCAATTGGATCCTCGTCGGATCGCTGCTGGAAGACCTTCGCCGAGTGCGCGAAGAGATCATCGGCGGACCGGATGCCTGAGCTCGCAGCATCCGCAGTGCACACCTACGCGCCGTACCGGGTCATCAGCGATCCCGCGATACTGGGGCTCATCGAGACGCGGGTGGAGGGCGAGCACGGCCACACCGTCGCCCGGCACCGTTCCGTGCGGACGTCCGTGCGGGCCACGATCTTCCTGCACGGCGCAGCGGGAGCGTGGACCACGTTCACTCCCCTGCTGCAGGCCGCGGCGGCCGACGGCATCCAGATCGAGAACCCGGTGCTGCTCGACCTGCCCGGGTGGGGCGAGGGCGCCCTCTTCCCCGGCGCGGACGACCTGACCGTCGACTCGTTCGGCGCCTTCGTGAAAGATACCGTCGAGGGCCTCGGTTTCACCGAGTGGGACATCGTCGGGCACTCGTTGGGCGGCTCCATCGCGATGCACATGGCCGCCGCGTACCCCGACCGGGTGCTCTCGGTCGGCATGGTGTCCGGCACCACATTCTCGGTTATTCGCAGTATCGATCACCCCTTCGCGAACTTCCGGGAGCTGCCCGCGTTCGTGATGCTCTGGCGCATCCTGCAGCTGCTCACGATCCTGGGGCGCACCGGCCGTGGCATCGTCCTCGGGCTCGGCGCGACCCCGGTTGCCCGGCTGCTGTTCACGCCGCTGTTCCGGCACGGGTACCGGGTGCACCGATCCGCCACCGACGCGACCGTGCTCGATCTGCATCCGCGGTCCTTCACGGGGGCCGCCACCGCGACGGCGGGCTACGACGCGCACCACTGGTGGGGGCGCATCACCTGCCCGGTGATCGCGCTCAAGGGCGACCGGGACATTTTCGTCACCGGCGCCGACTTCGAGGAACTCGCGCGAGTGGTGCCGACCAGCCGGCGTACTGTGCTGGAGGACTGCGGCCACTTCGGAATCATTGAGCGTCCGCACGCGGTGCTCACCGCTCTCGGCTACACCGGGCAGTTCTGACCGCGACGATCAGGGCCGGTCGAGCCAGGTGAGGCTCGCGAAGTCTTCGGCCGTGAGGCCCAGTGCCGTGGCCGAGTGCGCGACAAGAGAGCGCGCATCGCCGATCTCGATCCCGTCCCGCACAAAGACATCGAGACCGTGCGGGACGGAGCGGGAACCGGTCAGGCGCAGCACGAGGATATCTCGGTCGGCGCTGGAGCCCACGACGCTCCAGTGGCGTCGGCGCAGCCTCCTCCGGCCGAGCCCGCGGCGCACGAAACCGCTGCCGTTCCAGCGGTCGACCCCGAGGCGGTGCTCGCGCTGCCCACCGGACGAATTCCACGACACGTCATCACTGAGCACGAGCGGAGCATCCGAGATCAGCTCGAAGGCGATTACGGGGGCGACGCGCTCGCTCGACAGCCACTGCGGCATATTTGTGGCACGAACCTGCCAGGTGCCCAGAAGCAGAGACTGGAGCTGCTGCGAATCCCTGGGCGCGCTGCCTCTGCGGCCCCGCTCCCGCGCTCCGAACATATCCCCAGTCACAGTGCCAACCTAGCGCTGGGCGGTCGCGTACCGTGGAGACATGAGGGCGATTGTCATATCGGCTATCGGCGGTCCCGATGTGCTAGGGGAGCGTGAGCTACCCGACCCGGAGCCGCGGTCCGGCGAGGTGCTCATCGCCGTCGCGGCGGCCGGAGTCAACCGGGCCGATATGGTCCAGCGGCAGGGCTACTACCCTCCCCCGCCGGGTGCGCCGGATTGGCCGGGCCTCGAGGTGTCCGGCACGATCGTCCGGCTCGGATCCGGTGTCGCGGGTTGGAAGGTCGGCGACCGTGTCTGCGCACTGCTCGCGGGCGGCGGCTACGCGTCACTCGCCGTCGCGTCCGCGCACCAGCTCCTGTCTGTGCCGGAGTCGGTCAACCTGGTCGACGCGGCGGCATTGCCCGAGGCGCTGGCGACGGTCTGGAGCAACGTATTCCTGCTCGGCGGGCTCCGGGCAGGCGAGACGCTGCTCATCCACGGCGGATCGAGCGGCATCGGCACGATGGCCATCCAGCTCGCGCGGGCGTTCGGCTGCCGTGTCGCCGTGACCGCCGGGTCTGCGGCGAAGCTCGCCGCCTGCGAACAGCTCGGTGCAGACATTCTCATCGACTACACCACTGAGGATTTCGTCGACTCGATCGAGCGCGCGACGGATGGCGCGGGAGCCGACGTGATCCTCGACCCGATCGGCGGCGCCTATCTGGACCGCAACGTGCGCGCGCTCGCCCGCCACGGCAGAATCATGCTGATCGGAAACCAGAGCGGCGTGCCCGCCGAATTCGCGATCGGACGACTGATGGCCAGGTGGGGCAGCATCCACGCCACCAGCCTGCGCGCCCGGCCCGAGGCGGAGAAGGACGAGATCATCGCGAGCGTGCGGGAGAACGTCTGGCCACTCGTCGCGGCGCGGCAGGTCGTGCCCATCGTCGACCGCCGCTTCTCACTAGCGGATGCCCGGCTCGCGCACGAGCGCCTCGAGTCGTCGGCGCACATTGGCAAGCTGCTGCTGCTGCCCTAGCGGCTCCGGAGGCGACTCCGGACGCGACACAAGCGGGCAACTCGCGGATGGACTCACGAGCGTCCCCGGCGTCACGACCTTGAGGCGCACCAGGATCCTGACGGGCGCGGCCCACCGCACGACCTAGCATGGGCCAATGCCCACCACCGCGGTCGCGCTCCTTCGCTCGACCCACCCCGGCCCGGCCGTCGCCGTCACGCTCATTGCGATCGTGCTCGCCGCGGGAGTCGGCCTCGACGGATGGCGGCTGGCGCTCCTCGGAGTCGCCTTCGCCGCGAATCAGGCCTCCGTTGGGCTGTCCAACGACTGGATCGACGCCGAGCGCGACATCGCGGTGGGCCGCACCGACAAGCCGGTCGCACTGGGCTGGGTCAGTGCCGGCACCGTGCGGGGCATGGCGATAGCGACCGCCGTCGTCGCGGTCGCCGCCACGGCGCCACTCGGCTGGCGCGCGACCGTCGCCCATACCGCGTTCATCGCCTCGGCGTGGAGCTACAACGCCTGGCTCAAGCGCACAGCGTTCTCGGTGCTCCCCTACATCGTGAGCTTCGGGCTGCTCCCCGCCGTCGTCACCCTCTCGCTGCCGGAGCCGTCCTGGGCAGCCGCGTGGGCGTTGGGGCTCGGCGCGCTGCTCGGAGTCGCCGCGCACTTCGCCAACGTGCTGCCCGACCTCGATGACGATCGGGCGACCGGAGTACGCGGGCTCCCCCATCGCCTCGGACCGCGGCGCACCGGCATCGGCACCTTTGCGGCGCTGCTCGCCGCATCCGTGCTCGCTCTCGTGGGCCCGGGCGAGGTCGGAGTGGCTCAGTGGATCGGGTTCACCGCGACCGTGCTGATCGCCGCGATCGGCATCGCGCTCGTGCTCACGAGGGAGCCGTCACGTCTTCTCTTCCAGCTGATCATCGCCGCGGCGCTCATGAATGTCGTTCTCTTGGCCACCGCCGGCGCGAGCCTGCTCGCCTGACCCGGCAGCAGCACCGTCGGCCGGGGGAATGTTGCGGATGCCAATCGCCGACACCACCCCGCCGGCCATCAGCAGCACCGCCGTGACGACCAGCCCGCGCTGGAAGCCCCCGAGGTCGAGGTCGCTGCCGACGATCACGCCGAGCATCGCGATCGCGATAAGTCCCGCAATCCGGGCGAGGGCATTGTTCACGGCCGAGCCGATTCCGGCCTGCCGCGAGCTGATCGACCCGAGCACCGCGGCTGTGAGGGGCGCCACCGTGATCGTGAGCCCGAGGCCGAACACGGCGATACCGGGCAGCACCGCCGTGAGATAGTCGGCGGATGCGTCGATTCGCAGCAGGAGCAGGAATCCGACGCCGCCCAGAATCGGGCCGACAGTCATGAAGAGCCTCGGTCCGAATCGGCCGGCGAGTGAGCCGAAGAGCGGCGACAGAGCGATGTTCACCACCGTCACCGGGAGCAGTGCGGCGCCGGCGAGGGTCGCCGAGTAGCCGGCCGACTCCTGGAGGAAGACCGCGAGCACGAAGGTTCCCAGCGACAGGGCTCCGTAGATGAGAACGGTCGCGACGTTGCCCACCGCGAAGTTGCGAACCCGGAACAGACCCAGCGGCATCATCGGAGCCGGCGCGACGCGCTGCCGAACGATGAATCCGCCGAACGCGAGAACGCCGATGGCGAGCGGCACCCAGATGATCGGGCTGGCGAGACCGTAGGTGGCCTGCTCAATCAGCGCGAACACGGGCAGGCCAAGCCCGACGACGCCCAGAATCGCGCCGAGGTAGTCGATCGGCACCTCCCGCATCCGCTCGTCCCGCTCGCCCAGCAGAGCGAGCAGCCAGAGAGTCACGAGAATCGGCAGCACGTTGATGGCGAACACGAGCCGCCAGGATGCGAGGTCGACGAAGAGTCCGCCGAGCACCGGCCCGACCAGGAAGGCGGCGCTCGTCCAGGCCGTCCAGAGCCCGATGGCCGTGCCCTGCGCCGGCCCCCGGAAGGTGGAGAGGATGAGCGCGAGGGAGCTCGGCACGAGAAGCGCCCCGGAGACCCCTTGGAGAGCCCGCGCGACGATGAGGAACTCGCCGCTCGGCGCAAGAGCGCACAGGAGGGAGGTGATCCCGAAGCCGATGAGCCCGACTCGGAGCACCAGGATGCGCCCGAATACGTCGGACATCGACCCCGCGAGCAGCATGAGCGACCCGAGCGTGATGAGGTAGGCATCGACGACCCACTGCTGCAGCGACAGGCCGCCCCCGAGCTCGGCGGTGATCGCCGGGAGGGCGACGTTGATGACCGAACCGTCGAGGAATGCGACAAAGGAGGCAAGCACGGCGATCGCCAACACGAGTCGTTCGGAGCGGGTCACAGCGGCGCCGCGGGTGCTGTACCAGTCATCAGGCCAGCCTAGACGCGTCGCCAACCCTCCCACCAGCTTGAGCGCGTCTCTCCATCCGCCCGTGTTTCTATAGGCTGGTGCAGCACACTTCGCCACCGGGGCGAGTCGAGCAAGGAGGGCACGTGGGCATCTTCTCGCCCGGGTTCGGAGGCAAGCGGCGATCGGATGTGCCGGGCCTTCCTCCCGGCCAGTACCTCACCGAGAGCTTCCCGGTGCTCTCCGCCGGTGCGACGCCGCGCGTGTCGCTCGACGAGTGGGAGTTCTCGATCTCGACCGAGACGGGTGCGCGGCACCGCTGGTCGTGGCAGGAGTTCATGGCGCTCCCGATCGAGGATGTGACGACCGACATCCACTGCGTCACGAGCTGGTCGAAATTCGGCACCGGCTGGCGCGGCGTCTCCCTCGACACCCTGTTCGCCGACGTCGAGACGACGGCGGAGTTCTCGATGGCGTACTCCTACGGCGGCTACACCACGAACGTTCCGCTCGCCGACCTGCGAGGTGGCAAGGCCTGGGTGGCGTTCGAGTTCGACGGCGCCCCCCTCGAGCCGCAGCACGGCGGTCCGGCGCGCTTGCTGGTGCCGCACCTCTACTTCTGGAAGAGCGCCAAGTGGGTGCACGGCCTCAACCTCCTCACCGCGGACGAGCCGGGATTCTGGGAGCAGAACGGATACCACATGCGCGGCGACCCGTTCCTCGAGCAGCGCTATTGGTGAGCTGGGCGCCCGCGCGCGTCGTGTCGGTGCGGCGGGAGACGAGTGAGTCCAGAACCATCGGGCTCGACATCGAGGGATGGCCGGGGCACGTCGCGGGCCAGCACGTCGACGTGCGGCTGACGGCCGACGACGGCTACACGGCCGTGCGGTCCTATTCGATCTCCTCCTCCGCTCCGTCGGGGCGACTCGAGATCACCGTCGACCGCCTCGATGACGGGGAAGTGTCCCCGTACCTGGTCGACGAGCTGAGTGCCGGCGACCGCATCGAGATCCGCGGTCCGTCCGGCGGCTGGTTCGTCTGGCGGCCGGAGACGGATCCCGTTCCCCCGCCGCGCGCGCTGCAGCTCATCGGCGGCGGCTCCGGCATCGTGCCGCTCATGTCGATGATCCGCACCCACGCCGAGACCGCGAGCGTCACGCCGTTCCGGCTGCTCTACTCGGTGCGCTCCCCCGCCCTCGCGCTGTACCGCGAGGAACTGCTGCTGCTCGAGCGGGACGACGACGCCCTCGAGGTCGCCTGGGCCTACAGCCGTGAGACCCCAGAGGTCTGGTCAGCGCCACCGGCGCGCCTCGACCGCGATCGGACGGTCGCGGCCGCGTTCCCGCCGTCGATCGGCGCCGAGGTCTACGTGTGCGGGGCGTCACCGTTCGTCGAGTCGGTCACGCAGTGGCTTGTCGAGGCGGGCCACCTCGCGGACCACATCAAGACCGAGCGCTACGGCGGCTGAGAGTCAGGCGCCGGGGTCGAGCTTCGAGTCCTCGCTGAGGACGTGCCACGTGCGGTTGTGGTAGACGAGAGGGCGCAGCCTCTCGGCATCCGCCTCCGGGCTTCCGCGCTCCGGCGTGCGCGCCTCGAGCGCCTCGACGGCGAGCACGGTCGAGCCACCGGCCTCCATGCGGTCGACGACGCGCCCCCTGATCCAGACGGGCGCAGCGGTGAAGTACGGTTCGCCCGTCGGCAGGCGGGACCAGATCGAGGTGTCGGCGAACCGGTCGACGCCGCTCGTGGCGCCGAGGAGCGCGAGGTCGAGCTGCGCTGCGGTGAGCAGGTGCACGACGACCGTGTCGGCCCGCATGAGAGTCGGGGTGCTCGACGATAGGGCAGAGAGGGAGAACACCAGGAGCGGCGGTTCGGCACTCACCGAGAACACCGACGTCGCGGTCAGGGCGACCGGGCCGTCTCCGGCATCCGCGGTGATAAGGGCGACGCCGGCCGGATGCGTACGGAAGGCAGCCTTGAACTCCTCCGGCCCGAGCACGCTCTGGCCGTCGTCGAGCACGTGGATACGGCCCGTCGCCACTCCGACCGCGTCCACCTCGCGCGGCCCCGTTGAATCTCGGCGTTCCATCCTGGCTCCTTCGTCCCGTCCGGTCACGACATCCCGACCGACGTGACCCTGACTACTGCAACGCCTGCCGCGTTGGATTCTTCCAGATCCACGATCGCCGTGATCGACCAGTCGTGGTCGCCCTCGGGATCGGCGAGGATCTGCCGCACCGTCCACTCGGACGGCCCCTCCTCGACCACGAGCATCGCCGACCCGCGAGCGTCGCTGTGCGTGCCGATCTGATCGTGCAGGTCGAAATAGGGGTCGAGCGCGTCGGCCCAGGCGTCCGCGTCGAATCCGGATGCCGCATCGAGCTCGCCGAGATCGTCCCAGCGTTCGAGCGCGGCGAGCTGCACCCGCCGGAACATCTCGTTGCGCACCAGCACCCGGAAGGCGCGCGCGTTACCGGTGACGCCCTTGGGCGTCGGCGGGAGCACGGGCAGGTCGGGGTCGGCCCCGGGCACCAGGCTCGTCATCGCCTCCCATTCATCGAGCAGGCTCGAGTCGACCTGCCGCACGAGCTCGCCGAGCCACTCGATGATGTCGATGAGCTCCTCGGTCTTCACCTCGTTCGGGATCGTCTGGCGCGCGGCCCGGTAGGCGTCGGACAGGTAACGCAGCACGAGCCCCTCTGACCGGGCGAGCTTGTAGAAGTTGATGTAGTCGACGAAGGTCATCGCCCGCTCGTAGAGATCCCGGACGACCGACTTCGGGCTGAGCTCGAAGTCGCCGATCCACGGCTGCGACCGGCTGTAGGTGTGGAAGGCCTCGCCGAGCAGCTCCTCGAGCGGTTTCGGATGCGTGATCGACTCGAGCAGCTCCATCCGCTGGTCGTACTCGATGCCCTCGGCCTTCATTGCGGCGACGGCCTCGCCGCGGGCGATGAACTGCTGCTGCGAAATGACGGGGCGCGGGTCGTCGAGGGTGGATTCGAGCACGGAGATCATGTCGAGCGCGTAGGTCGGCGAGTCCTGCTCGAGGAGGTCGAAGACCGCAAGCGCGAACGGCGACAGCGGCTGGTTGAGGGCGAAGTTCGGCTGCAGGTCGACCGTGAGGCGGATGCTGGCCTGCCCGCCGATGCCGCCGCCGACCTGCTCGACGATCTCGGCCGTGCGGAGCGTGCGGTAGATCGCGAGGGCCTGGCGGGCCAGGGCGAGCTGGCGCTTGTACGGTTCGTGGTTGTCGAAGATGAGGTCGCGTGCGATCTGGAACGAGTCGCCGCCGCGGCCGATGATGTTGAGCAGCATCGAGTGGGTGACCTGCATGCTCGAGGTGAGCGTCTCCGGGTCCGCCGCGATGAGACGCTGGAAGCTCGGCTCACCCCACGAGACGAACCCCTCCGGGGCCTTCTTGCGCACGACGCGCTTGAGCTTCTTGGCGTCGTCGCCGGCCCGCGCGACCAGCCGCGCGTTCTCCACCTCGTGGTCCGGCGCCTGGCCCGACACCGTGCCGGCGGTGTCGAATCCCGCCCGGCCCGCGCGCCCGGCAACCTGGTGGAACTCGCGTGCGCTGAGCTGCCGCATCCGGGTTCCGTCGAACTTCGTCAGCGCGGTGAGCAGCACGGTGCGGATGGGCACGTTGATCCCGACGCCGAGAGTGTCGGTGCCGCAGATCACGCGCAGCAGACCCTGCTGGGCGAGTTGCTCGACGAGCCGGCGGTACTTCGGCAGCATCCCGGCGTGGTGCACGCCGATCCCCGCTCGCACGAGCCGGCCGAGGGTCTTGCCGAAGCTCGTCGTGAACCGGAATCCGCCGATCTCCTCTGCGATTCGGTCTCGCTGCTCGCGTGTGGCGACCTTGATGCTGGTGAGCGCTTGGGCGCGCTCGAGCGCCGCCGCCTGCGAGAAGTGCACGATGTAGATTGGCGCCTGTCCCGTCGACATGAGCTCCTCGACGGTCTCCTGCACCGGCGTCGTCTCGTAGTGGTAGTGCAACGGAACGGGCCGCTCGACCCCGGTGATGACGGCCGTGTCGCGATCGGTGCGCGCGCTGAGGTCGGACGAGAGCCAGCTGACGTCGCCGAGCGTCGCCGACATCAGCACGAACTGCACGCGCGGCAGGGTGAGCAGCGGAACCTGCCAGGCCCAGCCGCGCTGCGGGTCCGAGTAGAAGTGGAACTCGTCCATGACGACCTGGTCGACATCGCTGTCTGCGCCGTGGCGCAGCGCCAGGTTGGCGAGGATCTCTGCGGTGCAGCAGATGATCCGGGCGTCGGGGTTGACCGACGAGTCGCCCGTCACCATGCCCACGTTCTCCGCGCCGAACACGTCAACGAGGGCGAAGAACTTCTCGGAGACAAGCGCCTTGATCGGCGCCGTGTAGTAGCTGCGCTTGCCGTCGGCGAGGGCGGCGAAGTGGGCCCCGATGGCGACGAGCGACTTGCCGGTGCCGGTGGGGGTGCTGAGGATGACGTTCGCTCCGGAGACGATCTCTATGAGGGCCTCCGACTGGGCCGGGTAGAGGTCGAGCCCTCGCTCGCCCGCCCACTCCTCGAATGCCGCGTAGACGGCATCCGGATCATAGGTTCCCGGCGCCCGGGCGAGCAGCGGCTCAGTCATTCGCGTGCCCGTCGGCGGTGAGCTGCCAAGCGTCGTGCACGTAGTCCCAGAACCCGGCGACGTCGAGCTCGACCGGCACGATCGCGTTGGGTGCCCGGGCGGCGAAATCGACGACTGTCATGCCGGAGGTGAACTGCCCGCGGGTCTCGACCTCGACCCGCGCGGGCCGCGACCGGAACAGCTCGGGCCGCGCGATATCGGCGACGGCGCAGACGTCGTGCACGGCGTGCCGGTCGGATGCGGGAATCGTCGGCGCGGGCAGGCGCAGGTTGCCGAGTCCGGCCTCGCCGTGAACGTGGGCAGCGTTCTCGGCAGTCCGCATGAGGGGGTCGGCGACCCCCGCGGCGATCGGCACATCGACGAAGCCGAGGTGCTCCCGCAGGGCACGCGCACTGCTGGTGGTGCTCGCGAGGTCGACGTTTCCGCCCACGGTCGTGACGGCGACGAGCTCGAGGCCGGGATCGCAGTCGAGCAGGAGCTTCGTTCTGGTCATGTGTCCACCGTGCCACAGTCCCGTGCCCGCATCGCGCCACTGCCTGGCTGCTGCCCGGCGCCCGGCCAGGAAGGCACGGGCGGACGGGTACAATTCACTGTGACTTCGGAGACTGAAACGACGCCCTGGACGCCGGGCGGAATCGACCCCCGTGACCTCGCCCTCACCCTGAGCGTGCTCGCCCAGCTTGACAGCCTCGACGAGGAGCACCCCGATTTCATCGCCATCCGGCGGGCGACAGCACGGATGTTCAAGTCGGTGAAGAAGAACCGCCGGCTGGAGAAGCGGGCGGTCATCGCCGACGCCGACCGCGCCGTCGTCGCCGCGACGGCGACGGGCGCGCCGGACCGCATCGACGACGAGACGCGCGGCATCCCGCTCGCCGTCACGACTGGCGCGGTGACACCGGGCGTGCTCATCAAGTCGCGTCCGTGCTACATCTGCAAGCAGCGTTACACGCAGGTCGACTCCTTCTACCACCAGCTGTGCCCGGACTGCGCGGCTCTCAGCCATGCGAAGCGGGATGCCCGCACCGACCTGTCCGGGCGGTCAGCGCTACTGACCGGTGGGCGAGCCAAAATCGGCATGCACATTGCCCTGCGCCTGCTGCGGGATGGCGCCCACACGACCATCACCACGCGGTTCCCGCGCGATGCCGTGCGCCGCTTCTCGGGCCTGCCCGATTCCGCGGACTGGCTGCACCGGCTGCGGATCGTCGGAATCGACCTGCGTGACCCGGCCCAGGTCATCGGACTGACCGACTCGATGATCGCGGCCGGCCCGCTCGACATCCTCATCAACAACGCGGCCCAGACGGTGCGCCGGTCCCCCGGCTCGTACGCGCCCCTTGCCGAGGCAGAGGCCTCGCCGCTCCCCGACGGCGACCTGCCCGAACTGCTGACCTTCGGTCACACCAACGACGCCCACCCCCAGGCGCTGGCCGCGTCGGTCGGCGCGCATCCGATCCTCTCCGGCGCCGGCGGCCTGAGCGCCGCCGACCTCACCTCGCTGGCCATGGCGGCCGGATCATCGTCGCTTGAGCGGCTCGCCGCCGGCACCGCGATCGACGCCGGCGGCCTCGTGCCCGACCACCACGACACCAACAGCTGGACCCAGTTCGTCGATGGGGTCGACCCGCTCGAGATGCTCGAGGTGCAACTGGCAAACGTCACCGCGCCGTTCCTGCTCGTGAGCCGCCTTCGCCCCGCGATGGCCGCCGCGGACGCGGGCCGCAAGTATGTGGTGAACGTCTCGGCGATGGAGGGGCAGTTCGGGCGTGGGTACAAGGGCCCCGGCCACCCTCATACGAACATGGCGAAGGCCGCCCTGAACATGCTCACCCGCACGAGTTCCAAGGAGATGTTCGAGACCGACGGCATTCTGATGACGAGCGTCGACACCGGTTGGATCACCGACGAGCGGCCGCACCCGACGAAAGTGCGCCTCGCCGAGGAAGGGTTTCACGCCCCGCTCGACCTCGTCGACGGCGCCGCACGGGTGTACGACCCGATCGTGCAGGGCGAGCTGGGAAACGACCAGTACGGCGTGTTCCTCAAGGACTACAAGCCAGCAGCCTGGTGATCAGTACCGGGCAGCTCACGAGCCCGGGACGAACAATGCGACGATCAACGCGACGAAGATGAGCACGAACAGCGCCGGCGTCAGGATCCGCACGAGGTTGACCCACGGGCCGGCGGCGATCACCGCGGTGCCAAGCGCGCTCGTGGCGCCCAGCCGCTTGAGGTCGGCAGCGACGGCACCACCCTCATTGGCCGACGCGATCTGCGCGGCCGCACCGAGGATGCCCGTCGCGAGCAGGATGCCGGCAGCGGCGAGCCGCACCGCGAGAGAAGCGTCGGCGAGTCCGAACTGCAGGAGCGCGATCGTCGACGTGAGGAGAAAGATCGGCCCGAGCTGGGCGGAGATGATGTGGCGCCGCGCGACCGCCCAGTGTGCGATGAGGTCCTGCTCGGTCATGTGGTGTCCCTTGTCCCGTCGTGGCAGCGGTGTCGATTACTGCTCCAGCGTACGATGTTCTTATTGACGGAGAACGTCAACACGTCGAGGTGTGCCTCTCGAACGGAAAGGTTCTCTCGTGCGCCACGAAAGGGCAACAGATGGGCAAACTCTTGTACGGCATGTCGGGTGTGGAGATCGGCTTCGACGACCGGGTCCTCGCACATCTTCAAGTCGTCATCGGAGCGAAGCTGCGACGCGGTGAGAGCTTCTACTTCTCCTGGCGGGACGACCCCAACGTGGGTGACGGCCGGAGCACCATCTGGCTGAGCGACTCGATCCCGCTCTATTTCAAGTACAGCGGTGGAAAGATGCCGGCCCTCAACCGTGAATGGGTCGAGACCCTCGTGGCATCCTCGAACAGCGGGCAGGGCCTGCAGCTGAGTTCGGAGATCCGACCTGGTGGAGAAGTAGCCGGAAGCTGACTCTCAGACGACGAAACGAAGGGTTTTCTCACATGAAACGAATCTTCTATGCGGGTGGATCTGTCGTCACGGGTGATCGCACCGCCGATGTGGTGCTCCGATATGCCCAGGCGCTCGCGCAGCGTGAGGCCTCGGATGTCATCGACATCCCGATCTTCGCGGAGGGAGGAACCTCCGGCCGGGCACAGCTGCTCATCGGCCCCTCCAGCCAGCTGCTCATCGCGACGGAAGTCCCCCGTCACACCGAGTTCGACGACGATACGTTCCTGCAGCAGATCGAGGACAAGATGGAGTCGCTCCTGCGACCGAAGGGTCAGCCGATCCTCGAGGACGACTTCGGCGGTGCCGACGAGGGCACGGCCGATTCAGACCTTCCCGGATTCGAGCGGCCGGGCGGTAGCTGATCGGTTCGATCACGACGAGTCTTCATCCGCAGGTTGCGGACATCGAATTCCATCCGCTCGAGTCGGCACCATGCACATCGCTTGACGACGTGGCGCACTATTTCACAGCGATTGGCTCGACCTGATCGCAAACCAGCCGTTTCGAGCAACCGGGGAGTACCCTAGATCCCGGAGGCGCCCTCTCGGCAGGGGGACACAATGGGCGAAGCGATGAACAAGGAATTGAATTCCGCGACACGGGATCCGCTCCGTGCGGCTGGGCTTCCCCTCCCCCACACAGAAAGGCGTCCCGATATCCGTGCCGCGCATCGACTTCACGGGTTGATGATCGCCGTGGGATCCAGTCTCGTGCTGTGGGGCGCAATCGTCGCTGTCGTGTGGCTGGTCGGTATCGCGCTCACCTGACCTCACGCAGGAAGGCGGCGTTCCAGGGCATCGAGGCCGGTCGACGGTTGTGTGAGTGGACCAGTCGGAGGTGTGAAAAACCCCCGGAAGCGGGAAGCTTCCGGGGGTTTGAGTGTGGATCCAAGGGGATTCGAACCCCTGACCCCCTGCATGCCATGCAGGTGCGCTACCGGGCTGCGCCATGGACCCATATCGCCCTCCCGGATAGAAGCTCCGAGAAGGCAACTCCGTCAGATTACTACACTTCTGCGGCGACGCGAACTCGCTGCAGCCCCGGGCGCGTCGCCCCCGACGCGGCTGGCCGCACTGTTCACTTTCATTATTCAGGAGTGGGCGGCCGGTCGGCCTTGCTATCGCGGGGCCAACCGGCCCGGCGACTTTCATCATTCAGGAGTGGATGGCCAGGCGACTACCGATGATCACAACCGGTCGCACGATGGCCCCGCATACGCGGCAAAATCATGACGGATCAGCCGCAATTGCGGACGAAGATCGGGCGGGTGGATGCTGCTTATGCCAGTACTCCTGAATGTTGAAAGGGAATGCCGCGCGGGGGCGGCAGCAGAGTCCTGAATGATGAAAGCGGGCAGCGCTCACCCGGCGCTCGGGTGCTCGCCGGGAAGAGCAACTCGGGCACGCAGCGCCCGCATCGCCCGGATGGCCGACCGCAGTTCCTGCAGGTGATGCTGGGGCAGGAATTGCTGGGTGAGGGCGCCGAGATCGCTCGCCACGGCGTCCACCCCGATCGTCTCGACGGCGAGGCCGTGATCGACTCCGAGGAGCTCGACAGCGCCCGCGGCCTGGTAGGGCACGTAAATGGGAGTGGTGACCACGAGAACCGACCGCTCGGTCGGGGAGCGGCGATGTGCAGCCCAGAAACGGAAGGTGTCAGCGGTGTTCGCGCGGCGCGCCCAGGGCTCGGACGAGGGCGCGGCAACCACGCTGAGTCGGACGCCCCCGGCGGACCAGGAGTACTCGCACCACGATGCGTGGGGCTTGGCGGCGACGCTGCGGTCAACGACCGGGTCCCCCAGCGGCCCGAAGGCCTGTCGCATCCCCGCAAGCATCGCGAAGACCTCGTCGCCGCCGACCACGCCCAGCGCCGCGGCAAGGGCATGCTCGTCGCCCCCGAACGAGCGGAAGCCGCCAAGGAAGACGATGTTGCTCACGGAGAGCCCGCCCTCGACCAGCCGGGCGACGAATCGTGGCTTGACGATGCCGGCGCGCACCATGCCGCCGGTCAGAAGCACGGTGTCGTAGTGCGGTCGCGTGGGCCGCTCAATGCCGGCGAGCCCGAGCCGCGGGACCTCCTCGACCACAAGCGCGCTCTGCGTGGTGGACAGCCCCGCGTCAGGGGCGAGGTTTCGCTCCCGGCCGCGCCGGAAATCCCAGTGCGCGGCCGAAAACGTGTCGAGATAGTCGAGGAGCTCCCGGCCTTCGTGGTCGCCGGTTGTGCCACCGAACGACTCGACGAGTCGGGCCATGGCCAGGCTGCCGGCCCACCTGTCGATCGCGGCCCGCGCACGGACGGCGTCATCCGGCGCGCCTCGCCACGTCGGCAGCTCGACGGCCGACACGCAGCTCAGTCGGCCTCTGGCGCGTCGATCTTCGTCGGCAGCTCGATCGGGATGACGGGACAGTCCTTCCACAGGCGCTCGAGCGAGTAGTACATCCGGTCCTCCTCGTGGAAGACGTGCACGACCAGGTCACCGAAATCGAGGAGGATCCAACGCCCCTCGGCCCTGCCCTCTCGGCGGAGTGGCTTCGACCCGCTCTCGATGAGCTGGTCTTCGATCTCGCTCGCGATTGCGACGACGTTGCGCTCGTTGCGCCCGGTCGCGATAAGGAAAATATCGGTCAGCGGCAGCGGGCCGGACACGTCGAGGGCAACGAGGTCCTCAGCCTGCTTGGAGTCGGCTGCGGCGGCGGCGCGCTGCAGAAGCTGGATGGCGTGGGTAGATGCGGTCACAGGGTCCTATCGGAGAAACGGCGGTAGCCGCGGGGTTAGAAGACGTTGAAGATGAAGCCGGCCACAACGACGCCGGCGGCGACGAGCAGGGCGCTTCCGCCGGTGATACCAGCGATGAGGGGCAGGCGGGACTTCCGCGGTGCGGGAGCCTCGATCACCCCACGCGTGGAGGAGTTGCTGCTGACGGCCCGGATCGCCCGCACGGGGGCGGACTCCGAGACGGCGTCCTCCCTGTCGCTCTCGTCGATCAGGGCGTCGACATCGGGATGATCGAAGAGGGCCGGATGCGCGCCCGTCGACCCGAACGAACGCGGCAGGTCGATTGAGCCGGTCACCATGATCTCGCCCGTTGCGGTGACGGCGGTGAGGAGGCGGTCGCCGGATGACGGCGCCGACGGCAGCACGAGTGCGTGAGTCGTGATCGCCCCGGTGGCGTGACCGACGTTGCGGCTGAGCATAGCCTCGTTGGACTGGCTTGCATCATCGAGCGCCGCCTGGGTCGACCAGTGGCCGTAGGGGGCAGCATCCGGAGCCGGCTCGACACCGCGACCACCATCGTGCTCGAGTAGCGGCGGCGCGACGTTGACCGGCCGTGCCTCCGACGACGGCGCCAGGAAGAGCGCGTCGAACGGGCTCAAGCTCTCCGGCTGCGGTCCGGCCTGCGGCTGCGCCTCGAACCTCTCGGGCGCATCGGGTTCGATGAGCGCATGGACGGTGTCGAAATCTGACCCGGTCGCGTCGGCCGTCGTCCCGTCGATCGGTACGTCGATCGGAACGCCGAGAGGTACGGGAGTGGAGATCACGGTGTCGCCGTCGAACCCATCGGACTCGACCTGCCCGTCGGCACCATCGGCCGCCTCGGCGCCATCGACCTCGATGATCGTGGCCTCGCTGATCGTCGCTTCGTCGATGATCGCACTCGCGAGGGCCTGCTCGGCGACGATGACGTCGACAGGGATGCGTTCGTGCTCAGGCTCTGTGTGCTCGGCGGTGGACTGCTCCTCAACCGGCTGCTCGATGACAGACTCCGGGTCGGCCGCATCAAGCTCGGCGTCCGGCGGTGCATCGTGCTCGGCATCCGCCGTAACGGACACCTCCTCGGCGATCTGGCCGTCGTCGTCCCGGGGGAGGTCGATCACCGGGATGGATCCGGTCAGCGCGAGGGCACCGTTTGCGTCGCGCACGACATTTGGCGCCTCCTGGCCGGCGGCCTCGGCGCGCTGGCGAAGTTCACGAAGGGCGCGCCTGGTCATCGTGTACTCGGGGGCCGCGAGCTCAGTCGGCAGGGCGGCCCGCTCGGGCTCCCCGATCGTGCCGGCCGGGTCCTCCGGCGGGCTCCAGGGATCCTGCGGGGCGCCCGCTGTGATCGGCGCGAAAACGGCCCGTCGGATGTCCGGGCGGTAGTCGCGTGCGCGATACCCGGCGGGGTTATCTTCGCCGGGCGCGTCGGCGCCGCGTGAGGGAGCCGTCTCGGCATCCGACTCGACAGCCGACCGGGCATTCGACCCGGGCGCGGGCGTCTCGGCGGACGGGTCCCATTGCACGCGTCGACCGGCAGACCTGCGCGGCGGGTTCTCCCCCGCGGCGCTCTCGTCGGCGATGGCGCTCTCGTCTGTGTCGGTTGGCGAGTTTTCTCGCACCTGACGTCGGCTGAGCGGCGGCTGGTCGTGCCACACTGTCATGTCGTGCTCCGATACAAATGGTGTTTGGAGATGTACTGAACGACACCGTCTGGGACCAAGTACCACACTGGGAATCCCCGGCTGACCCGGCTTCGGCAATCGGTCGACGAGATTGCCAGCGCGGGCACCTCGAGCAAGCTTACGTCCTGCTCGGGTAATCCGGAAACGGAGAGCGGATGTCCCGGCCGGGTCACAGCTACGAAGTGCGCCAGTTCGAACAGTTCGACGGCGTCCTTCCAGTCGATGATCTGCGCGACAGCGTCCGCGCCGGAGATGAAGAACAGGTCTGCGTCCGGCCGTTCGGCGCGAAGGTCACGCAGGGTGTCGATCGTGTAGGTCGGCCCGATCCGGTCGATGTCGACGCGGCTGACAGTGAACGACGGGTTGGATGCCGTCGCGATCACGGTCATGAGATAGCGGTGCTCACTCGCCGTGACGCCGGTCTTCTGGTAGGGCACCCCGGTCGGCACGAACACAACCTCATCGAGGTTGAAGTGCTGTCGAACCTCGCTGGCGGCCGACAGGTGGCCGTTGTGAATGGGATCGAACGTACCACCCATGACCCCGATCCTGGGGCGGGCAGCGGTGGAGTCGACCATCAGGCTTCTGGCCTAGTGGTGGTCGGCACCGTGACCGGCCTGCCCACCGGTCTTCTGGCTGTGCCGGTTAGCGACATCGCGGAAGCTCCAGACGACGATGGCCAAGGCGAGGAAGGCGATCGCCGCGATCGCCGCGAAGACGAGGGCGGGAAAGGGAAGCGAGGCCTCGGCCGTTTCGACGGCGAGGACGAGTGCGTGGACTGACATGGCGTTCTCCGTTCGGCGGCGACAGGGCCGCAGATCCCAGCGTACCGGGCACAGTCGCGACTAGCCGCGAACGTGCCCGGAACCGCGCACGATCCACTTCGTGCTGGTCAGTTCGCTGAGGCCCATCGGGCCTCGCGCGTGCAGCTTCTGGGTGGAGATGCCCACTTCGGCGCCGAATCCGAATTCCCCGCCATCCGTGAACCGGGTGGAGGCGTTGACCATCACCACGGCCGAATCAACCTCGGCCAGGAAGCGTTCGGCGCTCCCCACATCGTTCGTGACGATGGATTCGGTGTGGTGGGTCGAATACCGGCGGATGTGCTCGATCGCGGCGTCGAGGTCGTCGACGATGCGCACCGACACGTCGAGTGACATGTATTCGGTGCTCCAGTCCTCCTCGGTCGCAGGCGTCGCGTCCGCGAACAGGTCGAGGGTGGCCGCGTCACCGTGCACGGTGACCCCGGATGCCCGCAACCGGCCGAGGACGGGCGGGAGCAGCCGGGCCGCCGACGCCCGGTGGACCAGGATCGTCTCGAGCGCGTTGCAGACGCTCGGGCGCTGCACCTTCGCGTTGTGGGTGATCGCGACCGCCCACTCCTCGTCGGCCGATTCGTCAAGGAACACGTGGACGACCCCCGCGCCGGTCTCGATGACGGGCACCTTCGACTCCAGCACGACCGTGCTGATCAGGCTCGCACTCCCCCGCGGGATGAGCACATCGACGAGGCCCCTGGCCTGCATCAGCTCCCTGGCGCCCTCCCGGCCGAACTCGTCGATGGTCTGCACTGAGTCCGCGGGGAGACCGACCGACGCGATCGCCTCCTGGATGAGCTCGACGAGAACCCGGTTCGTGTTCTCGGCGGCACTGCCGCCCCGAAGCACGGCGGCATTGCCGCTCTTCAGCGCGAGCGAGGCGATGTCGACGGTCACATTGGGCCGCGCCTCGTAGATGGCACCAACCACGCCGAAGGGAACGCGGACTTCGCTGATGCGGAGGCCGTTGGGCAGGGTGCGACCCCGAACCAACTCGCCGACCGGATCGGCGATCGCGGCGATCTCGCCGACGGCGGCGGCGAGTGCGGCGAGGCGACCCTCGTCGAGGCGGAGGCGATCCTGCAGTGCGACGCTCAACCCGTTCGATCGGCCGTTCTCGAGGTCGCGTTCGTTCGCCGGGATGATGCGCTCGGCTCCCGTCGCGACGGCCGCCGCGATGGCGAGAAGGGCGGCGTTCTTGAGGTCGGCGGTCGCGGTGGCGAGAGTGATCGACGCCTCGCGCGCGGCGACCAGCTTGTCTGTGAGGGTTCGCACGGTGAGCGTTCGAGCGGAAACGGCGGTCTCAGTCATACCGACATCGTAGGGCGTTCCGAGTCCCCCGGCCCCGTGGCGTTGCGCCTCAGTGGCGCGGTGGAGCCGGGTCGAACCACGTGCCGATCTCGGCCCCGTCGAGGGCCGCGGCCACCTGCGTTGTCGCGGCGAGAAGCACCGGCGTACCGGATGCTGCCGCGAGGGTTGCCGCGGCCACCTTCGTGCCTGCTCCCCCGGTTCCGACGCCGGCGGACCCGATATCGCCGAATTCGACGCTCGCGAGGTCCTCCCCGAACGCGACGTGGTGAATGGGTCGGGCTCCGGCCGTGCCAGGAGGCCTGGTGTACAGCGCGTCGACATCCGACAGCAGCAGCAGCAGGTCGGCGTGCACGAGCTGGGCGACGAGCGACGCGAGCCGGTCGTTGTCGCCGAAGCGGATCTCGTGTGTCGCGACGGTGTCGTTCTCGTTGACGATCGGCAGGATACGCAGGCCGAGTAGGCGTTCCATCGCGCGCTGCGCGTTGCTGCGGTGCACGGGGTTCTCGAGGTCGCCGGCGGTGAGGAGCACCTGCCCGGCCACGATCTCGTACCGGTCGAGGCTGTCCTGGTAACGGTAGATCAGCACGTTCTGTCCGACGGCGGCGGCGGCCTGCTGGGTCGCAAGGTCGGTGGGGCGGGAGTCGAGCCGCAGGTACGGGATGCCCGTGGCGATAGCTCCGGACGACACGAGCACGACATCCGATCCGCGCCCGTGCGCGGTCGCGAGCGCGTCGACGAGTGGGCCGATCTGGCCTGCATTGGCGCCGCTGATCGAGGAGGAGCCGACCTTGACGACGATTCGCCCGGCTCGGGGTATCTCGGCGCGCGAGGCGATCCGTCCAGTGATGAGCGGGAGCTGCTCGGACATCGTGCGGCTCAGTCTTGATTCGTGGCGCCGTTGTCAGGGGCACTCTGGCGGTCGACCTCGAATCCCTCGTCATCGTTCCACATCCCCGCGTTGCGTTCGCGCATCAGCTCGTCCCGCGCGGCAGTCTTGGCGTCCATGCGCTCCAGGTAGGTCTCGCGGCGACGGCCGTGGGTCGCGCGCTGCGCTTCGGAGAGGCGCGGGTCGCTGCCACGCGGGGCGGTGGCGAGCTCGGCTGTGGAACTCAGGGTCGGCTCCCAGTCGAAGACATGGCCATCCTTGCCGATGATGACGGTGGAGCCGGCGACGGCGCCCGACTTGAACAGCTCATTCTCGACGCCGAGCTTCGCGAGGCGGTCGGCGAGGTACCCGATGGCCTCGTCGTTAGTGAAGTCGGTCTGCGCGACCCAGCGTTCGGGCTTCTCCCCGACGACGCGGTAGATGTTTCCGCCGGAACCTCCCTCGACCTTGATCACGAAGTTCGATTCGTTCACCGCGCGCGGGCGGATGACGATGCGGGGCTTCTCCGGCTCGGCGGCCTTTGCCGCGCGTCCGTGGGCCACGAGCTCGCCGAGAGCGAAGGAGAGCTGGCGCAGGCCCTCATGGCTGACCGTGGAGATGTCGAACACGCGGTAGCCCCGCGCCTCGAGGTCCGGTCGTACCAGCTCGGCGAGCTCTCTCGCCTCTGGCACGTCGATCTTGTTGAGCGCGATGAGCTGGGGGCGCTCGAGAAGCGGCAGCTGACCCTCGGGCACCGGATAGGCGGCGAGCTCGCCAAGGATGATGTCGAGGTCGCTAAGCGGGTCGCGGCCGGGTTCGAGCGTGGCGCAGTCGAGCACGTGCAGCAGAGCCGTACAGCGCTCGACGTGACGGAGGAACTCGAGCCCCAGCCCCTTGCCCTCGCTCGCGCCCTCGATCAGGCCCGGAACATCGGCAACGGTATAGCGGGTGTCGCCGGACTCGACGACGCCGAGGTTCGGGTGCAGCGTGGTGAACGGGTAGTCCGCGATCTTCGGCTTCGCCGCAGAGATGGCCGCAACGAGGCTCGACTTTCCCGCGGACGGATAACCGACAAGGGCGATGTCGGCGACGACCTTCAGCTCGAGGAGCACGTCGCCGTCCCACCCGGGCGTTCCGAGGAGGGCGAAACCAGGGGCCTTCCGCTTGGTCGAGGCGAGTGACGCATTGCCCAGCCCACCCTGACCGGCAAGGGCGACGACGAAGCGCATACCGGGCTCGACCATGTCGATGAGCTCGCCGCCGTCGGTGGACTTGACGACCGTGCCGACGGGAACGGGGAGGATCATGTCCTCGCCGTGGTAGCCGGCGCGGTGGTCGCCCATGCCGGGGCCGCCGTGCGGGGACGTGCGATGCGGTGCACGGTGGTAGCCAAGCAGCGTGGTCGTCTGTGTGTCGCTGACGAGGATGATGTCGCCGCCGTCGCCGCCGTTGCCGCCGTCGGGCCCGGCGAGGGGCTTGAACTTCTCCCGCTTGACCGAGACGCAGCCGTTTCCGCCGTGTCCTGCCTTGAGGTGCAGCGTGACCTGGTCAACGAAGGTAGCCATGATCGTGCTCCCTTCGTGCCGAGCTCTGCGGCGATTGTGGTGGCGCGGGCCTGCGTGGCCGCGCCGTACCGGTTGGGTTAAACAGTGAAAGCGAGCCGAAGCTCGCCCTCACTCTGGCTGCCGTGGCAGCCCGTGCACAAACTACGCGGAGGCCGCGACTGGTGCCTGGACGATGTTGACGACCTTGCGGCCGCCCTTTGCGCCGAACTCGACCGAACCGGCCGAGAGGGCGAACAGAGTGTCGTCCTTGCCACGGCCGACGTTCACGCCGGGGTGGAAGTGCGTGCCGCGCTGGCGGACGATGATCTCGCCCGACTTGACGACCTGGCCGCCGAAGCGCTTGACGCCGAGGTACTGCGCGTTGGAATCGCGACCGTTACGAGTGGAGCTTGCGCCCTTTTTGTGTGCCATGAGTGTTCAGCCCCTGCTTTGTAGGAAAAGTTACTTGATGCTGGTGATCTTGACGCGCGTCAGTTCGGAGCGGTGGCCCTTGCGAACTTTGTAACCCGTCTTGTTCTTGAACTTCTGGATGACGATCTTCGGGCCGCGGAGGTCGGTGATGACCTCGGCGGTCACCGTGACCTTCGCCAGCTCGGACGCGTCATGCGTGATCGCGTCTCCGTCGACGAGCAGCACGGGGGCCAGCTCGATGTTGCCGTCTTTATCGGCCTTGATTCGGTCGAGGACGACAATCGTGCCAACCTCTACCTTTTCTTGACGACCACCGGCGCGCACAACTGCGTAAACCACTTGGAACCCTAACTATTTGGATCTGACACACATCAGACAGAAAGATCATCGGCGCGCAATGCGGGCTTAGCCCAGCTCGCGCCAAGGGTCAACAGTACGCGAACAAACCATGCAGGGTCAAACCTGACCGGCCGCGTGTTGCTGTGAGTTCGGAACGGCGCTCACAGGTCGAGCATTCCGGACACGTCGTAGTCGCGGGTGTGCTCGCGCAGCCAGAGCCATAGCAGCACCCCGGAGAGCAGGATGAGGGGGGTCGTCTCGACAAAGGCGAGGCCGGCGCGCTGCACCCCGGAGAACGCGGCGGAGCCGAACGCGAAGAGGGCGAACTCTGCCGTCTCCGAATCGAACAGGCGTCCCACCGTCTCGACGCCGCCCACCACGAGCCAGACGAATGCGACGAGGGCAGCGCCGATCCCCGAGGCCAGCAGCGCGCGGCTCAGGACATGGGCGAGGCGCAGCTCGGCGCCAATGGGGGCGAGCTGCCAGAGGCTGAGGAACAGCCCGACCGAGAGCGGGAGGCTGCCCGTGAGTGCGGTCACCGACTCCTGTCCGACGACGAGCGGAAGGAAGGAGCTCGATCCGGCCGGTACCGTCGCGAGGGAGATGAGCGTGGAAAGCACCTGCTGCGCCAGGATCGTGCCGAAGACGATCAGGGCGGTCACTGCCGCGACAACGAGTCCCCGTCTGCCGAACTTCACCCGCGCCATCCGTTCCGCTTCCCCGTGCCTAGAATCGCCCCATGACAGTGCTCATCGACCAGCCTATGTGGCCTGCCCACAACACGCTGTGGTCGCACCTGGTGAGCGATGCGTCGCTCGAGGAGTTGCACGACTTCGCGGCCCGCTGCGGGATCCCCGCACGTGGATTCGACCGGGACCACTACGACGTGCCCGCCGAGCGTTACGACGCGCTCGTCGCGGCGGGGGCAGTGCCGGTCTCGAACCGCGAACTCGTGCTGCGGCTGCGCTCCAGCGGCCTTCGCGTCTCGCAGGCTGAGCGTCGCGGCACCGCCTGAACCGGCTACCATTCGACCCCGAAGCCGTCGACACTGCGAACGATCGCTCCCGTCGCGATGTCGACGAGGACGGACGAGATCGATGTCGACCTCGGGTCGACGGCATAGGCGTCGGGCACGCTCGTCGACACGTTCGGGATGACGGTGATGGCGACGTACTGGCCGTTCGGCGACACGGTGAAACCCTCGATTCTGCCTTGGCCATCGGGGCTCTCGTAGAGAATTAGCACGATCTCGCCGTCAGTGAAGACGACGAAGCTCGCGAATCTGCCGGTCTCCTCGTCGAGGATCGCGACCTGCTGCACAGTCCCTTGCGCGTTGCCGAGAAGTTCGATCTCCCCGCCGAACGTCGGGATGCCGTCGATCGGAGGGGTCGGCAGCCGCCGCTCGTCTCCGGTGGCCAGCGATAGAGCGATGGCGCCGTAGATGTCCGCGACGACAACCTCGGTGCCGTCGGGCGCCACCGCGATCAGGTCGGTATAGCTGCCGAGCGGCGTCGCGGGGGCGCCGTCGGTGAGGTCGAGTTGCAGGATGGTGCCGTCGACCGTGCGGGCGACGGCCGCGCCTCCAGTCGGGAGGAAGCTCCAATCGAGCACTTCGAGGGGTGCGCCGTCGAGGCCGGGCACGGGAGCGGCATCCGGGGGGCCCTCGAGGTCGACGGTGAACAGCGTGCCGGTGTACTCCGTGGCGTCCCGGTCGAGGCTCGTCACTGTGAATGCGAGGATCCCCGAATCCGGACCGGAGCCGATCGCGTCAATGGTCACATTGCACGGCACCCCGAGCGATTGCACCGCGCCGTCGGCGAGGCTGACGACCGAGAGTGAACCGGCGCCGTCCTCGTCGACGGTCACGACGGCGACCGCACCAGGGAACATCGCGAAATCCTGGATGCGCTCGGCCTCGAAGATGGTCTCCCGCTCATCGCCACTGACGCCGGTGCCGACGATGCGGTCGCGCTGCCCCGGCCGCGCTGGATCGGCCCGATCGAGGTAGGTGAATGCCTCGGTGGCCGTCGTGAACTCGTGCCGGAACTCGGCCTCGCGGTCCTGGTACCGACTCGTGACCCCCCGTCACCGTCACCGTGACGGTGTAGTCAGTGTCGAAGGAGAGCAGGCCCGTGAACTGGATCTGGATGATGTCGTTCTCCACCGACACGGTGAACGGCGCTGCCGGGGAGATCTCGACCTGCTCGGGGTCGACTTCGGACAACGCCTGGTTTGCGAACAGCCTGAGCTGCTGGCTGGGGGCAGTGACCACGCGCTCCGGGTCGACGATCGCGCTCTGCAGCTTGGGGCCCTGCACGAAGCTGAGGGCGACCAGCACGGCACACACGGCGATCAGCGAGACCACGATGGTGGTGAGCGCACGGCGGAAGAAGTCGCCGCCGGGCAGGCCCGGCGAGAAAACGCCCACCAGTACAGGTACGGTTCGGTCGGCTGCTCGGTCACGATGATGTCGGCGGGGACGAGCACGATCGGCTGTGTGCTCTGGCGGCTCGGATTCGCGCCGAATCCGCCCTCGACCGCGACCCACTCGTCGACGGCGAACGTGCCTTCCCAGTTCTCGAGGTACACCAACACCCCCACCGGTTGCGCGTCGACCGCGCAGCAGGTGATCACGAACCGGGAGAGGTAGAACATGTTCTCCGGGTCGTCCGGGTGGCGCGCGATGAAGCCCACGACGGAGGCGGGTTTGCCATCGTAGAACGCGACATCGCTTGTCTGGCGGAGGAGGGACGCCCAGTCGAGCACCGAGAACGAGGCGACCGCGGCATCCGTCGCCGAGGAGACGTCGTCGACGCTCGCACCGTCGGTGCGCACCCCGGTGCTGTTGATGACCCGTTGGTCGGCGGTCGCCGACGACAACGTGGCCGGAGGAAGGATCATGAGCGTCGCGGCGAGCGTGAGAGTGGCCGCGGTCGCAATGCCCGCCAGCACGGCGCCGGTGCCGGAGGGCCGCCCGTCGTGGTCATGGGATGCGCGCGGCAGGAAGCTGGCGGCGACGAGGGCGAGTCCGATAACGGCCATGATGACCGTGAAGAGCACGTAGCGGGGATGGATGTAGCGGATCAGCTGACCAGTCGCGGCGAGCCAAATACTCACGACAATCGACACCGTCATGAGGGCGAGGCCCTGCCACCGCCAGATTCCCGAGATGATCGCGCTACGCCACATAATTCACCACCAGTCCGATCGCCGCGCTGACCAGCGCCACAACGAGGTTCAGCTGCACGAGGGTTCTCGTCGTGAACGTCGTGCGCATCATCGCGAGCATCTTGATGCCGACGATGGGGCCGAAGACGAGGAAGGTCACGATCGATCCCGGCATAAACGTACTGGCGAACGGCAGGATAAAGAACGCGTCGACGTTGGAGCGGACCGAGATCACGAAGGCGAGCACCATCATCGCCAGAACCGACCACAGCGGATTGCTGCCTGGGTTCACGAGCACGGCGCGGGGCACAAGCACCTGCACAAGTCCGGCGAGCGGTGCGCCGATGAACAGCGCGGGCATGATCACCCCGGTCTCACGCACGAACAGTTCGATGCTCTTCTGGGCCTTCGTCTGGCGCTGCTGGTGCGGGTCGGGCACGGCGCACTCGGCCACAAAACGATCGGTGAGGAGGCTGTCCTGGTCGGGATGCCTGCTGTACGGCCACCCGATGAGGTTCGCGATCGTGAATCCGCCGAGGAGGCGAGCGACGAGGATGCCGTCGTCGAAGCCGAAGGCTTGATGGGTGGTGATGATGGTGATGGGGTTGAGGATCGGGGCGGCCAACAGGAACGTCATCGACTCTGAGACAGTGAATCCCTTGGCGATCATTCCCCGCGCGAGCGGCAGGTTGCCGCACTCGCAGACCGGCAGGAACATGCCGAGGAACGATACGACGACGCGGCGCAGAGTCGCGTTCTTCGGCAGGATCTTCACGATCCACCGGTCGGGAACCCAGACCTGCACGATGATCGAGACGACGATACCGAGCAGAACGAAGGGCAACTACTCGATGATCACGCTGTAGGTGAGCGTCAGCAGGTCCTGTGCCGCGCCCGGCAGAGTCGGGCCGTCGATCCGGGTCGTGAACGCGCGCACCGCGAACAGCGACGCTATCCCCAGAACCCGACGAGAAGGCCGACGATCGTGCCCGGGCCGATGCCCCGTGGGCTGGACGTCCCTCCGGCGCTTCGTCTAGCCCTGATCGCCCCTTCTGCCACGCGGCAACCCTGGACGCTCGCTGGCGCCGTCTGCCGCCGCGACGAGCGAGCTACTTCCGGGACCCGTCCGCCGGCGCCGACACGGTGCCGGCGGAGGATGCGCGGCGCGAGGTGCGCACGCGCCCCTGTCCGGCCTGTCGGGGCTCAGGAAGAGCGTCGAGCACCGAGTCGAGAATCTGCTCCGCGTCGTGGGTCGAGATTTTGCGTGGGGCGCGCGTCTGCCTCTTGAGCGGCAGGTCGAAGATCGCGACCGGAGCCTCTGCGGGTGCCTCGACGCGGACCGGCGCATCGACCTCGACGGGCGCCTCCGGCTCGGCCTGCGGCGCGGCTGCCTGCTCGCCTACCTGCTCAGCGGGCTGCGCGGCCGCCTGCTCGGCTGTCTGCTCGGCGGCCGCGACAGGTACAAGCTCAGACCTGGCGTGAGCATCGACATGGGTGAGGATCGTCGACGTCGCGATCTTCGCGAGTGCGTTACGCGCGTCCTCCGTAATCGCGTGCGTTCCCGTCCCAGACTTCGGCGCCGACGGAGGGGTGGACCCTCCTCCGTTGCCGCCCTTGCGGCCGCGGCGGCCGGTCTCCGGCTGCGGCGACTGGCGGTGTTTGGTGGCCGGGTCGTGGTGGATGACAACTCCGCGGCCCGCGCAGACCTCACAGTTTTCGCTGAACGACTCGATGAGTCCGAGCCCGAGCTTCTTGCGGGTCATCTGCACGAGTCCGAGCGACGTGACCTCGGCGACCTGGTGTTTGGTGCGGTCACGGCTGAGGCACTCGACGAGGCGACGCAGCACGAGGTCGCGATTCGACTCGAGCACCATATCGATGAAGTCGACAACGATGATCCCGCCGATGTCGCGCAACCGCAGCTGCCGGACAAGTTCCTCTGCTGCCTCGAGGTTGTTCATCGTGACGGTCTCTTCGAGGTTGCCCCCTGAGCCGACGAACTTGCCGGTGTTGACGTCGACGACGGTCATCGCCTCGGTGCGGTCGATGACGAGCGACCCGCCCGACGGGAGCCACACCTTGCGATCGAGCGCCTTCTCGATCTGCTCCGAGATGCGGTGCGCGTCGAACGAGTCGGTCTCGGACTCGTAGCGCTCGATGCGGTCGACGAGGTCGGGTGCGACCTGGGCGAGGTAGCTCGAAATCGTCTCCTCGGCATCCTGACCATCTATGACGAGCTTCTGGAAGTCTTCGTTGAAGACGTCCCTGACGATCTTGACGAGCAGGTCGGGCTCGCTGTGCAGCAGGGCCGGCGCCTGGGCCTTCTCGACGCTCTCGCTGATGCGCGCCCACTGCGAAGTGAGCCGGTTGACATCGAGGGTGAGCTGTTCGTCGGTCGCTCCCTCGGCCGCGGTGCGAACGATCACGCCGACGTTGTCGGGAAGGACCTCCTTGAGGATCTTCTTCAAGCGGGCTCGCTCGGTATCGGGCAGCTTGCGGCTGATCCCGTTCATGGAACCGTTCGGCACATAGACGAGGTAGCGGCCGGGAAGGGAGACCTGGCTTGTCAGGCGGGCGCCCTTGTGGCCGATCGGGTCCTTGGTGACCTGCACGAGCACCTTGTCACCCGGCTTGAGAGCGAGCTCGATGCGACGGGCCTGGCTTCCGCCGGACGAGTTCTCCAGTGCGGCGGCATCCCAGTCGACCTCACCGGAGTACAGCACGGCGTTGCGGCCACGGCCGATGTCGACGAATGCGGCCTCCATGCTCGGGAGCACGTTCTGTACCCGGCCGAGGTAGACATTGCCGATGAGGCTCGCCTCCTGCGCCTTCGCGACGTAGTGCTCGGAGAGCACGCCGTCTTCGAGCACGCCGATCTGGATGCGGCCGAACTTGGCCCGCACGACCATGACCCGGTCGACGCTTTCCCTGCGGGCGAGGAACTCGGCCTCGGTGATGACCGGGCGGCGGCGTCCGGCGTCGCGGCCGTCGCGGCGGCGCTGCTTCTTGGCCTCGAGGCGCGTGGAGCCCTTGATGCGCTGTGGTTCGGTGATCGGTTCCGGCTGCGGACGTGGGGTGCGCACCTTGACGACGGTGTTGCGCGGGTTGGAGCTGCCGGTGTCTCGGTCCTCTTCGCCGGAGCGGCGGCGCGAGCGGCGGCGAACGGTGGTCTGGTCGTCGTCGGTGCCATCGCCCGTGCCGTCGGCGCGCGGCTCTCCCCGGGAGTCGCTGCGCGTGTCGCTGCGGTTGTCGCGATCGTTGCCGCCACGGTTGTCGCGCGGCTGCTGGCGCGGCGTGTAGGCCGGCAGATCGGGTGCCTGGAACAGGAGCGAGGTCGAGGGGCGCGCGGGTGCGGCAGGGGCCTCCAGCTCGGTGGACTGCTCGATGGACGGCTCGGTCGGCTTCGTTGCGAGATCCTGGGCCGGCTGCTGGGTGATGTCGTCGGCGGCATCTTCTGCCGCCTTCGCCTTCGCCGCGCGGCTCGCCGCGGTGGATCGGGGCGCGTTCGACTTCGCTGCGGGCTGGCGCGTGCGAGGCACCGAGACGGCTTCCACCAGCGGGGCCTCATCGGTGGGGCTCTCGGTGGGGCTCTCGGTGGGTGCCGAGTCGGCCGGTGCGCCCGCGGATGCACTGCTCGCGCGACGTGAACGGGGTGCGCGCTGCGTCACGGGCGTTTCAGCGGCCGGCTGCTCGATGGCCGGCTGCTCAGCAACAGGCTGCTCGATGGCCGGCTGCCCAGCGACAGGCTGCTCCACAACAGGCTGCTCCACAACAGGCTGCGCCGCGGCAGGCAGGTTCCGCTGCGGGGCAGCATCCGGAGCCGGCGCCGCCGACTGCTCTGCGGGGATCAAGTCGGCGCTCCTGACGCGCCGGGAGCCGAAGAGTCCCTTGCGCTTGCGCGGTGTCTCGTCGGTGTTTTCGTTGTATTCCACCATTACTGGTGCACTCCTAGCCCGCTCCGGTCAGCCGCGCTGCCCGTCGGGTACTCTCTCGAGCGCTCACTGGCGCTGGCCAGCTCCCGCAAATTCTTATCGGTTGCGCCATCAGCCAGGTGCCTCGAACCGTGCGAACACGCTCGGTTGTCGTAGTGCAGGTACCCCGGATACGTGACCCGGGATCATCTGGCCCTGATGGCGATCGTCTTTGGTCTCACTGAACGGAACTGGCTATCCGACGCTGCACTTAATGGAGCGGTCCGGTTTGATGCCCGGAAAGCTTTCTTTGGCGTCGATCCGAGCGCGGCTCGGACGACTACCCCAAATTATCGCACGCACCCGCAATTTCTGCCGCATTTACCCCGTGCAATAATCCGGGAGTGACGCCCACAGCTCGAACCAGCCGCCCCATCCCTCTCGCGATTTTCCTGGTTTTCGCCGGGGCGATCGGGTTCATCGCGGCGTTTGCGCTGACACTGGAGAAGTTCGACGGTCTCGTCAATCCGGGCCAGGCGGCCGGCTGTGACTTCAGTGTGCTGGTGCAGTGCACCAAGAATCTGGAGTCTGCCCAGGGGTCCACGTTCGGGTTCCCGAATCCGCTCATCGGGCTTGCCGGTTTCACGGCGGTCATCGCCGTCGGCGTCGGGGTGTTGGCGGGCGCGCGCTTCGCCCGCTGGTTCTGGGGGCTGTTCAATCTCGGCCTGCTCGGGGCGTTGGCCTTTGTCGTGTACCTGATCAGCACCAGCATCTACTACCTGGGCACATTGTGCCCGTGGTGCATGATCGTCTGGTCTGTCACGATTCCGTCGTTCATCGCGGTGACCCTCTACAACGCGAAGTCGGGCGTGATCCCCCTGCCGGGCAGGCTCAGGCGTGCCCTGGGCGGGGCCTACGCGTGGACACCCTTCATCGCCCTGCTCTGCTACATCGCCGTCGCGGTACTGGCCCAGTTGCGCCTTGACGTGATCCGATACCTCTAGTCGAACCAGAGGGCCAGTTCGCGCTCGGCGGACTCCGGGGAGTCGGAGCCATGCACGAGGTTCTGCTGTACGGCGAGGCCCCAGTCGCGGCCCAGATCGCCACGGATCGTGCCTGCGGCGGCGGTGGTCGGGTCAGTCGTTCCGGCGAGTACGCGGAAGCCCTCGATGACGCGGTTTCCCGCGATGCGGATCGCCACGGACGGCCCGCTCTCCATGAACTCGAGAAGGGGCTCGTAGAACGGTTTGCCAAAGTGCTCTTCGTAGTGCGTGCCGAGTCGGCCGCGGTCGGCCTCGACGAGCTTGATGTCGACGAGCTTGTAGCCCTTCGCCTCGATGCGCCGCAGGATCTCTCCCGTGAGGTTGCGCACGACTCCGTCGGGCTTGATCAGAACGAGTGTTTCTTCGACATGGGTCATGGGGCTTCCTTTGCGTCGGTGGTGGGGTTTTCGGTGGTGTCGTCGGGGAAAAGCGCGGCGTTTCGGGTGTCGAGTCGCCGGCCGGTGATGAAGCAGTAGGTCCAGAGGGCCACGAAGATCGCGCCGATCCCGAACATCAGCGGCTCGAGCAGGCCGGTGAGAATGATGACGATCTGCATGAGCCAGCCGACCCAGACCGCCCACTCGAAGCGCATGACGCGCCCGAGGGCAAGGAGGATCAGGAACAGCACTCCCCCGCCGATGAACGCCGCAGCGGGAGGCAGCGCGTCGAGCGCGAACACCACGAGGGTCAGGAAGAAGACCAGCAGCGCTTCGAGCAGGAGCACGATCGAGAGCAGCGACTCGGTGGCCGATCGGCGCCGTGGCACCCGTCGTTCGCGGCGGCTCACCTCTTCCAGCCCTCGCGATCGGCGATGGCGATCGCATCACCGACGAGGGTGATCGACCCGGTGACGAGCACAGCCCGCTTGGCCGCTCCTGAGGCCCAATCGCGTGCGCTCGTGAGCGCCTCCTCGGCGTCGGCGAAGACCTCGTACGATTCGGGGCCGGCGACCTCGCGCACGATCTCGCCCAGCTCGTCCTCGTCGATGGCGCGAGCGGAGCTCGACCGGGTGACGTGGAAACGGCTCGCGATGGGGGTCAGCGCCGCGATGATGCCGGCGGCATCCTTCTCGTCGAGCGCCGCAACAACGATGCAGACCTCGTCGAAGGTGAAGTACGTCGCCACCGCGGAGGCGAGCGCGCCCGCCCCGTCGGGGTTGTGCGCAGCATCCACGAGCACACTGGGCTCGACCCCGACAACCTGCAGCCGTCCCGGTGAGGTCGCGGTGCCGATGCCCTCGGCAAGCACGTCTCCGACGAGCATCTGGGTACCACCACCGAGGAACGATTCGACCGCGGCGATCGCAACTGCGGCGTTCTGGGCCTGGTGGTCGCCGAACAGCGGCAGGAAGAGATCACGGTAGGTGCCGGCGAGACCCTTGACGCTGATCACCTGGCCGCCCACTGCGACGGAGTTGTCGATCAGACCGAACTCCTCGCCCTGGGCGACGACCGTGGACTCTGTCAGCTCGGCCGCGTGCCGGAGCACCGCGAGGGCGTCGGGCTGCTGCACTGCGGTGACGACGCTCGCGAGGGGCTTGATGATGCCCGACTTGGTCTTGGCGATCTCGAGAACGGTGTTGCCGAGCCGTGCGGTGTGGTCGAGCGAGATCGGGGTGAACACCGCGACCTGGCCGTCGCCGACGTTGGTAGAGTCCCACTCGCCACCCATGCCGACCTCGATCACGGCGACGTCCACCGGCGCATCCGCGAAGCACGCGAATGCAAGCGCGGTGAGCGCCTCGAAATAGGTGAGCGCGAGCTCGCCCGCCTCGATGAGCTCGTTGTCGACCATCGCGAGGTACGGGGCGATGTCGTCCCAGTTGGCGACGAACGCCTCGTTCGAGATCGGCTCACCGTCGATGACGATGCGCTCGTTGACGCGCACGAGATGGGGACTGATCATGAGTCCCGTTCGGAGCCCGTAGGCACGCAGAATGCTCTCGGTGATGCGGCTCGTGCTCGTCTTGCCGTTCGTTCCCGTGATGTGGATGATCGGGTAGGTGCGCTGCGGGTCCCCAAGCAGCTCGAGCACCTTCCGGGTCGGCGCGAGCCGCGGCTGCGGGTTGGCCTCACCGACGCGGGCCAGCAGCTCGCCGTAGACACGGTCGGCCGGCGCCTGGAAGAGCGCGTCGTTGCTCAGTTCAGGATCTTCTGCGTCGCGGTTCTTAGACATCGACACCCCTTCCATGCACCGACAGCTCGATGACGATTGCTTCGTTGTTGGAGTACCGCTCGGCGGGCACTGTGGCCCGGTACGCACCTGCGGCGCCGGCGATGGCGGCGGCGGCGTCGAGTTCGACGGGAGCGTGCCACGAGGTGGCGAGTGTGGACGCGAGCGTTTCCTCGCCGATCATGCTCTCATAGGCCCGGCTTCCGGCCCATTCCGACTCGGAGCCGAATACCAGCCTCAGATCGATCCGGTCGCTCACCTTGAGACCGGCGGCCTTGCGGGTGTCCTGGATCGCGCGCACGAGGTCGCGTGCGAGGCCCTCCGCTTCGAGCTCCGGTGTCGTCGCGGTGTCGAGAAGCACGAATCCGCCGCGGGGCAGGAACTCGATCGCCTTCGAGTCATCCGCCGCCTGCAGTTCGAGTTCGAACTCCCCCGGAAGCAGCTCGATTCCGCCGACGACGACTCCGCCGTCGGTCCGCTGCCAGTCACCGGACTTCGACGCTCTGATCACGGCCTGCACGTTCTTGCCGATCCGCGGGCCGACGACCCGGGAGTTGACACTGAGGCGCTTCGTGATTCCAAACTCACCGAGGCTCGACTCCTCGAGCACGCGCAGCGAGACCTTCTTCACATTGAGCTCGTCGCGCAGGATGTCGGAGAAGTCGGCGAGTCCGTCGATCGAATCGGCGACGACCGTGAGCTCGGCGAGCGGAAGCCGCACGCGCTTGCCGGTCGCCTTGCGCAGGGCGAGCGCCGAGGAGGCGATCTCCCGAACCCGGTCCATCGCGTCGACCAGCGCGGCGTCAGCGGGGAACGCCTCAGCGTCCGGCCAGTCGGTGAGGTGCACGCTGCGTCCGCCGGTGAGGCCCTGCCAGATCTCCTCCCCGATAAGCGGGATGAGGGGGGCGGCGACGCGGGTCACGGTCTCGAGCACGGTGTAGAGCGTGTCGAACGCGTCCCGGTCGTCGCCGGCCCAGAACCGGTCGCGGCTGCGGCGCACGTACCAGTTGGTGAGCACATCGGCGAAGTCGCGCAGGGTCGCCGTAGCTGCCGGACTGTCGAGGGCCTCCAGCTGCGCCTCAACCTCCTGGATGAGCAAGCGGGTCTTCGCGAGCAGGTACTGGTCGAGCACATCTTTCGAGTCGGTGCGCCAGGTTGCGTCGTACCCGGCGGCGTTCGCGTAGAGGGTGAAGAAGTACCACGTGTTCCAGACCGGCAGGATGAATTGCCGCACGGATTCGCGGATTCCCTCCTCCGTGACGACGAGGTTGCCGCCGCGGATAACCGAGCTCGACATGAGGAACCAACGCATGGCGTCTGCTCCGTCACGGTCGAAGACCTCGCTGACGTTGGGGTAGTTGTTGAGGCTCTTCGACATCTTCTGGCCGTCGGAACCGAGCACGATGCCGTGGCTCACGACATTGCTGAACGCGGGGCGGTCGAAGAGCGCGGTCGACAGGGCGTGCAGGGTGTAGAACCAGCCGCGCGTCTGGCCGATGTACTCGACGATGAAGTCGGCCGGGTTGTGGTTCTCGAACCAGTCCTGGTTCTCGAACGGGTAGTGCACCTGAGCGAACGGCATCGAGCCGGAGTCAAACCAGACGTCGAGAACATCCTCGATGCGGCGCATCGTCGATGCGCCGGTCGGGTCGTCCGGATTAGGGCGGGTGAGTTCGTCGATGTAGGGACGGTGCAGGTCCGTCGGACGCACCCCGAAATCCGCCTCGAGCTCGTCGAGCGAGCCGTAGACGTCGATGCGGGGGTACGCGGGATCGTCGCTCTTCCACACGGGGATGGGCGATCCCCAGTAGCGATTGCGCGAGATCGACCAGTCGCGGGCATTGCCGATCCACTTTCCGAACTGGCCGTGCTTGACATTCTCGGGCACCCAGTTGATCTGCTCGTTGAGCTCGCCCATCCGGTCCCGGAACTGCGTTACGCGCACGAACCAGCTCGAGACGGCCTTGTAGATGAGCGGATTGCGGCAGCGCCAGCAGTGCGGGTAGCTGTGCTCGTAGCTGGCCAGGCGCAGCAGGCGCCCGCCCGTGCGCAGCAGCTGGATGAGTGTCTTGTTGGCCTCGAAAACCTGAAGGCCCGCGACTTCTTCGATCTGCGGCAGGAACTTGCCGCCGTCGTCGACCGAGATGATGACGGGGATGCCGGCAGCGGCGCACACGACTTGGTCGTCCTCGCCGTAGGCGGGCGCCTGGTGCACGATGCCGGTGCCCTCGCCCGTCGCGACGTAGTCTGCGACGAGTATCTGCCAGGCGTTGTCGGTGCCCCACTCCTCGGTGTCGGCGTAGTAGTCCCACAGCCGGTCGTACGTGACGCCGTCGAGCTCGTGGCCGAGCACAGTCGACGTGACGGCGGCGCGAGCGTCCTCGATCGAGGCGTAGCCGAGGTCCTTGAGGTAGGCGCCGATCGTGTCGCTCGCGAGCAGGTAGGAGGCGACGCCCTCAGCCGACCCGTCGCCGGCGCCGAGTGGGCCGCTCGCGATCACGGAGTATTCGATGTCGGGCCCGACGGCGAGGGCGGCGTTGGTGGGCAGCGTCCATGGTGTCGTCGTCCAGGCGAGGGCTCGCACGGCCGTGAGGCCGAGCGCCTCTGCCTTGACGCCGTCGAGCGGGAAGGTGACGGTGACGGACTGGTCCTGGCGCATCTTGTAGACGTCATCGTCCATGCGCAGTTCGTGGTTCGACAGCGGGGTCTGGTCGTGCCAGCAGTACGGCAGAACCCGGAATCCCTCGTAGGCGAGTCCCTTGTCGTGGAGCTGCTTGAAGGCCCAGATGACGGATTCCATGAAGGTGACGTCGAGGGTCTTATAGTCGTTCTCGAAGTCGACCCAGCGAGCCTGCCGCGTGACGTACTCCTCCCACTCTCCGGTGTACTCCAGTACCGACTTGCGGGCGACATCGTTGAAAGCGGCAATGCCCATCTCGTCGATCTGGTGCTTCTCGGTGATGCCGAGCTGACGCATAGCCTCGAGCTCGGCGGGCAGCCCGTGGGTGTCCCAGCCGAATCGGCGGTGCACCTGCAGCCCGCGCATTGTCTGGAACCTCGGGAACAGGTCTTTCGCGTACCCGGTGAGGAGATGTCCGTAGTGGGGCAGGCCGTTGGCGAACGGCGGTCCGTCATAGAAGGTCCACTCGCGGCAACCCTCGCGGTTCTCGATCGAGGCGCGGAAGGTCTCGTCGCCCTTCCAGAAGGCGAGGATGCCGCGCTCGATCGCCGGAAAGTTCGGCGACGGCGAGACCGCTCGCGCCGCACCGGCATCCGGGCCAGATCCCTTGGGGTAGTTCATGTCTCTCCTCGGCAGGCTTGGTGCACAGTGGGCCTGTGCTGCACGAGGACGATCTCCCGGTCGTCAGACCGGAATTTCGCGGTACCACCCCGCTTGCCCCACGAGAAGTGGAACCGCTCATTTCGTTGGCGTTGACGGGCCAGACCCGCTCGGTTCTACTCGGCCCAATCCCGGGGGATTCGGCCGTTCTTCCGAGGACTCCCCGGTGATGGCCGGATCGTTGTCGATGTGTCGATTCTAGCCGGATGCTCGGCCAGCTCATAACAAACGCACAACGGTCACCACCTCCCCGATCACTGCCAGCGCGGCGATACGACGCTGTCTACCCCCGGGAATCCGCGGGCGCAACAGGCGGGATAAATGCCTTCGTATCGAACCGGACGTTAGACTAGTCCACGAACTCTTCAGCACCCCACACCAAGGCCGCGGCCCAGAACACTCCCGAAACGGAGATTTTCTGAGGCGTATGGTCGCGAAATCACGCAGCCCTTTGGCTGTTCTGCACAAGTCTTGCTCGCCGCTGGCACCCTGTGTCGCCGCTTGAGTAGCCACTCGCACTGTTGATTCCGACCCGTCCACGACAGCACAGCCACGTCGCGGGATACCCCTGCGTGCGTGCGCTTAAGGAAAACGTGAGCACCACTGCCTCAGTTTCAGTCAAGAATTTGTACAAGATCTTCGGGCGGCGTCCGAAGGATGCCGTCAAAAAGCTTCAGGACGGCGTGAGCCGCTCCGAGTTGGGGCCGCACGAGACCGCCGCGGTCATCGACGCCTCATTCGACGTGAAGAAAGGCGAGATCTTCGTCGTGATGGGCCTGTCCGGTTCGGGCAAGTCGACCCTCATCCGCACCCTCAACGGTCTGCTGGATCCGACGAGCGGATCCGTGACTGTCAACGGAATCGACATCTCCGACGTGCCGGCCGCGAAGCTCCGCGAGGTGCGCCAGAAGAATGTCTCGATGGTGTTCCAGCACTTCGCGCTCTTTCCCCACCGCACCGTTCTCGACAACGCGGCCTACGGCCTCGAGGTGCAGGGCGTTCCCCTCGCTGAGCGCCTCGAACGCGCCCGCAAGATCGTGAGCATCGTCGGGCTCGACGGCTGGGCGGACAAATACCCGTCCGAGCTCTCCGGCGGCATGCAGCAGCGCGTCGGACTCGCTCGCGCGCTCGCCACCGAGACCGACATCCTGCTCATGGACGAGGCGTTCTCGGCGCTCGACCCGCTCATCCGACGCGAGATGCAGGAGCAGCTGCTCGAACTGCAGGCCGAGCTCGGCAAGACGATCATCTTCATCACGCACGACCTCAACGAGGCTATGTTCCTCGGCGATCGCATTGCCGTCATGCGCGACGGCCGCATCGTGCAGATCGGAACCCCAGAGGACATCCTCACCGATCCGGCGAACGACTACGTCGCCCAGTTCGTCCAGGACGTCGACCGTGCCCGCGTGCTCACCGCCGCAACGGTCATGGAGCCGGCGCGCGCCGTCGTACCGCTCAGCGCCGGACCGCGCGGTGCACTGCGGGTCATGCGCGACCTGCAGGCCGGCGCCGCATTCGTGCTCGGCCGCGACCGCACGCTGCTCGGCGTCGTGAGTGACCGGCATGTGATGCGACAGGTCAAGAGCAACGAGACCGACCTCTCCCTGGTCATCAATGAGGAGCACGCGTCGGTGCCGGCGGATGCTGCGCTCGTCGACCTGTTCGAGCTCGCCGTCGAGAGCCCGCTGCCCATCGCCGTCATCGACGACAAGCGTCGCCTGCTCGGTGTAATCCCCCGGGTCACCCTGCTCGCCGCACTCGGGAACGTGCCGACGAACACGACTCCCATCAACATCATCGAGCCCGTGTCGATCATTCCGGATTCTGAGCTCGACGCCATGCTGGCCAGCCCCGAACTCACCCCTGCCGCAGCATCAACCGAGGGGACCCTCGCATGATCACCGACTTCCGCCTGCCCCTCGGCGACATTGTCTCCGACGGCATCGATGTGCTGACCGAAAGCCTTCGCCCCCTCTTCGACCTCATCAGGCTCGTGCTCGTCTCGCTGTACGAGGCGGTCGAGTTCGTGCTGCTCAGTCCGCCGTTCTGGGCGATCATCATCATCGCGGCCGCACTCGCCTACTTCGTGAAGGGGTGGAAATTCGCCGTCGGCACCATCGTGGGCCTTCTCGTCATCGTCGGTGTAAATCAATGGGAGAACTCGATGGCGAGCCTCGCGCTCGTTCTCGTGGCGAGCGCGATCGCTATCGCGATCAGCGTGCCCCTCGGCATCGTTGCGGCGCGGTCGAATCGCGCCTCGGCGACCATTCGGCCGATTCTCGACTTCCTGCAGACCATGCCCGCGTTCGTGTACCTCGTGCCGGCACTGATCCTGTTCCGGGTCGGCGTCGTACCCGGTATTGTCGCCACGATTGTCTTCGCCATGGCGCCCGGCGTTCGGTTCACGGAGCTCGGCATCCGAGGGGTCGACAAGGAGGTCGTCGAGGCCGGCCACGCCTTCGGCTCGTCGCCGTGGCGCATCCTGCGCCAGATCCAGCTGCCCCTCGCGATGCCCACGATCATGGCCGGCATCAACCAGGTCATCATGCTCTCGCTCTCGATGGTGGTCATCGCCGGACTCGTCGGCGGCGGCGGACTCGGCAGCGATGTCGTGCAGGCACTCAGCCGCATCGATGTGGCTCTCGGCTTTGAGGCAGGACTGTCGGTCGTGATCATTGCGATCTACCTCGACCGGCTCACGGCAGCGCTGAGCGGCAAGCGACGCACAATGTGGACGCCGTGGCGCACAAAGGCATCCCCTGTCGAGGCGGCACCCACCCCCGCGCCCGCCGCCGCGACCAAGGACGCCCCCGTCGGCGCTTCCCTCTAGAACTTCCCCGTCAACACAGCAACAGCAACAGGAAAGGCAACAATGAAGAAGTCCATCAAGACCGCTTTCGCATTTGCGGGAGCTGCAGGACTCATCGCCCTCGCCGGGTGCTCCACTGACGCCGATGCATCGAGCCTCGAGAACGGTGATGCCCAAGACGTCACGATCGCCGTGTTCAACGGCTGGCCCGAGGGCGAAGCCGTCAGCTACCTCTGGGCCGCCGTGCTCGAGGAAGAGGGCTACAACGTCGAGCTCGAGTACGCGGATGTCGCGGCCGGTTTCGTCGGACTCTCCTCCGGCGACTACGACCTCAACATGGATGTGTGGCTGCCCGGCACCCACGCGGAGTATGTCGAGGAGTACGGCGACGACATCGTCGACGTCGGCACCTGGAACACTGACGCGACGCTCAGCATCGCCGTGAACGAGGATGCCCCGATCGACTCGCTCTCTGAGCTTGCCGAGAACGGCGACCTCTTCGACAACCGGATCATCGGCATTGAGCCGGGCGCGGGCCTCACGAAGATCACCGAGGAGAACGTCATCCCGACGTACGAGCTCGACGAGTTCGAGTTCCCGACCTCCTCCACCGCCGCGATGCTCACTGAGCTCAAGGCCGCGACGGATGCCGGCGAAAACATCGCCGTCACTCTGTGGCACCCGCACTGGGCCTATGACGCGTTCCCGATCAAGGACCTCACCGACCCGGAGGGCGCCCTGGGCGACGCCGAGGGCCTTCACACGTTCTCGCGCACCGGTTTCGGCGACGACTACCCCACGCTGAACGGCTGGCTCGAAAACTTCGAGATGGAGACCGCACCGCTCGACTCCCTGCAGAACAAGATGTTCGGCACCGGAGCGGACGCCAGCGAGTACGAGGAAATCGTGCAGACCTGGATCGACGAGAACCAGGAATGGGTCGACGGCCTCACCGCCTGATTCCCGTTCGATAAGTGAAATGGTCGTCCGCTTCGCGGGCGGCCATTTTTCGTTGAAGCGAGACGCCACCCCCATGAGAAGCCTCTCATCTTCGGCACCGACGGGAGCGTGGCCGGGCAGGATGGGAGCATGAACCGCTCGGTGCTGGGTACCGCGGCGATCCTTGTGGTCGCCCTGCTCACCGGGGTGCTCATCGGCGGGGTGGTGGCCTCTGGAGCACTGTCGGCGGACCGGGTCGGAGAGGTGCAGCAGATCGCGCCCATCGTCGTGCCGCCGGCGCCGGCCCCTGAACCGCCGGCATCCGACCCAGTTCAGCCGCCGCCCGCGGAGGTGACTGCCCCCGCGCCGCAGCCCGTCACACCACAGCCCGTCACACCACAGCCGCCGTCGGTCATCGACGACGATGATGAGCCCGACGAGGACGACGATGAATTTGATGACGTCGACGATGACGACGACCCCGATGACGACGACTGACGACTGGGGCGGCGCACTCGAGGCAGTCGCCGCCTCGCTCGGGCTCACGCTCATCGCCTCACGACAGTTCCATTCCGAGGCGACGGGCGAGGGATTCACCACCGGGCACGAGGTCGACGTCGAGGCGGCGGACGGCAGCCGCGAGACTCAGATCGTCTACGCCGCGAGCCACCCACGCGGCCGGGAACGGCCCGGCGTGCTCCGGCTGCGAGACGACGACAGCGGGCAGAGAATCGATATCTGGCTCTACCCCCGCGACCCCCGGCTTCCGGCCCTCGCCGCGGCAGTCTTCCCAGCGGCCGCCGGTGTGCTGCTCGAGCGTCTCGGACTCGACGCGACGGGGCTCGCTCTCGAGATCGTCGCCTACCGGCCGGGTAAACGCGCCGTCGTGCGCATGACGACCGCAACCGGCATCCTCTACCTCAAAGTCGTCAAGCCCGAGGCCGTAGATCTCATCCGCTCCCGGCACGAGCTGTGGCAGCGCCATGGTCTCCCTGTGCCGGGCGTGCGCGCCTCCGCATCCGACGGCATCGTCGTCCTCGACACCCTCCCCGGGGCCCCGGCCATCGGAATCCTTCCAGGGATTGCCGCCGGCGATGCCTTCCTCGACGCCCTCGACCGACTCGTCGCCCGCATCAACTCGGTGCCGAGCGAGACCGCGGCGCGTGCGTCGCTCGTCGCCCGACTGGACTGGTACCGACGACGCCTCGAGGTCATCGCCCCCGACAGCCGCGCCGACCTCGAGCGCACTCGCGAGCTCATCGCCGAGCACTATGCCCGAGGAGGGCCCCCGCCCTCCATCACGGTGCACGGCGACCTCCACCTCGGCCAGGTCTTCGTCGACCCGGTGAACCCGACGGAGATCGTGGGGGTGCTCGACATCGACACGGCCGGCCTCGGGGATCCCACAGATGACGCGGCCGCTCTCGTCGCGCACCTGCTTGTGACGGCGGAGCACCGCGACGGAGTCGGCGAACCCGGGCTCGCCGAGACGGCACGATCGCTCGCCGATCGGTCACGGCGCCGCTGGGCCCGCGGGGACGATCCCGGATTCGCCGCGCGAGCGACCGCCATCACCGCGACCCACCTGCTCGGCCATGCCCTCTCCGGCTCGGTGTCGGTGCCGACGGCGGTGCGGCTCTCCGCCGCCGTATTCGCAGACTTTGCCGCCTCAGAAGATGAGAGTGCTCTCACGACTGCCTCTCATTCGTCTCACACCGATGCAGAAACATAGAACCATCACCAGCACCAACGACAAGGAGAATCACATGGACAGCAGGAAGAAGTGGGTAGCAGTCGGAGCCGCATCCGTGCTGGGTCTCGGCCTCCTCGCCGGCGGTGCCGTGGCTCAGGCCAGTGAGATGTCGATCAGCGACCGCTCGGGCGACCAGGTGGGCACCGGCATTACGCGCATCGACGATCGCGTGAACGAGTCACCCGTTCTCGTCCCGTCGAACAGTGTCTCGGCCACGAGCACGACCTCGCCCGTGTCTGCGCAGTCTGCCGTCTCACCCGTCTCGGCCCCGTCGCCCGTCTCGGCCCCGTCACCCGTCTCCCCCGTGTCGGCGCCGTCGCCCGCGTCGCCCGTGAGCGCCGTCTCGCCCGCGTCACCCGTGTCGGTCCAGTCCGCCGCGTCGCCCGTCTCGGCCCCGTCGGCCGCGTCGCCCGCGTCGAGCGACTAGCCCGCACGACCCAGCGCCCGGCCCTTCGGGGGGCCGGGCGCTGCGTCGTTTGTGCGAAGTGCAACCGACGCGTCGCTCAGCGCAGCCGATACCCCATGCCGCGCACCGTCTCGATCCGCTCGGCACCGAACTTGGCCCGCAGGTAGCGCACGTACACGTCGACGACGTTGGAGCCGGGGTCGAAGTCGAACCCCCAGACGCGGCTGAGCAGTTGTTCGCGGCTCAGCACCTGGTCGGGGTAGCGCAAGAACTCCTCGGCGAGGGCGAACTCCCGCGCGGACAGGTCGACGCTGCGCTCGCCGACCATCGCCCGCCGCGTGCGGATGTCGAGCGCGAGGTCGCCGTGGCTCAGCTCAGCGGTGACGACCTGGCCGGCGTCCCTCAGTCGCACCCGGATGCGCGCGAGGAGCTCGTCGAACTTGAACGGCTTGGCGAGGTAGTCGTTGGCACCGGCGTCGAGTCCGGTGACCGTGTCGGCCACCGCGGTACGGGCGGTGAGCATGATCACCGGCAACGACGCGTCCTGCGTCCGGAGCCGCCGCAGCACCTCGAAGCCGTCGAACCCGGGGAGCCCGACGTCGAGCAGCACGAGGTCGTAGCTTCCGGTGAGGGCGTGACTCAGGGCGTCCGGGCCGCTGGTCACGATCGACGCCGAGTAGCCGGCGGCGCGCAGGCCCTTGCCGACGAAGAGGGAGATGCGTTCCTCGTCCTCCGCAATCAGGATGCTGCTCATGGCTCGTCCGTCTCCTCACGCTGAGAACTGCCGACCAGGGGCACGACAATTCCGAACCGTGAACCGGCCGGCGAGGTCGACAGGCTGACCCGCCCGCCGTGGGCCGCTGCGATGGCCTTGACGATCGGCAGCCCGAGTCCCGACCCCTGGATACCGCGCCCGGCGTCGACCCGCCCGAAGCGTTCGAAGATGCGGTCCTCGCTGCCCGGCGGAATCCCCGGCCCCTCGTCGGCGACCCAGAACTCTACGGCGTCGGCCGAGTCGTGGTCGAGCGGGGAGTAGTGGGCCGTGCTGCCGATCTCGATGCGGGTGCCCACCGCGGAGTACTTGGCGGCGTTGTCGACGAGATGCAGCCAGGCCTGGGTAATGCGTGCGGGGTCGATCGCTGCGCTCAACTGGACCGCCTCCCCCAGCACCCACTCGTGCCCGGGCATGCCCGTCGCCTTCGCGAAGACGTCGGTAGTGAGGTCGGCGAGGTCGGTGGCGATGCGCGCCCGCACAGTGTTCTGGCTCTCGGCCAGCGACTCGATGTCGTCGACGAGGCCGACCATGCGGTCGAGTTCGTCGATCGCGAGGGCGCGGGTGGATGCCACCTCCGCGGCGTCGGCGGGATCCAGCAACTCGAGGTGGCCGCGCAGGATCGTGATCGGAGTCTTGAGTTCATGGCACACGTCGTCGAGCAGCTGGCGCTGGCTCGTCAGGGCGTTATCGAGCCGGTCGAGCATGTCGTTGACGGTGCCGGTGAGGTCGGAGATGTCGTCGTTGCCGACGACAGGGATGCGTTCGTTACGCTCGCTCGCCGTGATGCGGGATGCTGCTGCACGAAGTTGCCGGATGGGGCGCAGCAACCGGCCGGCGACGAACCAGCCGACAAGGCCGACGGCGGCGAGGGAACCCGCCGCGACCAACGAGTAGGTCGTGAACGCGCGGGTGAGCTCGCGCAGTTCCGCCCCCATATCGATCGCCGTGAGGTAGACGCCCTGCTGAGCGTCGCCCTCCACCGATATCGGAGCGGCGATGTAGCGCAGCTGCCCGAGCGGCGAGACTGCGGTGCCGAGGCGGACCGTGCCGTCGGTGACCTCCGCGGCGACGCGGGAGACGAGCGACGGGTCCTCCTCGAGGTGGAAGTCGATCTCGACGCCGGGCACGAACGTTGCGGCGCCGTCGATGAGCCCGAGCGAACTCTCATTGCGGTCGGGGACCACGCGGGCGAGCACCGCCTCGAGCGCTTCGGTCGTCGTCGCGAAGCCCGGCGCGCCCGGAGCTGCGGCGACGGTGTCGTCAGCGACGGTCGCCGAGGTCTCCCCCGTCACAACGAACCGGGCGGACTCGACCCTCGACAGCAGCCGCTCGTCGATGTCGAGGAGGGTGCGTTCCCGCTGAAGAAGGAACGCGCTCGCGCCGGCGAGAGTCATCCCGACGGCCGTGACGAGCAGGATCGAGGTGAGGATGCGCGAGCGGACAGACCATCGCCGAAGGCGAAGCCGTCCCTTCCCGATGCCGCGCATCACTCCAGTATGGCGAGCGTCCCACGGCGGGCCGGCGTTCATGAGAGCACTCTCACGATCGTGCAGCGCGCCGCACCGAGGCGATCCGATAGGCCGCGCCCAGCACGAGCACTCCGGTGCCGACGGCAACCCCGACCGGCGGCAGGGTCACGACGAGGATCACGCACGACGCCGCCCCGAGAAGCTGCAGCGCGCGCGGGTAGCGCCGCTCAGCCGCGGGCTGCCGGAACGCGGCGACATTCGCGACAAAGTAATAGAGCAGCACCCCGAACGAGGAGAATCCGATCGCCCCGCGGAGGTCGACGGTGAGCACGAGCAGGCTCACGACGACGGCGAGCACGACCTCGGCGCGGTGCGGGACCGCGAATTTCGGATGCACGGAGGCGAGCCAGCGCGGAAGGTCGCCCTCCCTCGCCATCGCGAGGGTCGTCCGGCCGATTCCCGCGATCAGAGCGAGCAGGGCACCGAGGGACGCCGCCGCAGCTCCCAGCCGCACGAGAGGGGCTGCCCAGTCCCATCCGCTCGCGCGAACGGTGTCGGCGAGCGGCGCCGCCGAGGAGGCCACTCCGTCGGGGCCGAGCACGCCGAGCAGTGTAACGGCGACAAGTGCATAGACGACGACCGTGACGGCCAGCGCGATCACGATGGCGCGTGGGATGGTGCGCTCCGGGTTGCGTACCTCTTCACCCATCGTGGCGATGCGCGCGTAGCCGGCAAACGCGAAGAACAGCAGGCCGGCCGACTGCAGGATCCCGTACCCGCCGCCCGCGAGCAGCCCGCCCGGGTCGGCCTGCTGCGCGAACCCCGCAGGGCCGCCGATCACGCTGCCGCCGGCGGCCACCGCGGCGGCGAGGGCGATAAGAACGACGACCACGATCGCGCGGGTGAGCGCGGCTGTGCGCGTCACCCCGCGGTAGTTGACGGCGGCGAGTCCGACGACGGCGGCGACCGCGACCGGCCTCTCCCACCCGGTCGGCGCGGCGTAGAAGGCGAAGGTGAGCGCCATTGCCGCGCAACTCGCGGTCTTGCCGATCACGAAACTCCAGCCGGCGAAAAACCCCCACCACGGCGTAAGCACCCGGCGCCCGTACACGTAGGTGCCACCCGACTCGGGGTAGACGGCGGCGAGCTGCGCCGATGCGAGCGCGTTGCATACTGCGACGACAGCGGCGACGGCCAACCCGACCAGCAGCCCGTTTCCCGCCGCGTGCGCTGCGGGGGTGAACGCGGCGAAGACGCCGGCGCCGATCATCGACCCCAGGCCGATGAACACGGCGTCGGCGAGGCCGAGCTTCCGCGCGAGGGAGGGGCGGCTCGTCATCAGGGCAGGATACGGCGCGCAGGTAACGAGTCGAGCAATTCCCGCGTGAACGGATGGCTCGGGTTCGCCAGAACCGCGCTCGCCTCGCCGCTTTCGACGACAACGCCGTCCCGCACCACGAGCACCGTGTCACTCAGCTGGGCGATCACGGCGAGGTCGTGGGAGATGACCACGAGCGAGAGCCCGGTGCTCCCTTGCAGGTTCTCGAGCAGCGCGAGCACCTGCGCCTGCACCTGCACGTCCAGCGCCGAGACGGGCTCGTCGCACACGAGGATGCTCGGCCGCCGGGCGAGTGCCCGCGCGATCGCGACCCGCTGTCGCTGCCCTCCCGAGAGCTCGTGGCCGCGCCGCCCGAGGTGCTCCGCCGAGAGTCCGACCTGCTCGAGCAGCTCGAGGATGCGCGCCGGGCGGTCGACGCGCGCGTCCGTGATGGCGACGGCCTCAGCGAGGATGCGCCGCACCGTATACCGCGGGTCGAACGACGACGCCGGGTCCTGCTCGATGAGCTGGATGCCGCCGCGCATCCGCCGCCGGGTGGACTCGGCAAGCGAGCTCCATGGCCCGCCGCGGAGCAGCACCTCGCCGGAGTCCGGTGGTTCGATCGCGAGGAGCAGCCGGGCCAGGGTGCTCTTGCCAGAACCTGATTCCCCCACGATGCCGAGCGTCGTGCCGGCCCGGAGCTGGAGCGACACGTCGTCGAGGGCCACCGTTGTGGCGCGGCCCGGCGCGGGGTAGCGCTTGACCAGGGAACGCGCAGCGAGCACGATCTCGCCCCCACCGCGTGTCACGGCGTGACCGGTGGGTGAGGCGTCGAGCAATGCCCGCGAATACGGATGCGTGGGGTTCGCGAGCAGGTCGGCAGCCGCGGCGATTTCGACGATGCGGCCGTGCTGCATGACCGCGATGCGGTCGGCGATCTGCGCGACGAGGGAGAGGTCGTGGCTCACGAGCAGCAGCGCGAGCCCCGACTCCTTGAGGCTGCTGAGCAGATCCAGCACCTTGGACTGCACGGTCGCGTCGAGCGCCGTCGTCGGCTCGTCGGCGACCAGCAGCACGGGTGCGGCCGCGAGGGCGGAGGCGATCAGGGCGCGCTGACGCAGCCCACCGGAGAGCTCGTGCGGGTACTGCCGGGCGCGCGTCTCGGGGGTCGGGACCGCGACGTCCTCCAGCATCCGGAGCACCCCCGCGGCGACCTCGGAGCGCGAGAGCCCGCCCTCGTGCACCTCGATCGGCTCTGCGATCTCGCTCCCGATCCGGCGCATCGGGTCGAGAGAGACGAGGGCGTCCTGGCTGACAAGGCCGACCAGGCGCCCGCGGACGGAGCGCCACTCGGCGTCGGTGTACGCCGACACGTCCACGCCCGCGACCACGAGCTCGTCGGTGCTGATGTCGGCGCCGTCGGGAGCGAGCCCGAGCAGGGTGCGCGCGGTGATCGTCTTTCCCGATCCGGATTCCCCGACGATCGCGAGGCACTCGCCGGCCGCGATGGCGAAGCTCACCCCGTCGACGACGATTCTCTGCCCGAACCGCACCCGCAGGTTGCGCACCGAGACGAAGCTCATGCCGCTCTCCCCTCTCCCGGTGCCCGCAGGTACCGGCCGAGCACGCTCGCCGAGATCACCGTGACGGTGACGACAAGGCCGGGGAACACCGCGATCCACCAGGCGGTGCCGAGGAAGTTGCGTCCCTCTGAGAGGATGAGGCCCCACTCTGGTGTTGGCGGCTGCGGTCCGAGCCCGAGAAAGCTGAGGCCGGCGGCCGACGCGATCGCGGTTCCGAAGCCGATCGTCGCCATCACCAGCAGCGGGCCGAGGGTGTTGGGCACCACGTGGCGCAGCACGCTGCGCCATCTGGGCACACCGAGGATCAGGGCGGCGCGCACGTAGCCGGAGCGCCGAACGGTGAAGGTCTGCACCCTCGCGACCCGCGCGTAGACCGGAACGGCCGCGAGCGAGATCGCAATGACGAGGCTTGCCGGGCCCGGGCCGAGAATCGCGATGACCAGCAGCGCGAGCAGGAACTCGGGGAACGACATGAGCACCTCGATCACGCGTGAGATCGCGCCGTCGATCAGACGTGGCGCGAGCCCCGCGAGGGTCCCGACCAGTAGCCCCGCTGTCATCGCGATCGTCGTGGCGAGAACCCCGATCGCGAGGGAGAAGCGTGCGCCGTAGACGACGCGCGCGAAGACATCCCTCCCGGTCTGGTCGGTGCCGAACGGATGCTCGATGCTCGGCGCCCGCAGTGCCTGCAGCACCTGGGTCTGGATGGGATCGGCGCTCGTGAACAGCGCGGGTGCCGCTGCCGCGACGACGAGAACGAGCAGGAACGCGGATGCCGCGATCGCGCCGGCGAGACCGGCTCGCGGCGGCCGGAGGCGGGTCCTGCCGAGCAGCACCGTCATGTTGCCAAGTTCCGGGTACGCAGGCGCGGGTCGATCCACCGGTAGAGCACATCGACGGCGAGGTTGATGAGCGCGAAGGTCACTGCGGCGAGCAGGATGATGCCGAGCACCACGGGGAGGTCGCGGTCGATGATCGCGCGAAGGGTGACCCGCCCGAGTCCCGGCCGAGCGAAGACCGTCTCGACCAGCACGGCACCGCCGATGAGGGTGCCGACAAGGTAGCCGACGAGGGTGACGCTGTCGGCCGCAGCGTGCCTCAGGGTGTGCCGGAGCAGCAGGCGGCGGCCGTCGATCCCACGGGCGATGGCAGTCGTCGCAAACGGTCGCGCCGCCGCGGCATCCAGCCCCTGCCGGAGAACCTGGCTGATGACTCCGGCGACCGGCAGGGCGAGGGTCAGTGCGGGAAGCACGAGCGCGCGCAGGCTCCCGGTCTCGGCGATGGGGAACCAGCGCAGCTGGAAGACGAAAACGGCGATGAGCACGAGGCCCGTCCAGAAGGTGGGTGAAGAGACAGCGGTGAGCTCGACGAGCGACACGACGCGGGTGGAGCGGCGTCCGCGTGCGGCGAGTGTCGCGAGCGCGGCGAGCGAGAGAGCGAAGACGAAGGCCAGCAGGGTGAGCTGCAGGGTCGCCGGCAGTTGCTCGCCGATCACCGACGAGACGGGTTGCCGTAGCTGGTACGACTCGCCGAGGTCACCCGTCGCGAGGCGCCCGAGGTACTGCAGGTAGCGGGCGAGCGGCGGGTCGTTGAGCCCCCAGTCCGCTCGGATCTGCGCCTTCACCTGCTCGCTGACCTGCGCCTGGACGCCCAGCATGACCTCGACCGGATCACCGGGGATGAGGGTGAGGGCGAGGAACCCGGCCGTCGCCGCGCCCCAGACCACGAGGAGGAGCCCGCCGAGGCGTCCGAGAAGCCAGCGCGCTGACGCTGCGGGGACTCGACGCTTCGACGGACCCTGCCTCACGACCCCTGGACCTGGACGCCGTAGAACAGCGGTCGGCCGTACAGGTCGAAGGTGAGCCCGGTTACCGAGTCGCTGAAGGCCGTGATCATCGACGGCACGTACAGCGGTACGATCGCGACGTTTTCGGCGTTCCACTGCTGAAGCTCGGTGTAGAGGGCGGCGCGCTGGGCCGGATCACTCGTCGCGACGGCATCCTCCAGCAGGGTGTCGATGGCGGGGTCGCTCACGCCCGACGCGTTCTGGAACCCGTCGGTGTGCAGATGGCTGCGCAGCAGGTCGGCGTCGACGCCGGAGAAGCCCCAGTCGGTGATGTCGAACGTCTTGGGTCCGTACTGCTCGTTGTAGGCGGCCGGTTCGAGTGCCTCGCGAACGATCTCGAAGCCGATCCCCTTGAGGTCGGACTGGATCACGTCGGCCAGGCTCGCGCGGTCGTCCGGGATGGGCGTGTACGCGATCCAGCGGGCGCTCAGCCGTTCGCCGTCCTTCGTGCGGTAGCCCTCTCCATCCCGCTCGGTCCAGCCTGCCTCGTCGAGGAGTGCGTTCGCGCGGTCGACGTCGACGGCTGGGCGCTGCTCGAGCGAGCTGTCGTACGAGTCGGGGGTCGTCGGGCCCAGGATGCTCCAGGCGCGCGGGTACTGGCCGAAGAAGATGCCATCGACCGCGTCCTGCGGGTCGAATCCGAGCTGGAACGCCTGGCGCACCTTCACATCGGCGAACACGCCGTTGTTCTGGTTGAGATAGAGCGAGTAGGGCAGCCCGGGCAGCTCGACCGAGTTGACGGTGATGTCGTCGCCGAGGCTTCCCACTGTGCTCGGGGTCACGTTGCCAGCCACCTGCACCTCGCCGCTCGTCAGCGCTCCCGTGCGCACCGAGGGCTCCGGCAGGATCCGCACGACGAGTTCGTCGAGGTCGCTCGCGCCGCTGTGCTCTGCGCCCTCGGGCGCCCAGTCGTAGTCGGGGTTCGCCGTGTAGACGATCTTCTGGTCGGGCGTGTACTCGCTCAGCACGAACGGGCCGGTGCCGACGGAGATGCCGGGGCCGCCTGTCTTGAGCTCGTCGGCCTTCTCGTCGAGGACCGCGGGCGAGTAGAAGCCGAGCAGGGAGGTGCTGACGGCCTGCAGGAACGGCGCGTAGGGGGTGGCGAAGTCGAAGCGGACGGTGAATTCGTCGACGGCCTCGGCGCCGAGGTAGGAGCCGCCGTCCTCGCTGTAGCCGATCATGCTCGCGGCCTGGGCCGATGCGGTCTCCGGCGCGGTGACGTGCTCGAAGTTGGCGACGACCGCGTCGGCGTTGAACGGCTCGCCGTCGTGGAAGGTGACGTCTTCGCGCAGGGTGAACTCGTACTGCAGTTCGTCGTCGGAGATCGTCCACGACTCGGCGAGCCACGGCTGGAAGCTTCCGTCGAGGTCCTGCGCGACGAGCGAGTCGAAGACCGCCCGCTGCACGAGCGCGCTCACGTCGAGCTGGCTCGAGTGCGGGTCCATGTGTCCTGCGCTGAGGTTCGCTCCCTCGATCGCATAGGTGAGCGACTGCTGGTCGCCCTCACCGCCTGCCGCGGTGCATCCCGCCAGCATTCCGGCGATCGCGAGGCCGGCAACGGCCCCTGCTGTTCTGAGCGAGCGTGGGGGGCGAGCGGGCATGCGTGTATCTCTATTCTCTTGCTGGGTGTCCCACCATCCTACAATAACTGGACTCGGTCTATTAAAGAGGGGCAGCCAGATGACGAACACCCGCGGCCGGCCCCATGCATCCTCCTGCGAGATGCTTCAGGAGGCCGCATTCGAACTGTTCCTCGAGAACGGTTACGCTGGCACCACCGTCACCCAGATCACCCAGCGTGCTGGCGTCAGCCGGGCGACGTTCTTCAACTACTTCTCGGCGAAGAGCGACGTGTTCTGGATCGACCTCGACGACGTGCTCGCGCGCCTGCCGCACGGCCTCGCCACGACGGATGCGCGCGCGCCGGTCATGCAGGCGATGTGCTCGGCAATCGTTTCGGCCAGCGCGAGCCTGGGACCGTCCAAGGTGCCGTGGGCGCTCACCCACCTGTCAATGATCGGCGACATCGGCGAGCTCCAGTCGTCGGCGATGTCGAGGCTTGCGTGCCAGGCGCGCATTCTGACCGAGTTCATCACACGACGCATCGGGCGCGGTTCCGAGGCGGCGTTGATCGCGCGGGCGGCAAGCTTCGCGGCGATCGGAGCGGTCATCGCGGCCACCCAGGCGTGGGCGGACGCGAGCACGAAGAGGGGCGAACTCGGGCCCTATCTCACGGCCGCGCTGTCGCCGCTGTGCCACGGCGTTCAAGACGCCATCGACTCGATGCCGCAACGCGAATTGTGAGGTCCGGCCTTGCCCGCCTAGGCTGATCCCGGCCGCGGTAGTCCGTGGCCACCGTTGTATTCGCTCGCGGGATCGTCCGCGACGGTATCCGAGGGGCAGAATGACCAACGACACCCCGACCGAGCGGTTCGATCCCACCGGCAAGGGCAGCGGCGACAACCCGCCGGCCGCCGCCAAGCCGGTGGATGCCCACACCGAGGCGATCTCGAACGCGGACGTCGGCGATGGGGCGCCGACCGAGGCTTTCGATCACCGATCCACCGGCGCCGCAACAGCCCCACTCGGGACGGGCCTCTATAGCGCCACACCGTTCGGCGCGGACAAGCTCGGGGCTACCCAGCCGCTCGGTGCCACCCGACCCGATGACGCCACCCAGGTGCTCGGTGCCACTCCGCCCGATGACGCCACCCGTGTGCTCGGCGCCACTCCGCCGACCGTCGCCACGCAGGCGTTCACTCCCCCGACGCCCGCCGGCGGATATGGGGCGGCCGGGTTCGAAACTGCCCTTTTCGGCACGTCCGGGGCCGCGCAGCCGGCCACCGCGCCCGTTGAGGCCTCGCCGGTGGCTCCGTCCCATGCTGACGAGAAGTCCCGCGGCCCGCTCATTGCCCTCCTCATCATCGGTGCGGTCATCGCCGTCGCGGCGACCATGATCATCTTCACCCTGGTCACGCGTGCCGACGGGCCAGAGGTCACCCCGGGGCCGTCGGTGGCACCGAGCTCGACTCCTACTCCGACGCCGACGAGCACGCCGGAGCCCACGCCCGAGCCTGAACCTGCCCCTGCACCCGCGCCCGCGCCCGCTCCAGAACCCGAGCCTGCACCGGAACCCGCGCCGGAACCCGCGCCGGAGCCCGCTCCGGAGCCCGCTCCCGCTCCTGCCCCTGCCCCGGATCCAGCACCCGCGCCGGCACCCGCGCCCGCGCCCGCATCCGCGCCAGAGCCCGCACCCACACTTCCGATCGCTCCTGGCGGCGAAGAGACGACCGGCTAGTACCCCACCAACAAAGGCGGCCATGAGCGACGACACTCCGACCGATCGATTCGATCCGAACGCGCCCGATCCGAAGACCCCCGGCCCCAGCGCGGGCGGCACTTCGAACGATGACATGGGCGACGCCCCCACCCGCCGCCTGGATCAGGCTGACGCTGATGCGCCGACCGAGCGCTTCGCCGGGCCCGCCGGGGATGACACGCCCACCGAGCGTTTTGCCACATCGCCGGCCAGCGCCGAACCGGAGTTCCTCCCCCCTCCGCCCGGTCCCCGGGAGCCCCAGCCGGTGCTCGCGCCGCCAACGGAGACCAAGTCGCGGGGCCCGATGATCGCATTCTTCGTCATCGTCGCCGTGCTGCTCATCGCCCTCGCCATCCTGCTCTACAACCTCGCGACCCGAGACCCCGAAACCGCGCCCGCTCCGGTCGCCTCCCCCGACGCATCCGAGGTCCCGACCCCCACTCCAACTCCATCGGACACCGAGCCGCTGGCATCCCCGGAGCCCACGCCGGAACCGACGCCGAGCGAGGAGCCGGTCGAGGACCAAGGCGCGGCCTTCACGACGTTCTCCCCGGAGAGCGGCACGCCTGTCAGCTGCCCGGATGAGACCTCGTCGATTCCGCTGACCTTCGAGTGGACGAGCACGGGCGCCGAGTTGGCCTGGATCGGCGTCGGCACGACCGACGCGAAGGCCGAGCCGTTCGCCGAGGTCGACACCTCAGGGGTGTTCACCGACATCTCGTACCAGTGCGCCAACCCCAGCGAGATCTACACAGTGACCCTCGACGACGGGGCGGGAACGCTCACCCACGCCACGGTCACGCTCGAGCGCGCCCTGGGATAAATACAGTCGGCGACGGTCAGTCGTGGGTGAGGTTGCGACGCGTCGTATCAGTCTCCACAGTCTGAACCTCCTCTGGGCTTTGCCTATTGCCTTTGCGATCGGTACTTCCCGGCCTCGTACGATTCGAGCGGTGTGGCTTCAGCGAGTGCCTCGGCGCAGCGGCGGGCTTCGCCTCGCTACTGGCTCCGAACGATGTGGGAGGGGCGATCCTGGGCGCTCTGGCGATGTTCGGCGCTGTGATGCTGGTCCCATGGCTGCGGCGCGCCCGACTGCGCCTGGTGATCGCGCTCGTCGTCGGCGTCGTGATGTTCCTGTACTGCATTGGAGCTACCCTCTTCTTCCAATGACCCGGCGTGTGGCCCGCGAGTTCATCGCCGAGTACGCGGTTGCTCCCCGCGATAGACGCGCGCGCCGCCTTCTCGTCCCCAGCGCGTTCTGTTGGCGGGGTTTGCACCGTTTTCGCGGGGTCGGGCGGGAATGTCGGTGGTCTGTCGGTGGTCGGGTGTTGGCTGTGGGCATGAGCGGAATCCGGATGTCGGCGCGGGGTC